>DATBSH010000079.1:0-7533 GCA_036559885.1 Pyrinomonadaceae bacterium
GCTTTTGAGTGCGCGACGATTCGACCTATCTCAGTTTCATCAATGTAGGCACCATGTACGCGAATTAAACGTGACGTTCCTGGTGGAAGGAACAGCATGTCGCCGCGTCCGAGCAACTGCTCGGCGCCGTTTGTGTCGATGATCGTTCGTGAATCTACTTTCGACGATACCCGGAAAGATATGCGGGAAGGGAAGTTCGCCTTGATTAATCCTGTTATGACATCTACTGACGGTCGTTGCGTAGCCAGCACAAGATGAATCCCAACGGCACGCGCCATCTGCGCCAGCCTCGTAATAGAGTCCTCAACTTCGCGTCCCGAGGTCATCATCAGGTCAGCCAATTCATCGATGATGATGACGATGTAGGGAAGCGGTTTCCATGGATCGCCGTTCTCGTCGTATTCCTTAACGAGATTGCGCCGCATGATCTCTGTGTTGTAGCCGTCGATATTTCTCACTCCCCAACCAGCGAGATCCCTATATCGACGTTCCATCTCAGACACCGCCCATTTCAGCGATCTCGAGGCCAGCTTCGGATCGACGATTATTGGTGCGGCCAGATGCGGTATGTCTTCGTACAAACCCAATTCCAGACGCTTCGGGTCAATCAGGATGAACTTAACTTCGTCTGGACGGGCTCGATACAAAATCGAGACGATTAGCGCGTTCACGCCAACAGACTTACCCGCGCCAGTTGTTCCCGCAATTAACAGGTGGGGCATCTTCGCTAAGTCTGCGACGTAATTCAGCCCATCGATCGTCTTTCCCAGCGCTATAGTCAGTTTTGAGGCCGACTCGCGAAATGCGCGCGACTCGATGACTTCGCGCAGAAATATAGTCTCTCGGCGTGGATTAGGAACCTCGATGCCGACATGCGGTTTACCCGGCATGCGATCGATCCGGATCGATTCAGCTTTCAGCGCCAGGCAAAGATCGTCAACCAGCGACACTACCCGCGAGTACTTCACGCCAGGATCCGGCTTGAACTCGTAAGTGGTTACTACGGGGCCTGGACAAATGTGTTTGATCTGGCCCGTGACATTAAACTCTTTGCATTTCTCAGCCAGTCGAGTCGCTAAGCCAAGAAGTTCGGCATCAGCCTGTTCACTATGCGGTGGCGCTTCGTTGAGAAACTCGAGCGGTGGCAGCGAGTAGTCGCTGTAATTAACCCGACGCGTCGCATCGAATGGCAATTTACCAGTTGCTGGAGCTTCGACCTTTGTTCGCAAGACCGACGCGCCTCTAACCATACTTTCTGGAGTAGCGTCATCGTCGATGTACGGAGTTGATCCCGAACTCGGAAATATTGAGCGTCTTCCGGACCGGTCCGTCACCACCGTCGCACGTTGAGGTCCAATGCCGCCGGCTGCTCCCACACCAGCGACTGCAGCGGTTGCCTGCGGCGGCGATGTTGGGCTGAGAGGTTCTGCGCGAAGCAAGACCGACTCGGTCTTTTGTTGGACAGGCTCCTTCATGAACTCGGCGACACGTTCAGCCGGGCTGAGATTCAAGGTCTGACGAAGCGTGCCACGTGCGGCTTCCTGTTCAGCTTTGATGGCGAGTTTCTTCGCTTTTCTTAGTGCAACCTCTTCCCCACGCTTCTGACGCCAAGCTTTAAACCGATTAGGTATAGCCGGAACAAAAGCAAATCGATTTGCGACTGACTCCGAAATGAGTTCGTAGAAGCGAATGAAAGAGAAGTTGGTCGCGAGCAGCAGCCCACTAGCAGCGATCGCAATCAGCAAGACCGTAGCGCCGACCTTATTAAGTCCACCCGTTAGAACTTGAGCGACCACTGCTCCCAACAATCCGCCAGGTTGAACGCTCGAGTCGAACAATGGATGGATATTGGAGATAGAGAGCAGCGCCGAAGCTGCGATAACCAAAACCGTTAATCCGACCAGGCGCGACCACAGGCTGTGAAAATTGGTCGTTCGCAAACGCCGCCACGCCGCCGCGAATAACAAGAGCGGCAGAAGATACCCAGCCAAGCCGATGAACTGAAAAACGGTTGCAGCGACGTTTGCGCCGATTGTTCCGGCCCAGTTGTGAGTCTCTGCTTGTCCGGCTGAATTCCACGAAAGATCGTTAGGGTAGAACGGAGCCGAAATCAAACAGAGCAGTAGCAAAATTCCGAATGCGACTAACAAGATGGCGAGGATCTCGTTGAAGCGATTCGCGCGCGGTGTAATCACTCGGGGCTTTTCTTCAATTTGGGTAGTTGCCATCGCGAACTATGAAGCTTTCTTCGAAAGCAGGTAAGTGGTGATGAAGTCGTCGATGTCGCCCGCCAGGATGGCTTCGACGTTTCCTCGTTCAAGTTTGGTGCGCGTGTCTTTCACCAGTTGATATGGCGCCAGCACGTAGCTTCGAATTTGTGAACCAAAAGAGATGTCAGCTTTATTCGCTTCAAGCTGAGCCGTTTCCGCCTGCCGTTTCTCCAGCTCCAGTTCATATAGACGCGATCGCAAAACTTGCATTGCCACTGCGCGATTCTGGTGTTGTGAACGTTGATTCTGGCAGGAAACGACTATGCCGGTCGGCAGGTGTGTGATGCGGACGGCGGAGTCAGTGGTGTTGATGTGTTGTCCGCCAGCACCGGTTGAACGGTAAGTATCAACGCGTAGATCTTTTTCGTTGATCTCTACTTCAATGTCTTCGTCAATTTCAGGATAGACAAAGAGAGACGCAAACGAGGTATGTCGACGAGCAGCTTGATCGAAGGGAGAGATTCTTACAAGCCGGTGTACGCCTGCTTCGGCGGCCAATAATCCGTAGGCATATTCGCCTTCTACTCGAAATGTGACGCTCTTCAGTCCCGCCTCCTCGCCTGGTTGATATTCAAGAATCTCGGTTTTGAATTCACGCTGTTCGGCCCATTTCAAATACATCCGGAGCAGCATTTCGGCCCAATCTTGTGATTCAGTGCCTCCGGCTCCTGGATGGATGGTGCAGATCGCGTTGCGGTAGTCGTTCTCTCCTGAAAGCAGCATCTCTGTCTCGGCCTGGCTCAAGTCGTGCTGAAGGCGCTCGATGAGTGCGCCAAGCTCCTTGAGTGATGCTTCGTCTTCTTCCGCGAATTCAAAGAGCACGCCAGCGTCGTCTATCTGTGACTGGAAGTTCTCCTGGCGTTGGATCTTTCGTTCGAGCCGGCTGCGTTCCTGCAATAACTTTTGCGCGGCTTCCTGATCGTTCCAGAAATCAGGAGCCGACGCCTGGGCTTCGATCCGGCTTAATTCTTCCCGGCGAGCGGGAACATCAAAGAAACCTCCCGAGTTGTTCTACACGACCGCGCAGGTCGTCATATGAGTTTCTTAAATCCTGAATTGATAAAGTCTCGATCATCTTAAGTTCGTAGATTCCTTCCTTCTTACCATGAAAGCGAAAATAGCAGTCACCGTCGTTACAGCTAAACAAAACATGGCGAACAGGTCGCCGTGCTTTGTGTAAAACGTGTCGGCGTTAAAGGATTCTGACAGCCGCCAAACGCGAACATCAGGTTCAAAGCCTTTCGTCTGGTCTAATATCCGTCCGTCGCCTTGAATAAGCGCCGTGATACCACTGTTCGTTACGCGAACCACAGTCCGATCGTTCTCCACAGCCCGAAAGACCGCGTTGGCCAGGTGTTGCCGCATTACTGCAGTTGGTCCAAGGTACCCATCGTTCGAGATGTTGATTAAAGCATCTGCGCCACCCTTGGTCATGGTTCGCGCAATTGACGGATATGCGGATTCAATGCAGATGAAAACGCCAGCTTTTCGATTGTCTCCCACAGGCATCAACGTGTAGTTCGAGCCAGGCGTAAAATCACCGACAATGGCAGTTATCAAAGATGCTCCCGGTAACCAGCGCGGGAGCGGCACGTATTCGCCAAACGGCAGCAGCCGAATCTTATCATACTGAGAGATCATGCGGCCTTTTTCATTTATTAGGACCGCTGAATTGTAGGTGCCTCCAGCCGGTGCCGGCTCTTGAGTGTTAAAAAGAAGTGTGGTCCGATTATCGATCGCGAACTGGCTGACTGTCTGTTTGAACTTCTCGTCTGAAGTGTAGGTGAAGTTCATGGGCGATTCCGGCCAGATCACTAACCGAGCTGAGGCCGAGGTAGATGAGGCAGCTGAGTCTGGTGCCGGCTCCGAGTTGAGTGCTTGAGTAGTCATCGTTAGATGGCGTTCGAATAGTTGTTCCATCTCTTCCGTTGTCTTGACCAGCTGCATAGGGACATTAGGCTGCAGGGCAATTATGGTGAGATGCCGATGAGAATCACTACCCGAATCAATGACGCGATTAAAATGCTCATTGACGATGATGGCCCCGCATAACATTAGAATCACCAGAGCGATCAGGAGCCCTCCCGGTGTTCGCTTTGTTAACGCAAACCCAATCGTGGAATTCACAGTAACAATAAGAAAGCTGACGGCATAAACGCCCCCGAGACGCGCCGTCTCTATTAACGACGGATAGTAGGCCTGCGAATATCCCATCGCATTCCACAGTTGGCCTGTGACGCCGAGTCGCGCATATTCCGTCGCCACCCAAATGAGTGGGGCGAGCAGCAGCGCCTTTAATCCCCAGCTTCGTATTGCGAGGGCGAGAACCAGAGCGAACAGACCAGGGAAAAGCCCGACGAGAAGTGCTCCTGGAATAAGTAGCAGGTACGCAACGACTGCCGGCAAACCACCGTAGTGAATCATTGAGTAGGTCAGCCAGTAGCACGAGCCATAAAAGAAGATCGTGCCTGTCGTCCAACCAAGAATAAGGGCGCGAACAGGATTAGGATGACGAGCGATCACCACTAGCAGGGGAATTAGACCAACCCAGGCTAATGGCGCTAAGTCAAAATCTGGAAAGGAAAGGATTAAGAGAAGTGCAGTGCCGACGGCCGCCGCCCAGTCGACTAGTGCGGGAGTCTCGACCTCAGCGCGTGAGGCGACAGTTCTAATCCAACTTACTCGTTGACGCGACGTGGCCGATACCGCAGACATCGCGCCGAGTTTAACAGACCATTTGAAGAGAGCGCAGTCGGCCTTAAAACTGGCAAAGCCGAGTCGCGCTGAGGTGGGTCTTTATTGAATGACGCTAAATCCTGACTCTGCTTCGGGAGGCCGATTAACTCAAGATCCGCACGATAAGATGGACCAAGTCGAACGCTCGTTTAGCCACGCGAAGTGCTAGTGCCTGATCCGAAAGAAATATTTTTGAGAGCGCATTGATTAGCGGCATGAAGCCTCTCTAAATCGGTCCCGAAATCGTGCAAAAAGACAGAATTCGTCACCCTGAAAGTGACAAAAACCGTCCGTCCGACACGTTTTGTGAATTTGAGTTAGCGCAGGAATTACACCGAAAAAACTCCATCAAAATGCGGGAGAACCCAGTCATTCCTGACTGGGTTCATATTTCGGGGGGAAGCACTGAAGGACTGCTCGGAAGGTAGCTGGCGCAGCGGCAGGCGGCGCTCAGAGGGATGTTGGCGGCGGGGGCACGGGCAACGTGTTTCGTTATTCCGTGCATGCCGGTTTCCCTTTGAGCACCTTCCGTGCCACAAAAGAGCAAAGATAAAGGATGAAGGATGAAGGTCCGCTCCTTCATCCTTCATCCTCCATCCCTCATCCTTGCCTTAATTGCTCCTCGTGACCTGTCGCTGCAACGCGATCGCTTCCTGATTGTTTGCGTCAATCGAAATCGCAGCGGTCGCATATTTTTTGGCTTCGGACTTGTCTCCACGTTCGAGGAAAATTCTTCCCAGGAGTATGTGAGCGTCGATCAATTTGGGATCCCAGAAGATCGCCGTCTTAAGTGCGGCAATTGCTGCTTCCTGATCACTGCGTCGAAGATTGATTCGACCACTGAGGAGATACGCCTCGGCGTTTGTCGGCTCAATCATTACAACTCGATGTAGCTCGGGAAGCGCTTCATCATCGCGTCCTGCCTGGTAAAGATCGCGCGCTTTGGCCAGTAAGTCTTCCGAGGCAGACGCGGGAGTACTGGTACTCGCCAAAATCGCCTGCTGTCGTGCGAGACCAACGACGTCATCGCGGTTCAACACGTCGCGCATTCGAACATTAACGGCGCTTGTGCTCTGCGACTTCTGCCATTCTGTTTCCCACTTCGCGTAGGCCGATTGCAGAAACCGCCGCGCCTGATCATCCGCGGCCGTGGCCGCTTCAGGTTTGCCTGACTTTTCAAATGCTTTCGCCAACAAAAAATAAGCTTGGCCGTTCCGCTGATCGCCGGTGATTACCTTACCCAACTGCTCAGCAGCCGCGGCGAATTTGCCCGTCAAAAACAGCACGTATCCATAATTGAAATGCACCATATGATCTTCAGGGGCAGATTCTGCCGCCCGCGCTAGAAACTCTATCGCCTGACCGAAGAGACGGGTTTTCTCTTCCTGATTCTTGTTCTCTCTGCCAGCCTGTATCGCTACCGCCCCGGCGTTGTTGTAGACGCCAATTAGAGGCACGTCAGAGGAAAGTGGCACAATCGTGGCGAGAGCCCGACCATAGTCACCCAACTTCGCATAACCAAGACTTGCGTAGAAGGCTCCTTCCGTATAATGCGGATCCTTCTTCTGCAGTTTCGAGAAGTATTCAGTAGCGTCTTTCCAATTACCTTCGCTCATGTAGTAGCGTCCGAGTTCAAACGCAGCCTGGGGATAGACCGCCCCACCATTAGCGTCAGCATAAAAGCGCATCGCATTCTTCAGATAGTTCGCTCGAGCGACGTCTCGTGGGCCAACTTGAACACCTTTGACGTACGCCTCGAATGCGCGTTGCGGGATCTTTGTCGCCTCCTGAATGATTTGGTTCTGTGAAAAAGGCAACGCCTTGTCACGTTGATAAAGGATCTGATAGGCGAGTCGGCCGTGGATTTCCTGAAGAGCTGTTAAGAGACCGCCATAATCGAACTGCCGGGTGGCCCAACCACCATCAATCACTTCGCCGAGCGTTCGACCTTCATTGACCTTAATCACGCGCGCTGTTACTTGCACGTAAGCGTCACTTGGTAGTTTTTCTTTTTCCTTTTCGTTTTTCGCCGCTGACTCAGTTGGAGGTGTCACTGAATAACTTCCGATGACTATCATCGACGCTTTGGCCTGGCGAGCGAGTTTTATTGCTGTCGCTCTTGAGGGAATGACGGTCTCAGGCAAACCCAGCCGGTGGTAGGCCAGCTCACGTTCATCGCTTGAAACCACAATCAAGCCGGGTTTGTTGAGTAAATCGGCAAGGGCGTCCGCGAAGCTTTCTCCAACCCAGTTGTATTCCGCCCGGCTCGTCGTGTTCTCAAATGGCAGAACCATAACCGCGTCTGGTGTGGTCTGTGCAGACACGGAGGAAAAGAGAAAGCCGGTGGTACCCAAAACAACGAGGGTGATAAGTAATGTTCTGAAACCAAATCTCATTAACAAACTCCTGACAAAATGGGCGCGACAGCCGCGTTAGGATGTTTGACGTTATCAGCTGGGTTTTCCCAAAAAGCCAACGTCGAACAAAATCACGGCTCAATGTAGCAGAAAGTTCCGGAATTCTCGAA
>DATBSH010000080.1:0-13068 GCA_036559885.1 Pyrinomonadaceae bacterium
AATTAGGCCTGCTGAGATTATGAATGCTGAGAGGTTTCTGTCTCTGGACTTGAACTATGGCCGAAGAGTCGAATCTGAGATGTATGAGTATCTGATGGACAACGGCATGACTCGAGAGGAGTATCATTTCTTTCTCGATAACAATTTGAAGCATCATTCGATCATGGGCAATGACTACTACATCACCAACGAACATCGAGTCGCGGGCGATGGAACTGCACGGCAGGCTGGCGAGATTTTTGGTTACGCAGAGATCACCTGGCAGTACTACGACCGCTATAGATTGCCGGTCATGCACACAGAAACAAATTTGAGTCAGGGCCCAAATGGCGGCGAGGCGATCGACTGGCTCTGGAAAGAATGGGCCAACGTGCTGCGTGTTCGTAATGACGGCATTCCGGTTGTTGGCTTTACCTGGTATTCATTGACGGACCAGGTTGATTGGGACGTTGCACTTCGAGAGGTGAATAATCGAGTGCATCCGGTTGGTCTGTTTGATCTGGATCGAAATATCCGGCCGGTTGGCGAAGCTTATAGGGAGTTGATTGCGGAGTGGCGTGGCGTTCTGCCAACTCAAAGCGTCTGTCTGCGCGTGCCGGTCGACATGCCTGACGATTCTAATGAAGATTTGTCCATCTATGACAAATCCACGTCACCAGCAAATGCCGAGAGCGAAGAACGACGATGATGAGATTTAAGGATCGCGTGAGCATCATCACTGGCGCTGCAAGTGGTATTGGACTGGCGACCGCCAAACGACTTGGTTCCGAGGGTTCACTGGTAGTGATTGCCGACATCGATCAGAAAAAGGCAGACGCAGCGGCCGCCGCGATCGAATCAGCGGGGGCGCCAGAGGTTCTTGCGATTGCTTGCGATGTTGCGAAAGAGGAGGACGTGGCCTCGGCCGTGGCAAAGACACTAGATCGTTTCTCACGACTGGATGTTGTTGTTAACAACGCGGGATTGATGTTGTTCAAGCCTCTCGAGGAACTCGACCGCGAAGATTGGATCAGAATTTTGAATGTCGACTTGTTGGGCGCGTTCTACTTCACGAAACAGGCCTTTCTACACATGAAGCCAGGCGGAACAATCGTGAATGTTTCAAGCATTCACGCTGAGGAGACTCAACCGCTCGTGGCACCTTACGCAGCGGCAAAGACTGCCCTGCTTTCCCTAACCCGGTCAGCATCACTGGAAGGAAAACCGAAAGGGATACGTGTGAACGCAGTCTTACCGGGAGCCATCGACACGCCGATGTTGTGGAACAATCCGAATGTGAAGAAGGGTGAAGAAAAGATTTTCGCGGGCGATGTAGGCCAACCAGAAGATGTGGCGGCCGTGATCGCATTTCTCGCTTCAGACGCTGCGCGGTTTGTCCAGGGTGCAGCCATCAGAGTCGATGGCGGAAGGTTGGATCGGTTGTAGTGAAAGGCCAACGCGCTGCTTATAGGTTGATAAGGGGAGCGAAGCGACCGATTTCAAGTGAGTTGTGCCTTGAATGTCCCCGCTTGGCCGGCTTTGCCTCAAAAGTCGATTTCGGCGGTAACGAGTTTCGTGTTTAGTTCGTGTGACTTCGTGGATCGTTCCTTTTGTCCAGAAAACTAAAGACGATCCACGAAGGCACACTAACCAACACGAACCAAAACACTCCTGCCTCGAGCTAGATCCGACTTTTGAGGCACAGCTCGCTTGGCCCGTTGACTTTGCCATCCCGAGCGACTATATAACTGCCGCAAAACCCAAGCCTGAGAAGATGAGTAAAGAAGCGCACAACGAGGCGAGCACGGGTGCAGCCGCTCGTAAATCCAAGCCACTTGGTCATGCGGCATTGACTGTGGAGGAGAAGCAGGTGCTCAGCTGGACTCCCGAACAGCGACTCGCAGAGTTCCAGAAGGTAAATCCCAGCATCAATCAGCAGGACCTCGAAAAGAAACTCCTTTTCATCGACAGCATGACTGTTGATAACGGTGAGATTCTTGATGTTCTAAGGATTAACCCCAAAACTACCTGGCGAATCGTACGGGACATGTTCACCGCCGGCGCTGTCGATGGATACACCTCGACATTTCATGGTCTCGACGACATCAAGTATCCAGTTCACTTCTGGAAAGCAATTATCGAAAACGAGCGCGAAAAGTTGCTGCGACCTACGGCCCACGACACCCTTTAGACCGCCCTTCGAACAAAACCGGCAGCGTATCTACTGCGAGCGGACGTTTCGTCCGCAACGCGTCGTCAAACGCGCACAATCCGTTCAAGCTTCGCGCTCAGTTGCGGCCGAGACGTCCTCGCTCCCAGTATTTATCTAAAAATGAACCCGTTTCGAAGCGGATCAGCAGGATCAAAATAGAACTCATTGCGGCCGATGATCGACGCAGTCCCGCTTACTTCCGGGATCACAGCATCGTATGGTCCGAACTTCGTCACCTCGACGACTTCGACTGACATGGTGCTGCCGAGAATACTTTCAATTGTCACGCCTTCATTCAACTCGAGCTCACCCTTCGCAAAATGCAATGCGGCGCGCGCACTCACGCCACTGCCAGTTGCAGATCTATCAAGTTCTCCGTCAGCAAAAATGCAAACATTTCGACTGTGGTGTGTCTTGTCTAACGCTGGTCCGGTAAATATTGTCCCGTAAAGAAAACTGAGGTCTGGTTCAAACGGGTGCGTAATCGGAAACTGTGACATCACCGCGTGTTTGATGCGTCGACCGTAGTCAACCAGGCGATTGAAATGCTCGGAAGTGAGAAGTAATCCCAGGTCGTTTGCATTAACGAAGGCGTAAAATGCCCCGCCGTAAGCAACATCGAAACGAACGTGACCAAGATCCCTCACATCAACCTGCTCATCGCGAAGGTAAAGAAAAGAAGGAACGTTTCTAAATGACGCTTCTACAACCTGACCGTCGACGACGGAAGCACTAGCATGGATTTTACCGGCAGGCACGTTGATCGTGATTTCGTTCTTATCGACGAGTCGTGTCTCAACGACGAGCTTTGTGAGTGCGATGATCGCGTGACCGCACATCGTGCTGTAGCCCTCATTGTGTAGAAAGAAGACGTCAAAGTCAGCGTCGGCGGATCTTGTGAGCACAGCGCCATACATGTCTGCATGGCCACGTGGCTCCCACATGAGACCGGTGCGCAGTTGGTCGTAGTGCTCGCGAAAGTAACGGCGCTTCTCCAGCACTGTCCGGCCTTCTATCGGCGGGAGCCCGTCGATGATGACGCGCAACGGTTCGCCACCGGTATGCATGTCGATCGTGGTGATACGATTCCAGTGTTCAGGAGGACGCCAGTCGGAGAGTCCGTTCATCGGTGGACCCAATCAATCCCTATGGATTAAGGGTTGAGCCTTGGAACGTTCGTCGAGGTAGCTCGTTAATTTCGCCTTGTCAGTATCAGAAACCTGATGAATCTTCACGGCGAGAAACCACTTTTTATTTTCACTCAAGCGCTCGTGATCAAGTATCGAGACTACACCTTCCATCGTTGCCGCCGGAAGGTCGATGCGAACAAAGAGTAGTCTACCTACCTCTGATAACTCTTCTGCTGAAAACCTCGAGCCGACAAGCGAAAGACCCATACCCAATTTGCTGATTGTCTCGCAATGACCCTTCGAAGGATCTGTATAAGTTACTTTGCCGTTGCCGTTGGACGGGGTGCCGTTAATCAGTGAAATCGCGGTTGGCAGATGGGTGTGGTATCGAGGGTTGAGCCTCCGCTTTGAAAAACCCGAATCAGGCTTAGCTGGAGTTCGATTAAGTATATTGAAGGGATCGAAACCGTGGAAGACGTACCCACAAGTATTACAAAGCAGTTTTCGCATTCCGACGAGCGTGATCAGGGTCGTGGCATCGTCGTAATCGCGCTGGATCTGTGGGCTGTCACACCGTCGACATCGCATATTAGTAGACCAAGGCTTTCCCGCTAGTGGTGGGATGCTATTCGTTCCAGCCGAGCATTTTGGGGCGTGAGTCTTACACGATAGCCGAGGCTTGGCTCACAAATCAAATTAAATTTTTGGGGGTTCTGAAGGCGCTGCAACTGCTAATCCGCGATGTCCATAACCCAGACATCGGCCTCTGCGGCTACGTAAGTGAAGTAAATTGTGCGGTTATCACCGGAAATGCCGGGGCTGCCGATATCCACATCCTGATCAGTAACTACCAATACCTGCTGGTACTTTCGTGACTGGGTATCCATCAGGAAGAGCTTTCCCTGGCTAACGAACAACAGCCGCCGGTTGTCTTTCAGCCAGAGGGGCCAGTCGCCAAAATCAGTTAGCCAATCGTACGTCTTCGAATCAAGGTCATAGATCCCCACACCCGAGTGGACCCCGTTGGGCAGGTGTCGTATACCAGCCAACTTCTTTCCATCGGGAGACCATGACCAACCTTCAAAAGATAAGCTGGCATCACTCAGTGCTGTGAGGTAGATGAATTTCTGATCGCTCCACGCCTTATCCGGATTAATGATTACGCAGTCGTTCCTCGGCGTGTGGATTGAGTATGCGATCATGCTGCCGTCGGGAGACCAGGGTGAATAATGACCTCCTGCGCTTTGCGTGAGCTGTCTCAGATCTGATCCATCCCGGTTCATAATCCAAAGCTCGTAGTCTCCGGTTCGGCGCGAGCTCACCGCGATCCGTTGGCCATCGGGAGACCAACGTGGCCAAAAGTATCGGTAATTGTCGGTTGTCAGATCATGTTGATCACTACCGTCCGTTCGCATAACAAAGATGTGGCGTTGTTGCCCCATTGAATACGCCGTCAACCACTGATTGTCCGGCGAAGGATCTGGAAACCAGAGCTGCATAGAACCTTGCGTAACCGACACGGGTTTACCGACCGTTCCCGTTGCTGGATCAAACGATACGCGTTGAAGGTTTCGCACATCCGTCTGCGCGGAGTAGGCCATCTGCTTGCCATCGCGCGAAAGACTGAGATGCAGAACTGATGTATTTGCCCCGATTGCGGTCACAGCTTCCGGTTGGCCTGAGGTCACACCTGTATCTTCGTCAATGGCAACGCGCCAGACGTTGGAACTGCCACCGCGATTGCTAGAGAAGTACAGGTACTTTCCGTCTGGAGACCAAATTGGATTGAGGTCTGTCGAAGAGCCGTCTGTTACAGCAACCGGCTGGCCGCCTCCGACTGGAATCGTCAGAATATGTTCTCGTTGACCAGATCGATCTGGACGACTCCAATAGGCGATCCGCTTCTGGTGCGGCGAAGACGTAGGTTGCAAAGCATCCCCTTCGGAGACTTGCTGCCTGCGACTGGTCTTTAAGTCAATCGTCCAAAGCTGACTTTTTGTCGGACGTGTGGACGGCTGTGGAATCTTTTCGGTGCCGATCAGAATCTGGCCGCCATCCGCAGACCATGATGGGCTGTACCCAAAGTCTGAAACTTTGGTGGTAGAGCCGCCAGTGACTGTCATTATATAAATGCCTCCGCCCTCGCGTTCTGAGCGAAAGGCGATGCGTTGGCCATCGGGAGAGAATGCCGGCTGCGAGTCGTCTGCTGAAGAGTCTTTTGTTAAGTTGAATGGGTCCCCACCTCGGATACTTTGGAGATAGATGTCCCAGTTACCAGACGAACGGCTGGCGTAGGCAACGGACTTACCGTCGGGCGACAGCGACGGAAAAAATTCCGGCCCGGATTGATATGTGATCTGCTCAAAGTTAAGGGCTCGTGTACTACTTGCCGTTTTTGTTCTCATCACCCTGAAGAGAACATAGCCAAGACCCACTAATAAAATCGCTGATGCCGCAATCAGTGCGGCGCGCCCGAAGCGTTGATTAAGAGATGCTTTCCGTGGCGACGCTGCGGCCTGCGCCTCAGGCGCTCTGTCTTCAGAAGCCTCGCGCTGAGGCGCAACCCCAACCCTGTTGAGTAGATCTTTAAAGCGCTTATCTGGGCGCAGGTTGTCAACCACCGGATCAACTGCAAGCCAAACCAGCCAACCATCACGTCCTTCGTAGGCGTGCTCAAGCCACTTGAAAGCGCGATCCTGATCACCGAGCGCAGCATAAACGGCAGCAACACGATAGGGCGAGACGTAAAGTTGGGACGAAAGTTCATTTAACTCATCGAGCAGAACCAAAGCTTCATTTTTTCTTCCACACAAAGCATACGTTCGGGCCAGCAATGCGCGAGGAAGGGTGCTCGTTCCGGAGAGTGCGATGGCTTTCTGAAACGCGCCGATCGCTTCGTCGTACCTTCCGCACTGCTCGTAAGCTAGCGCCATTTGCCAGTGCGAATACACAAAGTTGCGATCCATCTCGAGGTTCCGACGGAAACGATCGATCGCTTCGTCGTATCGACCCGCGAGGTACATGAGGAATGCAATATTGGAAGCGATAGGCAACGAAAGCGGATCAAGCTCATGCCCCTTTTTAACTTCCGCAATCGCTTCATCCAATCTTCCCATCGAAGCAAGATAGATAAAGCCGTACCAATGATGCGCCATTGCATAACCGGGTTTGAGAGCGAGAGCGCGCTTGAATTCCTTTTCCGAGGTCACCCAATTCCAATCGTAGTTTCCAACGCAATAGGCTAACGAAGCGTGCGCTTCGGGCAATGTATCGTCAATCTCGAGTGCTCGAACCAGCGCCTCCCGCGCTTTTGGGAACGCGTCTTTTGGAGCCAGAGTCGCGATGCCAAAGCCGCCGAGGACCAGGTATGCGTCTGCGAGCCCACAGTAGGCCAAAGCATAGGTTGGATCAGTATCAATTGCCTGTTTGAAGTATTCGATTGCTTTTCTTACACCCTCGTCTGTCCTCTTGTTCCAACAGTAGCGACCCTTGAGGTAGGCGTGATAAGCCTCAACATTCTTGGTAGGTTGGCGTGCGAGTTGTTTCCTTTCTTCGCTCGTTAACCTGAGTAATAGTTTTTCCGATATTTCACTTGAGATCTTCGTCTCGATAAGAAGTATTTCCGAGGGCTTGCAAGTGTAGCTGTCTCCCCATAGTTGTGAGCCATCGCTTACATCTACCATCTCGATCCTAATTGCAAGACTCTCAGTCGAGGCTATTACTCTTCCCGTCAGCACTGCGCGAACGCCGAGCTCGCGACCAGCCTCACGTGGATCAACATGCCGGCTCTTGTACTGCGACACGGTGCTCCAGGCCATCACGCGCAGGTCCGATAACTGCGAAAGTGCATTGATCATGCTTTCGCTAATACCGTCGCTGAAGTACTCCATGCTTGGATCAAGATAGTTGTGCGACAAAGGGAGGATCGCTATTGAATCGATGGCTCCTGATTGCCTCGGCTGAGGTTGACTCACGAGAAAAGGAGCCCGGTCGAGTTTGGGAGGTTCACTCGGTTCCTGAGAGCGTTCTAATTTTTCCTCAAACTGCAGCCGTTCAATCAAGTGCCTGAGGTCGGCGAGAAGTTCTTTGGCGGTTTGATATCGCTCATCCCGATCTTTGCGGAGGGCTTTCTTGATGATCCATTCAAGTTCAGTTGGTACTTCCGGTCTATATCTAACGAGAGGCGGAGGTTCACGGCCGAGGATTGCTACCATCACATCAGAAGTGGTTTGGCCTTCGAAGGGCGGTCGACCGCCGACCATTTCATAAAGGACAGCGCCAAGGCTCCAAATGTCTGTGCGCGCATCGGCGGCGAATCCGCGCACTTGTTCCGGCGACATGTAAGGCGCGGTCCCCATTACCATACCCTGTTTGGTCTCAAACAGTTTTGTTAATGCATCTGCCGTGGTTGGTTTCGCCTCTGTCAATTTCGCTAATCCGAAGTCAAGTACCTTCACGACTCTATCTGCACGCAGCATGATGTTTTCAGGCTTGATGTCTCTGTGCACAATCCCTGCGTCATGTGCCGCCAACAGTGCAGCGGCAACATTGGAACCAATCTCCAGAGCTTCAGCGATCTTCAAGTGCGTAGTCGCTATGCGTTGCCTCAATGTCTCGCCCTCAATGAATTCAAAGACAATGTAATGCAGCTGATCTATTTGTCCGATTTCGTAGATGGTGATGATGTTGGGGTGGCTCAGGGCTGAGGCTGCCCGCGCCTCAAGTTGGAAACGACGAACGCGTTCGGGGTCTGCAGTGAAGTGCGCCGGGAGTGCCTTTACTATGACCTTGCGGCCCAGGCGAGTGTCCTCCGCCAGGTAGATGTCGCCCATGCCACCTGATCCGACGCGATTGATGATTTGGTAAGGACCGATCGCGTAGCCGGCAACCAGATCAGTCGCGACGAGCGATTCAGCCATCAGCTCAAAGGCTGGCGACTCGATAAAGTTTTCCGCGTGCGCGTGTGATTCTATTAGCGCTGCGACTTCGCCGCGCAAGACAGTGTCACCGCTGCAGGCTTCATCGAGGAAGGCATCTCGCTCAACCGGATCCAACTGCAATGCTGAGTCGAGTAGAGATTTGATCTGCTGCCAGCGTTCGGGGGTCATGAAGTTCTGACGCTCGTATATTGAGGTCAGGAGCAGGAGCAGCAGGCAGGAGCAACAATCATTGGTCAATTATCATTTGACATTTTCCATTTGTCATTTGGGTTTGGCTTGAACGTGGTTTCAAATGAAAAATGATAGATGTCAAATGATAATTGACCAATGATTGTTGCTCCTGCCTGCTGCACCCGTCCTATCCTTTCGCAAGTTCCTGATACAGCCACGCCTTCGCGGTGCTCCATTCTCGCTTGATGGTAGCCGGCGAAAGCTGTAGGACCTCGGCTGTTTCCTCAACGGTTAACCCACCAAAGAAGCGAAGCTCTACGATACGGCTTTGCTGTGGATCGATCAGAGCTAGCTGTTTTAAAGCATCATCTAACGCTATTACTTCTGCTGCCTTCTGCTCTGACACCACCAACGCCTCATTCAACTCAAGTTTGCCGGCACCGCCGCCGCGCTTCGCCGAAGCGTGACCACGAGCATGATCGACAAGGATTGTTCGCATTAACTGCGCCGCGATTCCAAAAAAGTGCGCTCGGTTTTGCCAATGGACATTTTTGCGATTGACGAGTCGCATGTACGCCTCGTTGACGAGTGCAGTTGTTTGCAGAGTGTGGTCCACGCGCTCGCGATTCATATAACGATGAGCGAGTCGGCGTAATTCCTCTTCGACCAATGGAATTAGTGCATCGAGGGCCGCACGGTCGCCATTGCTCCAATCAATAAGCAGCTGGGTCACTTCATGTGTGTCGGCTTCTGTCATCGCAGAACCAATTTGGAGTGTCCCGACATGGCGGGATCATCGCTTTCGGTATGCCGCGACTTCTCGCGGCATTAGAGGCTGGCGAATTCTATCGCAGGCTATCCCACTGTCCAAAAAAAATCCGTGCGCGTTGAGCCCCTTTTTCCACGATTTTCGCTTAGAAGGTGAGACCGCCCGCAAGGCGCTACCGGAGGAGAACGACATGACCAGGTACGTCTTTATCGAATCGCGAGATCCATTCGAATCACGAGACACTGCATTCGTTGAGGAAGCCGCAATCGCCGTTAAGGAGCGCGGCCATAACGTCACGGTATTTCTTGTGCAGAACGGAGTACTGGCTGCGCGGAAGAGTACTCGTCGTCTGGAGCGCTTAACCGAAGCTGGAGTGACGTTGTTGGCAGACGATCTATCTCTGCGCGAACGCGGCATCAACGCGAACGAACTCGTGAGCAGCATTCAGGAATCAACCATCGATGCGCTCGTAGATGCCATCGTTCAAGAAAACACCAAGGCTATCTGGCATTGACCTCTTTGGAGTGCGGCGACTTGTCGCCGCTTTGTTAGGCCGCGACTTGTCGCGGCCAAGTTGACCAATTTGCGGCGACAAGTCGCCGCTGACGAAAGCGGTGCCAAGTCACCGCACTCCAAAGAGACGCCACAAGGAGTCAATCATGAAACAACGAACATTAACGCTGGCATTGATGGACCCGCCATACGAGTCAGCCAATTCGACCACAGCACTGCGAATCATTTCAGCAGCTTTGGAAAAAGGGTTTGATGTCAATGTGTTTGCTTACGAAGGAGCTGTTTGCTTGTCGCTAAAGGAGCAGGCGCCGCATGCCAATCCAGTAAAAGGAACCAGCGTTGAAGAGGAAGAACACCCCACGACCAAAGCGTTCATTAGCTCGCTGCTTGCAATCGGCAAAGACAAACCACTCCTCACATGGGTCAATTGCGGCCTCTGTGTAGATGAACGCGGCGCAACCAATGTCGTCGATGGAGTTAAACGCGGTAGTCCAGCTGACTTCTTCAAGATGGCCAGCGAGTCGACGAACACTTTGGTAATTCCGACCAAATGAACAGGAAGGTTGTTATGAAGATTCTGAACATCGTCGAAACAGCATATCGAGCGACATTCGAAGAACAAGACGACACCATTCTCTGGTTGAGCGGCGCGTTGAAGAACGCCGGCGCCGACCTCAGCGTGATGCTCAGATCTAACGCCGTTAACTACCTGGTACCTCAGGAATGTCCTCAAGTGCGAATAGGGACGACTGGGATCAATCATCCGGCCCGACCCAACGAAGACATAAGAAGGCTACAGGAAAAAGGCGTGCAGATCTTTGTTGTCCGCGATGATCTCGAAGAGCGAGGAATCGATGTTTCAAAGTGTCTCTCCGGAGTTCAAATGATTCGCCGCGGCGATATTGGATTATTGCTGGACGATTACGAACAGGTTTGGCACTGGTGAAAACTGACGTTAGAGGACCTTACAAAAACGCCTCCGTGATCCGGAGCAAGAAGGAGGAACCAATGAAAGTATTACTCGTCTCACTACTCGCAGTTACTCTAATCGGCACCGCGCTAGGAACACCAAGCCAACCGCAGCCGGTTGTCAGTTCTTCGGCCTCACAAGCCGGCCTGTCGGCCCAGAATCTTTCAGATTTAGCAAAAGCCCGGCAGGCTACCGCCCGGTTTAACCGGGTGGAGCAAGCCGAAGCCGAAGGCTACATTAATCTGAACTTCTGTGAAGAAGGAGAAGGCTGCCACTGGCTGAACCCATCACTTCTCGACGGCGAGTTCGATCTAACGAAACCTGAGATTCTTCTCTATCTTCCTGACGGAGATGGTTGGCGCTTGGTCGCCGTAGAATATGTCGTACCGCTGTCACTATCTCCCGGAGTCGCGCCGGAAGGATTCGCCGGTGACGCTGATCATTGGAGACAGGATAGCGAAGGAGTCGGACTATGGGAGTTGACCGTTTGGCTCTGGCTTCACAACCCGAACGGAATGTTCGAGCAACACAATCCTCGCGCACAGTAAGAACAGTTCTCTCTCTGCACAACTGCCGCGTCCTCTGTGTCTCTGCGGTTGACTTGTGGCTTACCTAACATTTTTACCGCAGAGCCGCATAGCACGCGGAGGTTACGCAGAGATACTGGAGGTAGACCAATGAAAATCCGCATAGCTTCATTCCTCCTGTTAGGTTCCCTCGCGTGCATCCTCTCAACGCTCGTTCCACATACTTCCGCTAGGACAAACGACGCGTTAGATCAGCAACTAACTGCCATGCTCGCCGAGAACGGTTTCACAGGACGTATCGAATCTACTCTCGAACAGCGAATCGGCCGGAGGCTAGATAACCAGCTTGTTGATCTTGGAAGGCTACTCTTCTTCGATACGGTTGGAGGCTTGAACAACGACAACAATTGTTCCGGTTGTCATTCGCCCACCAACGGCTTCGGGGATACACAATCCATCGCCATTGGTGTGGATAACAACGGACTCGTTGGACCCGATCGGGCCGGCCCGCGAAATCAACGCCGCACTCCTATGGCTATCAACACTGCGTTCTTTCCAAATTTGATGTGGAACTCGCGATTTGCGGCCCTATCAAATAACCCGTTTGATAACACTGCCGGCTTTCAGTTTCCCCTTCCTGAAGGACTAACGCTCTCGTATCAGCCTCATCTGCTCGTTGCCCAGGCCTTCATTCCGCCGACGGAGCGGGTTGAAGTAGCAGGGTTCAGCTTTCCCGGGGACAATTTTGATATTCGCAACGAGGTTTTGAGGCGAATAAATAATGTGGCCGAGTATAGAAAACGGTTCGGCAAAATCTTTCCGTCTGTTCGCGACGGTGGGCCAATTACTTTCGACATGTTTGGACTCGCAATAACGGAGTTTGAATTCTCGTTGGTGTTTGCTGATGCCCCGATTGATCAGTTCGCACGAGGCGAGAAGAACGCGTTGACGAATGATCAGAAGAGAGGAGCGCTACTCTTCTTTGGCAGAGCGCGATGCGTGGAATGTCACAAGGTGTCGGGGACATCAAACGAGATGTTCAGTGATTTTTCACAGCACGTGATCGGTGTTCCGCAAATTGTCCCAACTATCGGCAACGTGGCCTTCGATGGTCTGGCACAAAATGAGGACTTCGGTCTTGAACAAATAACTGGGAATGTCACCGACCGGTACAAATTCCGCACGTCGCCCATCCGCAACGTTGCGCTGCAAACCGCGTTTTTCCACAACGGAGCTTTTACGAGACTAGAAGACGCCATAGGACATCATCTGGACGTCTTTACCTCAGCGCGGAATTACAGGCCCGAAGCTGCGGGTGTCGACGCCGATCTTAGAGCGCCGATGGGGCCAATTGAACCGGTGCTGGATCGGGTTGATCCGATTTTGAGCACAAGGATTGAGCTCAACCACGATGAGTTCCGCCAGCTCGTAGATTTCGTGCGGAATGGCTTGTTGGATAAGAGAGCCACACCCGAGAGACTCAATAAACTGATTCCGAAGTCTGTTCCAAGCGGCTTCCCTGTTTTGACCTTTCAAGGCAATTAAGCGCAATGAAGTCAGTATCTGACACCTCGCGATAGCGAGTAGATGCGAATCCATCATTCAAGTCGCGGACCTAAGCTTCAGTGTGATGAAACTTGAGTCGGCGCGCCCATCTGTTTTGCACCGCTGGTAAAGTCAGGGGCGCCCACCGAGGAAGGCCCACAAATTAGGACTGCGCCATCTAAAAAAACTCGTCGACAGAGGAACCGGCGGCTGCTGTATTATGTATCGAGGGTTTCGTCGATCTTCGCCACCAATCACAGACGAAACGTATGAAGCTCCTGCAGCAACTTCAGGAAAGGTGAACGCCCGATG
>DATBSH010000081.1:0-16011 GCA_036559885.1 Pyrinomonadaceae bacterium
TTCGGGGTTCGTTAAACTTTACGGTGAAAACATTTGTTGTGTACACTCCATTTAATCGATATCGACGCCCGCTTGGCTCAGTGGTAGAGCACTCGCTTCACACGCGAGGGGTCAGTAGTTCGAATCTACTAGCGGGCACCAATATTTTCAACAACTTACGGGCGACGCCGAGTCGCCCGTTTTCATCCGCACACACTTTCGCACACACTTTGATCTGAAAAACGATCACCATTTTTGTCAAATAGGCCTTCCAGAATCGTTGCCTCGCATCTCGAAGATTTGACCTGATACCAACAGAGAATCCCGGAGCTCTAGCGACTCCCGCAGAATGGTAACGAGGCCTGATCAGTCTTGGCAGACTCACATCAGGATTCGCCCCCCTCGTTTGCGCGTCAAAGATGACCTCGAAAGGCTGACAGGGTTGTCCTTTCTCTCAAGGTGGCGTTCTGCTCCACGTCCCTGCGTTACGGCATCATCTTAAAAACTCAGCTTGTATGTTCCGGTATAAGAGCGCACGGGTCCCGATGGAAGGACAATCGACCTAAGCTTCCTCGATACGAATGCTGAAGTGCTTGCGACCGATCGCAGAATTGGTATTGGGCCGCACTTGTCAGAATGCTTTGATGTTCTGGCAGAAACGCGCGTGATGATAGATTTACCGTCCAGAAATGTGCTAGTTTTCTTTTGGAGGTGCGGATCAGAAAGCCACGTGCTAAAGGACCCAAAATGCCTCATCCTGAGCAGATACTTTATGACTGGTTATTTGAAGAAGAGGCGAATGACCCGCTCGCTTGGCAACTGTCCTCGCGAAGACTCGCATGCGCCGCAAACTCTCTGGCCGAGCGATCATTACGCCAATGGAACCTTCAGCGTAGTTGGGTACCAGGCAGACGAATGCCTTGGGACGTAATCCTAACAGTTCATGCCCCCGCTTTAATGCTTTATGGATTCGCTGTCGAGAACATCCTTAAGGCGCTCTTTATCGCCCAAGGGCAGGCGGCCACAACCAAAGGCCGAGTCTCAAAAAATCTAATCACGCACGACTTACTAAAGCTGGCCACTCGTACTAGCCTTCCTCTCACGCCCCGAGAAAGTGAAGTGCTCGATCGGCTCTCGCACTTCATCTCTGCGGAGGGAAGGTATCCAGTCGGTATCCTGCCTGACAACCCAGAGAGAAAACTGATACCACACGAAGAAGACCCGGAAATAGCTTTGGCTGTCATCGAGCGGGCCGATGAGAATCTGAGAAAGCTTACGCGTGCGCTGCCACCTTGCGACATAGCGCAGTTATGCAGGAAAAGCCTTTCTGACGAGTAGTCAGCCTCCGCCAGGACGAGGGGAACGGTGGACTGAATGTAAAAGCCCCATAAGATTTCGTTGTAACGGCGCGCGGATAGCGCTTTCTTCTCACAGTGTTTTTTGGTTGACATATAGTTAATAGTCGCCGCCCGGCCGCCAACTCTAACACTGTTTGTCTTAACGACTCGCAGAGAACGGTAAGGAGCCTTGATCGGCTTTCGCCGGTTGAGTAGCAGAATCAGAGTTCGCTCGCTCGCGCGTCGAAACTTGTTTCCGCGAAGAGCTGACTTGGTTGTCTTTTCTTCTCGCCTGGTGACGGGGTCCTTCCCTTCCAGGTCCATCATGGTCCTTGCGACGGTTACGTTCGCACGATTCCAGAAACTCTGTGAGCTGCTCGGCGCAGTAGAGCACGCGGGTGCCAATTCGAAAGAATCGAATCCGCCCGGCTTCGCGGGCGCGGAGCAGAGTAATGCGGGCAACGCCCAAACGCTTCGCTGCCTGTTTCTCGGAAAGTAAACTGGGGTAACTTTGTGTTGCTTCCATGCTCCGGCTGCATCTCAAGGCGTGTGCCACGCCCAGTCGATCCTAGAAGGAATGGGAAGAGACTTGATGGGATGGGAATCAATGGCCCGGAACCGCTCTGATGTATCCCAGGGATCAGGAGTTTCAGTGAATCGGCCCGATCACCCCTGTTGTAAAACACCACATCAAAAGTGCATGTAAAATCCAACACCCTGACTGCCGAACTGACGCTCTTCGTGAGAGGCTAGGCCCCGCACCTGTATGTAGAACGTGACGCCACCGGTGCTCGTATAATGCGAACACCTGTGTGTAAACCATCACAGGGGATCTGTGTGTACCATACAATACCCCGGCTGAAGCGCCGGTCTCTTTAGTAGTCCTTTTACCAACCCCGAGCCATCATTTGGACGCCTTCGGTTGGTCATACTCGCGGCACTCTTCCTTCTGGATTGTCCCGACCAGGCCGTTAACATATTCCCGAGCGATGCCCGTCTTCATATCGAAATAATTGTTGATAGATTCCCGAGTGTGCCCCTTCTCCATGAAGGCCTGGGCGACTAATTCTTCAAAGGCGACTTCCCTCCCCGCACGAGCTTCAATTACTGCTTCCCGCATTAGCTTGAAGTCAACGGTTTGCCGCCGAAATACCAATTCCCCGCGCTTAATCAACTTCAGCAAGAGGGTCTGGATCGTGTGCAGCGTTTCCGCCGTTCCCTGACCGGGTGGCTCTTCGGAATCGCTAATCCCCAACGCCTTCCTGCGACGTGCACCAAGAGCCTCGTCCAACAACACGCGAATGACAGGCGCGTCCTTCGTAGCGCCCGTTGATTCCATGATCGCCCGAACCTGATAGACCTGATCCATCCACATGTTGAATGATGAGACCTTCTTTGACAGTGTTCTCTTTCTTCCCTGGGGTCGTATTGCCATTGAATCCTCCGCTTATCAAGATGCGGATTTCTTAGCAAAAATAAAGCCATAACTAAGGACGATAATAAGCTTAAGCTACTCTCCCAGTTGCCCAAGTTTCTTAACCATATTTGATAGATTCTAAAGCTACTGAAAACACAAGATTTAGAGGAATGATAGAGTTGAAATTGCGGGTTCTATCTTGTCTGCCCTCCCTAGTTTGATTCTTTATCACGTTCGCGCACACTCTAGCTCATCGCAAAGAGCGCTCGCCCGTCAGCGTTCGTCGTTATAGATTCAGACTACGGATTGATGATGGTTAGCTGCGCTTGGCAGCTCTTGTCGATCGTCCTAGCCGGGGCGAAGAGTACACTCAAGGACAAAGCGAATAGGTTCAAATTCGCGGAGTTCATCGAAGTGAAGCGCAGATCCTTGACTGCTCTCGCCGCGCTGGCTACCGCTCTTGCTTGAGCGCTTCGAACGTGCGGAGTGACGTGAGCCACGCTGATAACACCAGCGAAACGTAGATACGGAGAGATAACTAAAGAGACGCCGGGCGTACGATAATCGCAATTATGTTCCGGCGCATGTGCCGTGACATCGCCTTTCAGATGGCGCGACGAATGACTGACCAGGACATCAATTCTCGATTATCAGATGACCGTCCTATCCTTCTGAAAGTTGTTCCTGTTGCCACAACCGAACATAGTCTGAAACAAACGAGGGTGCGTTGAGACGCGCCAAACCACGACCTCACCCTAGAAGGGTTTTCGTTTTCATTTTTACATACTCCGCATCATCGCTAATAGCACTTAACGGTAATCGTGGCGCGTGTAACTGAGCGGATTTTCTCTTTTCGTTGCTATCAGTTGGCAAGGCCAGGATGGTGGTCATTCATTATCGCGAGGGGCTGTTTGAAACGGACTGAGAGTGTGCAACCGGGCCGCCTTGAGAGCTTCTCATCCCACGTAACAAATTTCGCCAGTCATACGTGGCAAGTCTCCCACGAACCTGGAAATATACTAAAGTACAACCTATGAGCCCTTGGTGGAGCTTGGTAGGCGTCGTCATTGGCGGTTTTATTGCAACAGGCACCGCTTTCTTGCTTGAAGAATTCCGTCGTCACCACCAACGTCGCGACAAACGCGACGATATTAAACGCGAAGCGCTGCGGCGAGCGCTCGCGTGGATTGACCCAATGGAGAAAGCTCTTACGGCGGCTGAAGTGGAGATTTATGCGCTTCTACACGGCAGAATAGATGAGCAGCTATTTCGGCAAAGTTATCCGAATCTAATCTCTGAATTGCCGGAGTTTGACCTTTCACTCGACCAAAGGCTCATTCTGGATGATGATCCCTATCCGCCCGGAAACGGCATTCGACAAGCCGTTGAAGACCTAAAACAGCTGGCAATCGACAGGTGGGAGAAGACTCGATATCCCGAAGGATCGCCGATGCTGAGTGTGATTGACGCATCCTATGAATGTTCAAACACGGTTGAGGGTATACGCGATCGGATCGACGAATTACGCCAGCAGTTAGCGAAAGAATATCGAGCAACTCTGGATTGACAGCAGAATACTGAAACCATGTCTAATCACGGCGTCGCATTTGTTCCGCTCGGAACCGGTTACCATCAGTCGATGGACCTTCACGCCGTCGGCCGAGCGGTCGACACCGGCCTCCTCGCAGAAGCACTTATTTACTACGACCGCGTTTTGATTCATGTCGACAACCCTGTTCAATTTTCTAAGCTGATTACCTTACTAATGAGTCAAGGTCTCACTGCTGCAAACATCACTGCGCTCTTCCGTGCGGGAGTGTTAGGAGTTTACAACTTTGCGTTTACAACGAACCCGTACGTGGACTTTGTTTCGCCTGATTCTGTACAAATACATGGGCTCTACAATATCCAAGATCAGACGATGCTAAAGCCAAGATCCTTTTTCAAACGCTTTTTGGAATTTGAGCCACTACGAGATGCATTTGAGAATACGGCGCAGTTTGACCGATTCGTCGCCTCACTCGAAGGCCGTGTCATAGAAGTAAAGGCAGATGAGATCGCCGGAACGGCAATCGATAACGCATACGGAGATTTTCTAAACCCGGACCGAAGCGCGGTGATGGCTCAGGAACTGGTAAATGAGATCTACAGGATCAAATCGATGGGCAAGCCGCCCAAAATTTCCGTGAACGTAAAGGAGGTAATTGATGGACATTTTCTCGTTGAGTGGAATATTCCGCTCAATCGATTGCCTGCGGTTGAACTAGAAACAAATATCAAAGCCGCGGTCACATTGCCACTCAGCACGGCAGCTGAGGGCAACAAGTACATCTGGGCGAGCGACAGGCTGAAGTGTGATTTGTATGTCTCGCGGCCGATTAGTGTTCTGATTGGAGATAAACTCTTCGAAAGCGCTGAAACCGCCGTAAGAGCCAAAATTAGAAACCGCAACGTAATTGAAGAACTAGAGGCGCGGGTCGAATTTCCCGATTTACGACGGTACGTAAATCTCGACAAAATAAGATTCCCACAGGTGCTGCAAATTAGAGATAAGTCGAAGAAGTTTCGCGACTGGTTGCAAACAGAGGCAGATCGCGATCGAGACGCAATTATTGCTTATCACACCGAAGTCGCCCGGGCTTCAGGATTCACCAATATTGCCCGCAAAAGTCTAAAACTCTTTGGCGTACTTGCCGGAGCAGCGACCGGCGCTGCCGTGATCGGCGAACCAGCCATCGGCGCAGCAATTGGGGCGGCCGGAGGAGCAGCCATTCAGGCCGGCGCCGAAGAAGCAGTCAAGTATCTTTTCGATCTCGGGGCAGACCTCGGGGTGAATTGGAGGCCAGTTGTTTTCGGTCAGTGGTACAGCGCGAAAATCGCGAAATTGTTGGCTGAACAAGCCTCCGATTAGTTACCAAACTAATTTCAGGCCAGCAACACAGATTTAGCTCACTGCCAAAACCCGCGCCCGCTGGACGGCTTTCATAAGGACCGTCTAGATCGTTCTTCTAACAAGCGAAACTACCTTTGGCCGAATAGTTTCGCTTTCAACTTCCTTCCCCAATAGCTGAAAAGTCAATTCAGTTAGCACCCGTCCAAACAACATCTGAAGCGATCCGCCCGTACCTTCACCGAAAATGATTTTCTCATTGAACGTTGGACTCAGAACGACCCAAGTGGGCACGCCTTTGTCGAAATGACTTGGCCGCGTTACTGCAACTTGCGCATTCTGTAACGTCTCGGTTATTCCTAAAGATTCAATACTCTTGCGGACGCCGTCTGGAAAATGGTCGATGTGACCTATGAAGATTTGCGCCTCATCCAAGGCTGCGCTGTCATCAATCAATTCTCGGTTCAACTCAAGTTCAAACGATTTGAGAAACATCGCCAATGCGGAGCAAGCGAGGGCCGTTTCTGGTGTATCGTCCATCGAAACAATGCTAATTACGACGCGCCGTCCCAAATTCAGAACGACTGTCCACAACTGGGAAGCCCCATCTTGACGCGCAAATAGATCGGCCACGTGCGCCGTAATCAATCGGGCGAGCTGCGATCCAAGAAACGGCTCACGCGTTTCTTTGAGCATGGAACAAAGCACGATACCCGTGTAGAGAATACGCCAGGACTCGCTGTCGCGAATGTCTTTCCCAACATCGCGGATATAATTA
This sequence comes from Pyrinomonadaceae bacterium, assembly GCA_036559885.1. Taxonomy (GTDB): domain Bacteria; phylum Acidobacteriota; class Blastocatellia; order Pyrinomonadales; family Pyrinomonadaceae; genus PSRF01. Next base: position 6,402 of record DATBSH010000081.1, read on the forward strand.
AGCATCCTCGTTATCAGGGCGGGACGCATTGGCGGCGGAATGTGGTCCCAGATCTCATGCAGATGCTGACTTAACAGAGATATCAGCGCGCTCCGAGGACTCGATTCGATAATGGGTCGCACGAGCAAAAGAAATTGATCCGCCAACTGGTGTTCCGGGTCCGGTCGTGGCACACGCAAGATATCGCTTAGACATTCGATGTAAATGACAGGATCTTCGGGGAGGGCGAGATTGGATCCCGCCATGAAACTTCGTTGGCAAGCATCTTCCTCTCGTGCCTTCGAGAATTCGATCGCTGCTTCAAAATAGGCTTTGGTAGCTTCAGCTTTATTACCCAGTTCAGTTTGGGCGTCGGCCAGTTCCCACAATGCGTTTGCACGCCCATCGTGGTCAAGCGTGTCACGTAGAAGCCCTATAGCATGCTGAGCGTAGGCCAGAGCCCGTGCTGAGTTGTCATGAATGTCGTCAAAGTGAAAATCGTTGTAGATGCCAGCGGTTAATCGAGAGGCGTGTGCTTCTACATCTCGTCGGCGGCACTTTTGGGCAGCAACCGCCGCTTGTTCGTAGGCTTCGAGCGCCTCTTGCGGCCGGTTTTGATCCCTATAATTGTTACCTAGGTTAATTAGATTATTCGCACGTACATATTCATCTGATAGTTCCGTTCCAATTTCAATCGCCTCTTTAGCGAGCTTCTCTGCTTCTTCATAGCGTCCCGCTTTCCTAAGACGGCGGGTCAGCAGATTGCATAGCCAGGCTCGTTGCCGACGCTTGTCACGCCGGTCATGAGCGCGGCTCTCAATTACCTTAATAAGTTCCTCTGCTTTATCTTCGCTGCCCGGAATGCCCGACAACGCTGAAGCGAGGTTTAGCTGTGCGAGCTCAAGACCGTATTCATCACCAAGTCGCTCAAACGTCGCAACGGCTGGCAAGAGAAACTCGCGTGCTTGTTCGAACTCCTTTGCCGCGATGAATAATGCGGACAGTTCGAGACCAACTCTTGCCTGGTCCCAAGATTCATTTCTTTGCCCGTATTCGGAATATATCTGTTTGAGTGTTTCTACATCTTTTTCAGCAAGGGCTTGTCTCGCCGACGAACTCACTTTGACTTCAGCAAGAGTGAGCTTTGCTTGATCACCAAGCTCATTTGCCAGCCGCTCTGCTCGCTGGAGGATTTCAGCCGCCCGTCCGGCGTCGCCCATTAACTCGAGCGGATAAACCAGAGACAGCATCAAGTGAAAAGCCTCGCTCTTGCTTTCGGTGTCAAGCGCTTCCTGTAGCACTTGCTCCATCAGCGTCACCGCAAACCGCCAATCTCCTAACCACAAAGCTTGCCGAAGCGCTCGTGTTGTATATTCTTGCTCAGTACCATCTTCCAATTTCGACGCCAGTTCATAAGCTCTGCGAAAATCACGCAAACGTTCAAACAACCGAATCAATCGGTTTGTAAAGAATCGAAAGCTCTGGGGCGTTTTCTGTAATTCACTGGTCACTTTCGATCCAGTTTCAGAGTGCATTAGGCGAAATCCGAGATTTGTGTCTTCTACAAGTCCGCCGAGCTGCCGGACATCGTTATATAAATTGTCGATCGAATAAGAGTCGTCGCCTCGCAATTCCAAGAGATTTTCCGCGCTGAGTGGAATGCTACTAATTGAAAGATATTTAAGAAGTTCGCCTTTCGATCCTTCAATCTCCGCAAAATTCGTCTCCAACGATCCGAATTGGAACTTCAGCAAGGCGTGATGTAGTAGTAGAGGATTACCAATGGTAACAAGTTCATTGGCGATCTCCTTCTCCTTCACAATGTCCTGAATAAGCTGTTCCGATTCAGACCCTGTCAACAGAGGCACTTCAAAGCTGGGGAACTTCGACGATCGTTCGCGACTCGTAAATACGAGCCGTTTGTCACCACTCATACCACCACCGGCAGCCAGTGCGTCAATGAGTTCATCCACGAAGTTGCATTCATCCACAACGAGCTTCACGGTTTTCACTTCTGCCCATGCAGAGATCAGCGCGTCGCGCGATGACTCCAGGTTAGAGTAGTCATCGTTGGTCTCAGAACCACTTCCGACAAGAGCTCGGGCACAAACGCTAAATACATCGATCGGTGGGAGCCCGGATAGTCGAACGAAGACAGCGCTTTCCGCCATTGCTAATTGTGCCGCCAACGTGGTTTTGCCGATTCCTGATGGACCGCAGATACAAAGGATCGATGATTCACGGGACATGCTTTGTAGCTTGCCAATCACATCTTGGCGCGGAACAATAACGCCTGTGCGTTCGATTGCACGTCCTAGAATAGTTGAAGCATCTTCCCGCAACGCTCGCGTCTGCGTCTCAGTTCTAAGGTACTTCTCAGTAATCAGAGCAGTTAAGTCATCTCTTATGCGGTCGCAAAGCTGTTCTGGGTCATCATAGAAAGAAACTGTGTAAGGACCGTTCTGGATTGTATCTACCATTGCGATCAGCGCTGGCTCGCGCTGTTCGCAAGAAGCCCAGACATAAAAAAGGCAATCGATTCCATTTTTTTGCGCGAAGTCGTATTCGTCGTGGATTCCTGAAATCGTCATGCCGTTTGTCACATCTATAAACCCATAACCGCATCGATAGATTCCAATCATCACTTGAGAGTCGCGTAATCGGGAAAGGTACAGGTCGCGGGGACCGTATGACTTCGCTCCCAAGTGTTCAAACAAGACAGCACTGTGATTTATGGAGCTAATAGCATCTCGAGCGATTCCCCGTTCTTCCTTACATTCCTCAATTCGAGAGCTTACAAAAACTCTAAGTCTGTCTTGAGTTGAGTGATAGTTCCACGAATCAGTCATCAATGTAACCGTCGCGTCTAAAGCGTTCTTGAAGATCCGAAAACGGCTTCGATTTTGTTGAAACCTTATGCAATGCCAAAGCATAGCGAACATCGAGTTCTAATTGATGCGCTATAGCAGAAGGAGCGATTTCTGTTCCCAGGTTTTCACCTGTAGCCATTTCCAATCTTTTGTCAATGTGCTTCCAAATTTCGGTCTGCAGATCTTTACCTGCTTTGGTGTAATGCCGATCACCGCCAACTAATTCGTTGCTCAGAATTAAATTAATTGCGGCTTGCATGATCTGTGTCTCACTTACAGCTTCAAAAAGTGGGAAGGCTCGCACCTCCTGAACGAGGCCAGAGCGTTGCACTCGCTCTCGCGAAACTGGAAAGGCCACATCAAGAATTATTTTTCGTCCACGGCAAAGATCTTCAGGTGTAAGTTCAGGACCTGGTAAACCACGCGGAGGTTTTCGGTCTTTGTTTCGGAAGAAGAATCTTGCATCACCCACAACGGATTCTTCATCGACGATTTGTAAGTCAAACTTAATTAACTCTGGTAGGCCTTTAATGGGCTTGATGTCTGCAGGGCTGCGACTCTCTGGGGCCATTCCCGCCGAAATAGATACAGGGTGGAACGTGCTGTCAGTATATCGCTTCAGCTCTCTCAGCATAGGATGGGTTGAATCAAACGGTTTTACCCACCAAGCATGCATCATCAGTGGGTGATAAAGGTCAGATTGGCGGACGAGTCTGAACATCGCTCTGTCGGCTTCGGGAGCGATCCGCATTTCATATGTTCCGTCTTTTTTCAGAAGCATGTTTAGATCTACGACGTCGCCATCCTGTTCACAACCCCAGCGTTTGAATTCTTCAAACGCTCGCCGAAGAGGTTGTTCGTGAGTTCCAACCAAAGTTAATCCTGGAATTGGTCCGGGAAAGTTTGCCGGTTGGTAGTAACCATAACCGCACGCAACGATTTGTGCGTCGATTAGATCTTTTTGGAAGCCTATATCCGCGACTGCGATGATGTGTTTCCGGTCTCCAAAATCGAAACCGCGCTCAATCTGTCGCGTTGAGGTTTTGTCTTTTGATTTTTTCTTAGACCGTTTTTGGCGTGCCATACTGTGCGTGTTTAGGTGGTTGTTAAAGACACATTACTCATCGGAATGGTGGCCCAAATAACCCTGACAAAAAATACGGCAGCCGTGAACATAACTATCCTCGAGATCACCAGCTACAAGCTCGTTACACCATGCGCAATGGTCGATCTCCGAGTGAAGGTTGAGACAACACAAGCAAAGCCATTCGTCGTTGAACGGCACAACTGATTCCTCCTCGGAATACTCACAATCGGAGCAGTAGGCGCGATTCTCCTCAACCAGTCCTTCACCGAGACGTGTGATCGGCGCATACTTGTCGACGAAGTGCGCTAATTCAAAAGTATCATCGCAATCTTCGCAGTAGGCCTCACCCAAGTCATAAATGTATATGGGTTGGTTACAATTTGGGCAGTCCTCACGCAGTTTTTTGTTTGATCGAAGTTCGCATACGAGGCAATAAGAACTATAAAGATTTCCCGCAATTAACTCTTGTTTAGCGGCCTCAAAACCACAAGACTCGCATGGTAGAAAGGCTATGCCTCGTTTTTTGCCTTTCTCGATGCCGGCGGCGAGAGCGTCGAACTTTGCTTGGAGGTAGCCGCGTTGACGATCGACCAAGCCATGCAGTTCGGCAATTTGATCTTGAAAATCCGAAAATTCGTTCCGCCACTCTCTGCTAATTAAGCGATGTAAATGGAACCATGCCTTCGCTTGTTCGGCGACAATAGATTCAATGGTCTGCTTCGTTGGATCACCTACATAATCAGCATGGAAGAAATGCATCATTTTATTGCGATGTTCGCGGAGTTGAGAGAAGGTGCGTTGCGCCTGCTTCGGAATTCTTAGATTAGAGATATTTTCAAGTCGACGTACCGCCTCATCAATGCCGACCGACGTGAAATCTCCCGTTTGAAATCGTGACATGTTCGCCCGACCAGGCTCTTCAGTTACCAACGACCAATGCTCTAATAAGAGCCTAGCTTTAAGAAACAATTCTATTGCGGCGCAAAAATGTATGACTGAATACTTAGGAGCGTCTTCTAACTCCTCAAGCGATCGCTTCAAGAAATCAATGGCGTTTGCTACGACACTCCCGAACATTTTTGAGGTTTCTTGCTCGTTCGCCACGGCGTATTAGAGGTAACGGGAGCTCGTTTCGAGTGTGTGGTTACGTTTGAAAAGGAAAATAAGGTTCCGCAGTGTCTCGCTGCGCCATGCGCCGAATCTCCTCTTGGGTAGCGGGCTGCGTAGTAGCGCCACGGCGTACACAGTACCTAGGATTATTCGGATTCACTCCGTAAGGTCGCGAATCGCCCGAATTGATGAAAAGCACTACTACGTTTTTACTTCTGACCCGACAGCTTTGAATTCTAAACTTGGGTTGTGGCACCAAGGTGCTGTGAATCATATTAGCGACTCTGTCTTTTTCCGCCCGTATATCTCCGTCGATTCCTTTTACTTCACCAGTTCCATTAATCACGCCTAAAAGAATCACTCCTCCACTGGCGTTTGCAAACGCCGCCACCGTTCGAAGAAAACTCGTGCCTCTGTCGTTTGACACCTCTTGCTTAAATTCGACAGTCTCGCTTTCGCCTCGAAGAATAATTCCCTCAATTTGGGCGGTGATGTCGGCCGCATCAATAATCACGTCCCTTTCATTGCCGGATCGGTTTCCCTTCAGATCAATGTCACGATAATCCAGCCACCGATCTTTCTTCGATAGCATTACCCATAAGTGTTCGGGCAAACCGTCGCGAAACGAGAAGCGTTGTGTCCCGGCTTTACGAAGTTTTCGCTCATAATAGGCATTCGGTTCAGCCCTTAGCTCAAGACGCGTACCGGTTACCTCGCTACCACTAATCTTGATAGTTGCCCGAATCGGATGCATATGAACCTTTTCGATCATTGCTTCGAGATGCGCAACTCGAACATAAATTTCGTTCGGTTCCCGTTGACCACTGATTGCTTTCTCGCCATACAGTAACTCTGAGGCGGCCGTGACGAAGTTCTTAAACGAGGGAAGCCCTGCCTTAACGAGTGGCTCGTAATTGTCGAGCCTATCATCTGATTCGGCAATGTGAATATTGTGAAGCGAGAAAGGTTTTGGAATGCTTAACCAAATGTTAGAAGAAACATCGCTCGGATACCTGTTTGTATGGATATTCTCTTGCAGTTTGGGAACTTCAAAACGCAGCTTGCGAAAGCTTCCCTTCCGTCGCAACAGCCAAGAAGCAATGCGCGATCCCTTAACCGCACCTCCCAAAAAGACTACATGACCGTAATCGTGTGAGAAAGATAGTTTCGAAACTGCGGGTACGTCGACCATCATCGCTCGAAGTTTCACAACGCCATTCGACTTTCGGAGTAGCATGCGACGACTCCCGCGCGGTTCTGAGGTGAGAGCGTTCGCGAGGTTGCGCAGATTTATCGTGGCCGTTGTAACCATGACGTCGCAAATAGTAAATGATTACTCCCATAGAATGGTACTTGACGGTATGGTATCTGATGCCGTTGCTTTTGACTTCTGAAATAATTCGAAATGAAACGCGCGAGCCACGCTCTCCGGAAAATTACTTCCTTCCTTCTCATTTTCTGCGACAGGCGGGCCTCACAACAGCTCGATTGTTTCGGGCAAGGAACGGCTGAACTTTCCATCCGCGAAATTGATCCGATGTCCTGTGCTATACTGCGTATCATGGAGCGCCACGAACTGATCGAGAAAATTGAGAGACTTCCTCAGGAAAGTGTCGCTGAAGTTGAGGATTTTGTGGATTCTCTTGCCCGGCGCGAAGGTATCCTCGATCGAAAGAGTCTTCATAAGGCACTCACAAGTTACGCAATCCAGCACGCGGGTACTGACGCCGACCTGGATTCCGACCTCGAGGCTGCCACGACCGATCACCTCCTCCAACAAAACCCAGAACAATGAAACGGGGCGAAGTCTACTGGGCTGATCTCGTTCCTCGTTCAGGGTCCGAGCAGCAGGGTCGACGTCCGGTGATTGTGATCTCGCACGATGCTTTTAATCAGACACAAGGCTGGAGATCGATCATTGTTGTCCCGCTTTCAACGTCTGCAGCGCAAGCGGGCCGTGGGCCTTCGGCCGTATTGCTACCTCAAGGAGCTGCCGGTCTCAGCAAGGAGAGTGTCGCGCTCTGCCATCAGGTGACCACATTGGATCGCTCGAAGCTCACCCAACGAATTGGCGAGTTGAATTCAACGGAACTAAGACGAGTCGAAGATGGAATCAAGGCTGCGATGGACTTGCGGTAGCTATGGGGCCGACGGTCGAACGATTTGTTATGTTGCGCCGTTTGTTGACGCGCTCTGAACGCTACCAAAGCCAACGATGTGTGGGCCTTCGCGAATGGTAAACGTCGCGTCGGGAACAAGCGAGTCGTACGATACGTTTGGCCAATACATCAAAGCAAGCTCCGCGACAAACGATTGGCCAAGGACAACATTGGAAGGGCCTGCAACAAACGCCACGCCCAAGTAAGTTTCCTGAGCGACGTTGTTAACAAGCAAGGCCCTCCGTTGATTCGGATCGCCAACAACAACGTGTGGACGATATTTCCCGTCCGAGAAATTAGTCGGAAGAACCGTGCGACCACCCTCCGACTCTGCAAGAAATGTAATCTGCGCTTTGATGCGAGGCTGGTTCAGGATTGGTGAGAGCAACATAACAACTCCGCTCGAACTTCTTCCCATGGGATCAATTCCACCTTGCCAGCGTCTATCTCAGTCAAGCGTCGCTTGATCTCTTCAGACCAAGCCGATTCGACATCAGGCGCGCCGTCGATTTCAGGATTTTCGGTATTGATACTCATACCCATCCTCCCATTTGTCCAATTTCGTCAGACTTTGGTAAGTAGTCAACGAACGCATTCGGATGGCCCGATGCTGCCGCCTTCTCTCTCGCGACGCGGTAGTTTGGACCAACTGCGACAAGTTGATCACGGTCTAGCGCCACGTACTGCCCGCCGAACTCTTCGCGATGAGACTTCATCCACTCAAGTCGCTGCTTGCAAAGTTCAGCGTGATTGTTGTCTGTGAATTGCTCCACAACATCACCTCAAGATTGGCATCCCACACTTCTTGCATAGATATCTACGATATAGCGACAGGCGCGGGTTACTTCTCAGTCAGTTTACCGCCTCGGTCGCGTCCAGAACCAGCTCGGTTGCCTCGACGGCCTCAGCGGCTGCAAGTTGTTCCAGTCCTTGCGAGTTAAATGCATCGAGCGCCGCTGCGGCGCGGCGCGTGGTCTCGATGTTCGCGTTCACGTAGCGATAGGTTGTGTTCGCTTGCGTGTGGCCCAGGACGCGACCAACTTCCGGCAATGGAAGATGGGCTGCGACTAAGCGCGTCGCGGCAGTGTGGCGGAGATCGTGAAAGCGAATGTCCGGCAATCCCGACTTAATGCGAACAGACGTGAAACTCTTCTTCACGTTGTTCGTGAAGCCAAAGACGATTTGGTCTTTGACCTTGGGCGATTCATCCCAAAGCTTTTCCAGTTCAATAGCGAGTCGCGTGGTTAATGAGACCTGGCGCTCTTTCATCGTCTTTGTATTAAAGGCCCGGATTGTAAGGACGCGTTCGTCGAAATCAACGTCGCTCCATTTGAGGCCGAAAATCTCGCCGCGTCGCATGCCGGTATCGAGCGCACAAACTAGTATCGGTCGAAGGTGCTTGCGATTGCGATTCTCGCAGGCTGCCAGCAAGCGGAGTTCTTCGTCTCGCGTGAGAATGCGTTCACGTTTCCGCTCGTCGGCGATGCTGATCAATGGGTCGCCGCCGCGCATTGGATTTCGCAGTATCCAGCCCTCGCGCTCGGCGATGTTCAGTAACCTTCGAAGCTTTTCAAACTCGCGATTAACGGCGGCAACGCTGCGCTGTTTCTTGGCTTTCGTCGGTTTTGCGAGCCTTTCCGCCCGGAATGCGCGAATATCGTCGTGAGTGATGCCGCGAAGCTGGCGTTTGCCAAAATGCTCTTTAAGCGTATTTACAGCCGCGATCGCGGGCGAAAGGCTACGGACACCGGCTACCTTACGCCCGTCCACGTATTCGGCTGGCTTGAGGTATTGCTTTTCGAAATACGTCGCGAGATCGAGAAACGTCATATGCTCTTTCGCGAGCGATCGTCCACCAGTCGCATCGACTTCCGCGAGAAGTTCGTGGACTTTGTCGCCGGCGTCCACTTTGTTCTCAGCTCGTCGCTGACGATCGTGTCTCTTACCCGTCACTGGATCGGTATAGGTGACGCGCGCCCACCAAGTCACTTTCGCACCCTTGCCTCGACCGTTTCTTCTCACAACTGATCCAACTCGTGCTCTCATTTCGACACCTCCTGCTGCACAATAAACTTGAAGTGTGGCGGTGGACTTCGACAAGCTAAAGCTTATCGGACATGTTGCACACACTTTCGCACACAAATCGAGTGTGATTTCGTGAGCATAGCAGAGTTGTCAAGTTAAACCCGATTTCGTTTTCAGCCAATAAACATGGGCCTGAGGAGCATTTTTTGATAACTGGAGATATCAGGAGAAAACGGTCGAATTACGATTCACACGCGAGGGGTCAGTAGTTCGAATCTACTAGCGGGCACCAAAAATCTTCAACCAGTTACGGGCGACCCTGAGATCTTAGGCCTCGCCCGTTTTCGTCCGCAACTTTCACACACACACTCACTTTGATG
>DATBSH010000082.1:0-33846 GCA_036559885.1 Pyrinomonadaceae bacterium
GTTTAACCCCGCTCAACCAGCTCTATCAGGATCCGAGAACACACTCAACTACAGAACGGGAGCGAAGCGACCGATTTCACCTGAGGGAATCGCCAAGCGTTCAATCGGTCGCTTCGCTCCCGTTCTGTGTTGAATCTCTCCGGCACGAACCTATTTTTGCAAACCACCCTTCCCTACCTGAAAGTTTTACCAACTTGAATTGTGGACCGAAGCTTCAGTCTGATGAATCTTGAGCAGGGTAAATGGTCCTTCCTATCCTTCAATTTTGTGCGACTTAAATTGCGACTTCCGACCCACCCGCTACCGCAAGGTGGTACTGACCTCATCGCTTAAAACACGGCCAACCCACATCGCGACTGTGGTCAGTACGGCTTCCTTTCGTGGCCCGTTACGTTAGTTAGATCTCCACATTCCACTAGCATTTGCGCGTTAAGAGATGAGGGGCAGATTGGACCCGACAAATGTTTGTGGAGAAACTTATGAAAAACAAAATGCGCACGCAAGCTATCAAGAGTCTCTGCGTGTTTTTGATTGTGATTGTAATTGCGCCGCTCTTCAGCTTTGCGCAGGGCCAGGAGGAAAGCTCTTCCGAGCCAAACGAAGATAAAACGCTTGCACCGTATTTCTTCGTGCAAGGCGATCCGAGCGTCGATCGTTTACCGCTGAAAGACACACGTGTTGACATCGCTGTGTCGGGGGTCATTGCGGACGTCGTGGTCGTACAGGTTTACAAGAACGAAGGCTCCCGGCCGATTAATGCTTCGTACGTGTTTCCCGCGTCGACCCGTGCTGCTGTCTACGCGATGCGAATGAAGATGGATGACGAGATTATCGTCGCGAAGATCAAAGAGCGCGAGCAGGCGAAGAACGATTTTGAAACTGCGAAGAAAGAAGGAAAGAGCGCTTCATTGCTGGAACAGAATCGGCCGAACGTCTTCTCAATGCAGCTCGCCAATCTCATGCCGCAGGAGCAGGTCGAAATTGAACTTCACTACACGGAACTTCTGGTGCCCACTGACGGAGTTTACGAAGTGGTGTTTCCAACAGTCGTTGGACCTCGATATACGTCTGAGTCCGAAGCGTCGCAGCCCAAGAAGAGTGGTTGGATAAGAACGCCATATCTGCATGAAGGCAACAAACCAACTAGCACGTTGCACATCACTACAAGAATTGCTGCCGGCGTGCCAATCCAGGATCTAACTTGTCCATCGCATCAAGTGTCGCCGCAATGGCAGGCGCCAAGCATCGCGCAGCTAGAACTGGCCGAGGAAGATGCCTTTCAAGGAAACCGCGATTTCATCCTGCGATATCGGTTAGCTGGTGAGCAAATCACTTCGGGACTATTGCTGTTTCAAGGTCAGGATGAAAACTTCTTCTTGTACATGGCCCAACCGCCGCGCCGAGTTGCTAATGAGGAGATACCGCCACGAGAGTACATATTCGTCGTTGATGTTTCCGGTTCAATGGATGGCTTTCCTTTGAACACTGCTAAGCATTTGTTGCGAGACCTGATTGGCAAACTGCGACCTACAGATTTTTTCAACGTGGTGTTATTTGCCGGCGATTCGACAGTCCTGTCACCGCAGTCGCTCAGCGCAAATCAACAAAACATCGCGCGAGCCATTCAGTTGCTGGAGCAACAGCGTGGCAGTGGCGGCACGGAGCTGCTCGCCGCAGTGCAACAGGCAATGACGCTTCCACGAGCCAGCAATGTGTCGCGGAGTGTGGTGTTGGTCACTGATGGTTACATCTCCGGTGAACAAGGCGTATTCGATTACGTCCGCGACAATTTAGACAGGTGCAACGTGTTCTCGTTTGGTATTGGATCGTCTGTGAACCGCTACCTCATCGAAGGTGTCGCGAAGGCCGGAATGGGTGAACCATTCATCGTTACGAACGAGTCGGAGGCGACATCCGTCGCCGATAAGTTCCGCGAATACATTCAAACGCCGCTACTGACTGATATCCACATACGCTCAGTAGGTTTTGAAACTTATGACGTACATCCTGGTCATCTGCCGGATCTGATGGCACAGCGCCCAATCATTCTGTTCGGCAAGTGGCGCGGTCCGGTATCGGGAAGCTTCGAGTTGACCGGCAAAACAGGAAAAGGTGACTACGTTACGAGGTTCGATGTGGCCACTGTTCAACCTGAGGAAGGGAATCGCGCGCTTCGTTACCTGTGGGCCAGGACACGCATCGCCGAGTTATCGGATTACGGCTCCAATCAATTGGCTGACGATCGAATCAAGGAAATTACATCTCTGGGATTGAAATACAGCTTGTTGACGCAATACACGTCATTCATCGCCGTGCGCGAGCGAGTCACGAACACAACCGGCTCGGCAGACGACGTTGATCAACCGTTGCCTCTGCCGGTGGGTGTTACTGATTTGGCTGTAGGCAGCGAGCCTGAGCTTGTCTGGTTGTTGGGCCTTTGCCTTTTAACACTGATGGCGATGTTTATTCGCTGGCGCTATTCGCAACGCGGGAGCGTCGTCTGAAAACGCCATGGTTACGCGATTCAGATTGAATACACTTGCGCAGTTGATTGTGGTACTGGCCATAGCCTTCGGACTCAAGTCGTACTACTCGACTGCAAGGGTTGACGAGCTCAAATGGATACTCACCCCAACCACTCGCCTCGTTGAATTCGTCAGTGGACGAACCTTCGAGTTTGAGTCTCGTGCCGGATACATGGGCAGTGATCACACATTCCTGATTGCTGCTTCATGTGCCGGCGTTAATTTCCTAATCACCGCTTTTCTAATGCTGTCGCTTTCGCGATTGTGGTCGAGGCCCAGGTCAGCTGAAGAATGCGGCGTCAACGGATGGTCCGTTGTGCCGATCTCAGCTTTTGCTGCCTACGCGGCAACGGTTGTCGCTAACACTGTACGTATCTCCGTTGCTTTACAATTACGGCAGGGATCTCTGAAAACGAACGTGTTGAATGGGGATCAATTGCATCGGCTTGAAGGCATTTTTGTCTACTTTGGGTTTTTGCTTTTGCTGTTTTTATGTAGCGAGAACTTGTATCGAACAAGAAGACGAGAATTAGGCAACCAATCTTTCCTGCGTTCATCCCGATACGTGTTCCCACTAATGATCTACTACTGCACTACGTTGGGATTACCACTCATGAACGGTGCGTATTCTCGAGCTAAAGATTTTGGGGAGCACTCAGTGTTCGTAATCATCACACCCTTGGTTTTGATTGTTAGTGTTCAAGCGGTTCGGATGCTCGCGAGGTTATTTAGCAGTGAGAAGCGGCTAGCCCAGACTCAAGCTTAGAAGGACATTATTCCTGTTAGCTTGAATCTACGGCAGGTCACGACAATCTGAAGAGCCTCCTGCAAAAATCGAGACAATGCCACGCCCTTGCGGCGTGGTGCTCACGTTTGTCGCTACACAAGTGGCGATGACGAGCTAAGGGATGCCACGCGCTTGCCGCGTGGAGGTTTACGTTTTACCGAGAATCTGCTCATTACAAGTCTCAACCGTGAGACTCCACGCGGCAAGCGCGTGGCATCTCAAAATCGGTTCACGGCTCTTTCTAGTTGCAAACGTGAAACACCACGCCGCAAGGGCGTGGCATTGTCTCGATTTTTGCAAGAGGCTCTGAAGCGTATCGGATATTTGGTTGTATGCGGGGGGAGGGACTTCCGCAAGAAGTCCCTCTGGACACAGTGTAAAAGATTGGCCGTAGATCTACGCTGGGCACAAATCAAAACCAACTCTGACAGGCTAGCCCAGTTGGCCTGTGGTCAGTGCTGATTTGTGAAGCATCTACAGCCAATTCCGTGTGAAGTTTGGCGGTGGCACGCATTTTGGTCAGGATCGTGCGACTCGCTTAAAGATAGGACACCCGAAGCCGCAAATTATTCCCACGTTCCCACCAAAAATTTTGTGCTTCAAGAAGTATCCCTGAAGACTTTTTTGGAATAGAATCTCCAACCGATCGTTTATCCAAAGTGACTAGCAGATACCTGGGTTTAGATGGGCGAATCCATTATTAACGAACAGGCGCTCGCATATATCGATGCACTCTTTGGATATGCGATGACATTGACGCGTGATCGAGCAGCGGCCGAAGACCTGGTTCAGGAAACATATGTCCGCGCTGCCCGAGCTGCTGACAAGCTTGCCGACGGAAGCAAGCTCAAAAGCTGGCTTTTCGTTGTGATGCGAAATGCCTGGCTCAACCAGGTACGACACCAGAACAAAGGCCCACGATTCATCGGATTGGAAGATGAAGAGTTTGACTCATCAAACTGCGTTGGCGAACAGAATACAAATCCTCAAATCATTTATCTGCGTAAGCTTGAACAAGATGAAGTGCGGTTTGCCATCGAAAGCCTGCCTGTAAACCATCGCGAGGTTGTGGTTTTGCGGGATATTGAGGGATTTAGCTATCAGGAAATTGCCACAGTCTTGGGTTGTCCGGCGGGCACGGTGATGTCGCGCCTCGCTCGTGCCAGGGAAAAACTAAGACAACTGCTCGATGGCAGACAACCAAAGACGCGAGCTAAGGTCGTCTAAGAAGAATGCAAGCGTGTAAGGACATACGCGGTCGCATCAACCTGTATCTCGACAACGAACTGCAGGGTGATGATCGCCGGCAGTTTGAATCTCACCTGCGCGACTGCGAAGCGTGTAGAACAATAACGCGCACGGAGCGACGCTTTCTCGATAGCGTAAGAGAAGCGCGGCCGCTCTACGCCGCGTCGCCTGATCTCCACGCGCGTGTTCGAGACGGACTTCAGGGTCCAACAACAGATCAGCCGCTCGGCAGGCGCCGCAGTTTGCCAACTTTCGTTAGACCCCGCGTAATCGTCGCCACAGCCGCCGCTACCGTACTGCTTTTTCTCTTGTCTATTATCGTTTGGCGTATGCGGGACCGCGCACCGCAATTGCAAGGAGCTTCGAGCTTCGCTCTAATGGCCGCAGACACTCACCTCAGACACAGTCGAGGCCAACTGCCGCTCGAAATGACAACAACCGCACCGCAGGAAGTCTCCGAGTGGTTCGCGAACAAGGTGAGTTTTAGAGTCAAGATTCCAAACTATCAGGAGTCTTCTGGTCAGGAAAAACTCTACACGCTCGAAGGTGCCCGGCTCGTTGCCTTAAAAAATGATTACGCTGCTTACGTTGCGTATGAGATGAAAGGGCGGCCGATTAGCCTCGTAATAACCTCTGACGCTGTAGCCAAGCCATCCGGTGGTGAAGAGATCAAAGCGAAAGGTCTCACGTTCCATTACAACGCGATTCAGGGATTGAAAGTGCTTACATGGTCTGACCGCGGACTGACCTATGCCCTCGTGTCAGACTTAGACGAGCGTGGTCAGCAATCATGCATCGTCTGTCATCAAGGTGGAAAGGACCAGGACTTTATTGCCCCACTGAAGCCTCGATAGTCACTCTTTGCATCAGCTTGATTGTTCAAATTCGAGCTGAGAGTCGAATCGCTTCTCGCCCTCACCTTGCTTCACACGTACGTAGCTACCGTCCGGCTGGAGCTCTCGTGCGTTGACGTTGTCCCGAAGATACGCGGTAAGCACAGTGTCTTTCAAATGCGCCTTCATGCGAGGGTCTTTGATGGGCACCGCAACTTCCACTCGGCGGCTGAGGTTTCGATACATCCAGTCTGCGCTTCCGATATAAACCTCTTCCTTCCCATTGTTCTGAAAATAGAAGATCCGGCTATGTTCGAGGAAGCGTCCGACAATACTGCGTACGCGAATGTTTTCTGACAATTCCGGTACGCCCGGTCTGAGCATACAAATGCCGCGCACGATAAGGTCGATTGAAACACCTGCACCTGAAGCCAGATAAAGCGCGCGCACGATTGCGAGATCAGTCAGGCTATTTACCTTTGCGATGATTCGCGCCGGTCGCCCTGCCTTCGCATGTGCAGTTTCGCGCTGGATCAGTTTCACAAACTTCTTTCGCAGGTTTACTGGCGCGACTAACAGGCAGTCATAATCATCGAAATCGGAAAAGCCTGTCAGGGAATTAAACAGATTCGTTGCGTCATCAGTAACCTCTTTGTCCGCGGTAAAGACGCCCAAATCCGTGTAGGTCCGCGACGTGCTCGGGTTGTAGTTTCCGGTAGCGAGATGAACGTAACGCTGCAGCGACTTACCTTCGCGACGAACGATCAATGTGAGTTTGCAATGAGTCTTCAGGCCAAGCATTCCATAGACGACATGCACCCCCGCCTGCTCAAGTCGGTGGGCCCACTCGATGTTGCTTTCTTCATCAAACCGCGCCTTGAGTTCGACTAGAGCCGCTACCTGCTTTCCTCGTTCGACCGCATCAATTAGCGCCTTAACGACCGGTGAATTGCGACCTGTGCGATAGAGGCAGATCTTAATCGCCAACACATCTGGATCCGCCGCCGCGGCGTTGATGAAATTCGTTACTGTTGCGTATGCGGTATACGGGTGGTGCAGCAGAATATCCTGACGCTTGATTGCAGCAAACACATCCTCATCTTTTCTTAATGCCACCGGCATGCTGAGTTGAAGAGGCCGATCTTTGAGGTCAGGTCGATCTAGTTCGTACAGTTGCATAAGATCAGGGATATTGAAGGGACCATCAACAACGTATACATCATCGGCGCTCAATTCGAGTGACTTGGTTAGAAATGCCACCATTTCCTTCGGCATTGTCGCAGCCACTTCCAGTCGAACCGTGTCGCCGAAACGCATTCGTCTCACATGCTGCTGCATCGTGCGAAGCAGATCACTCGCTTCATCTTCCTTGATCTCGAAGTCGGCATCCCGCGTAACTCTAAACAGATGACTCTTCCCAGTCCGCATCCCAGGAAATAGCATTTCCATGTTTGCGGCAATCAAACTTCCGAGGAAAGTAAAGCGGCTGCCCCGATCGTCGATAGGTATCAATTTCGGGACAACAGGAGGCAGCTTGATGCGTGCAAATCGAGCTTCTGCAAATGCTCCGGCAGATTTTGACCCCTTTTTCGATTGCTGGGTACTGACCATAACTCCCAGGTTCAGACTGAGATTGGAGACATATGGGAAAGGGTGACCAGGGTCGACAGCTTGAGGCGTCAAAATGGGAAATACGTTTTCCAGAAAGTAGTTATCGGCAACCTTTTTCTCACGTTTAGGAAGATCTCTGTAACGACGGATAACAATGCCTTCCTCGGCAAGTGCGGGTAACACTTGCTGTTGTAGGCAGTTCATCTGGACTTCCAAAAGCGGACTCAATTTATTGCGAATCGCTTTTAACTGTTCCGCCGGAGTCATTCCGTCAGGTGATCTCTCTCCGAAGCCACCTTCGACGGCTTCCTGCAGGCCCGAGACTCGGACCATGAAGAACTCATCGAGATTCGACGAGAAGATCGCCAAAAACTTCAACCGCTCAAGTGCCGGGTGCCTAGGATCGAGCGCTTCCTCAAGTACACGTTGATTGAAATCCAACCAGCTCAACTCGCGATTGATCAGAAGTTGCTTTTGCTGACGCAGATGGCGCGGCTTGCGCCCGTCCGAAGATAATTTCGCTATCTTTTTTTTGACCTTACTTGCTACTGTCGTCATGAGTTGGTTTTAGCCGGCTGGTGATTCCGTTGCGACCTTTGCACTTTCCGCTGATGGTCCCTCCGACGTAGGTTGATCAGCTGGCTCTGAAGTTAGCTGTTTAGCTGTAAGAATATCGCGCAATTTTGTGCTCAAGTTTTCAATTTCCCACTTCCGCCATCCTGCAAACGCGTTGATGAGGCAATCGTTACGAACTTTCATAAAGTAACTAAGAAGCCAGGCAAACGCGTCACTTTGATCTGGCTGGTTCTTCCGCTTCGAGGCGATCGCATGCTTGCCAAAACTGTCGATCCATACATCACAATCATGTAGTTCGCCGAGCGATAGCTGCAAGTCAGCAACCGCTTGCGCGAATGGCAGAACGTCTTTTCCCCAGCATTCCTGAAACAACTCAATGGCATACCGAAGTCGCTTGGCCGCGATGCGCATATCATGCAGCGGTTCCACATCGAGGGGGTGATAGAGACTATTGCTAAGCTTCTCCACCTCTTCAAGACGATCCAAAATAACGGCCCTCGCTACGTCTATGTACTTCAGCGACGACTCCGCGGCTGGTTTTCGCCGGCGATCATCTGTAGCGGAATTTATTGCTTCCCCGAACGTCGAGCTAAGTTGTTTTAAGCGGGCGCTGGTTATCGTTTTTTTCACTCGTTGGCGCGCTTCGTCCCGCTCTTGTCGTCTTACTTCAATAAGTTCATCAAGGACATTTGAAACATCTGCTGGAGTATCGGCGCGCAATTTTTCCAGCGCCAGTATGCCCACATCCTGGTCCCGGACATTTCCAAGAGCATCAGCAATGTCCCGAATCTGTTTTGCTGATGACAAGAGAGCGCGTTTGCGAAGGTACGGCATAAAATCACGCATAGCGCTTCGTAGGCGACGCGATGCTACTCGCATTGAATGAACGCCTTCCGGATTTTCCCAGTTGAGCGCGTCGGAGCGGAGCTTACGCATCTCCTCAAATCGTCCGATCAAAACCAGTCTGATCCCGATAGTAGCGGCAGCGTGGCAGTCAATACCTTTAATTCGGCGTGCTTTCGCCATGGTTCACGCGATCTTTAATTTTCTCTTTGCAACATTAAAACTTAGACTTCGGTCGAAAGCATGTTCAAACAAGTCACGCTTTCGGTTGAGTTCCACCAGTTCATTCGAGCAATCCGCATTGCTCGAAAGTTCAATGTGGAATGTGCCAGTGCCCACTTCGCACTTTAGTTCCTGAATTCTACTGTCGTGACTTCGATCCAAAGCGTCAGCCAATCGAACGATACCGCCCAATTTGGACACCGTCTCTTGATCTGCGGCATTCAGCGCAGAATATTCTGTGTGCCGTTGCCTGGGAATTGATCCGCGATGATAACGAGCGATGTTCGCAATGACGGCGCGCTCGGCCTCAGAGAAGCCTGTGAGTTCAGAATTCGCGATCAGGTAAAGCGCGTGTTTTTGATGTGAGTCGTGGGAAATGTGATAGCCGATATCGTGCAAGAGCGCACCGGCAAGCATCAGTGTTCGGTGATGGCGCGAAAACCCTTCGGCAGCAGCCAAGCTTTGGAAGATCTGTTCGGCAAGTTTCGCAACCTGACGTGCATGCGTCTCTTCGTACCCGAAACGGCGACCCACTGCATGAACACTGCGGAGTTTTTGATCTGCGAAATCGGGAACGGGTGGTCGCGCCTCGTCTTCCCACTCTCGAAGTCGATCAATGATGACGCCTTCTCGCAGTGCCCAGTCGCAAGTATGAAGCACGTTAACACCAAGGGCGCGCATCGCCGCTTCAAGTATGTATCCGCCTGCCACGATGATTTCAGCCCGTTGAGAACTTATTCCGGCGAATGCTTTACGCTGTGAAAAATCCCTAATAGCTAACTCGGCATTTAGCTGTGAAAGCTTGCTGAGGGGAATTTCGGCTTCGACTGGCTGGGCCGGCTGTTCTTTACGTTCGCTGTTTGTTGTGCTGCTTGTGCGCAGAGCGGAACCAATCGCGAGAATGGTTCCCGAAGTTCCTGAGACCTGCTGCCAAGTGCTGGTGCGAAGTTCACGGGCGGGTCGCTGAAATGCCGCGGCAACTTCAGCTTTCAAGTTAGCAACGTCCTTAAGCTTTGCCGGATCAGAACGAATAAACCGATCTGTCAGTCGTACCGCACCTAACTTGACCGAGAATAGTGAAAGCGGTGTGGCATCACGGAAGAGTGAAATCTCGGTAGAACCGCCTCCAATGTCAATATTCATGTTCGTTACACCGCGAGCGGCGCAACCATGTGAAGCAGCCAGACCAATCAACCGCGCCTCCTCAACGCCGGATAAGATCTCAACACGCACACCAGTCTTCTTTTCGACTTGCTTAATGAAGTACGCGGAGTTGTTCGCCTCTCGCACCGATGCGGTGGCTACGGCAATGATCACTTCCGCCTGTCGAGCTTCAGCCGTCGTACGGAAGCGTTGTATACAGTTGATTGCTCGGTCGATTGCCTCCGGCGAAAGTCGTCCGTTTGCCAGAGTTTCGTGCCCCAGACGTATAACTTCTTTCTCGCGGGCTAAAACGGCGAAGGAATCACTCGCTGCCGCATCGACTACAGCGAGTTTGATCGAGTTGGAGCCGATGTCTATTGCGGCGAGTTTCAATGGCGGATCTGGTTGAGTGTTCTGGTGTTTATAGAGCCTGGTATAAAGGCTAGAACTCTTTGTGCTCGTCCGTCCAGTGGAAGGGACAGTCTCGGGCTATGCCGCTGGTCGGAAGGCCTGTCTTTCCGTAGAATCGCCTAAACTTTAAGAAAATCGTGTTACAGCGTTGTAAACAGCGGCTAAAGGATAATTGAATGCGAACTCTTTATCTGTTGCGACATGCAAAATCCAGCTGGAAAAACGAAGACCTGGCTGATTTCGATCGCCCCTTGGCTGGTCGCGGCCGCAAAGCCTCGGAAAGTATGGGACGATTTTTAAAGACCAAGCAGATTGCGGTTGACTTAGTGCTGAGTTCGCCAGCCGTTCGCGCAAGGGAAACGACCGACCTTATGTTGCGCGCCGCCAAATTGCGCCCGGACTTACGATACGACGAAAGAATTTACGAAGCGACAACCGGCCGTTTGCTCGACGTCATATCGCAAATCGAAAACGAGCAGAAAACAGTGGTGCTGGTAGGCCACAATCCGGGAATTCAGGAGCTGCTTGAAGTGTTGACGGGACAGACGGAAGAGTTTTCCACCGCCACGTTAGCGAAGATTGTCTTCAAGAATTCTAAGTGGACAGAAGTCGCGCTTAAAAAAGGAACGCTAGAGTGGATTGTAAGACCGAAGGAACTAGATAAGGATAACTAAGATTCGTCGTAAGCTCGGTCAGCTTTTACACTCACAAATTCGTCCGTCTCGATGATATAGGCAGTTAAGTGATACCCGTAGACGCAGCCGGTATCGAGTCCAATTGCATTTTTGCCTCTGCGAGGCTCTGGCGCCGGCCAGTGCCCGAAGAGCACAGTCTTATCTCCGTAGTACACGTGATACCACGGAGTGCCCTCGCTACTCTCGCGGTCCCCACCCAAAGTTCGAAGTCTTGTTAAATCACCCGTCGTCTGAGAATACAGTTCGACATTGGGACGCAAGCCTGCATGCACAACCAGGTGAGTGTTGAGATCGATTATGAATGGCAATCGATTCAGGAACGTTGTGTAGGCATCCTTTTCGCCCTTCAGCTCTTTGTGGGTTTCTTTTTGAGATGAGTTCAACTCGATATCTTCACCGTTCCACTTGCGGCGCAAAATCAGATCGTGGTTGCCAATTACTGTGGTAAAGCGAGGATCGGTCATGAACAATTCGAGTACTTCGCGGCTCTTTGGCCCCTTCGTGATCAGATCCCCTACTGAAACAACTCGGTCCTCGTCTCCGAGCTCAGCCTTCTCAAGCAAAGCCATCAACTCGTCATAACAGCCATGAATATCACCCACCACGATGGTACGACCTGCCATCCACATAACCTCGTTTCAGTTTAAGTTAGAGACTTTGAGTCTAGTTTATCGACTACGTTCAATCAACACACACAATCTACTTGTAGATATAGGTTTGACTCTCCTTCTGACTCCACTCGACCGTATCAACATTCTCGCTATCCGCCTTTAGGATCTGTTCGCTAAGCCTCGTGGTACTTACTGACATGCTTAGATTCACCAGGTAAACGACTTTACCGATGGGATCCTCTTCATCCTGCCGGTCAAGTTCCCGCAATTCTGCGTCGAATCTGTAACGCGCAAATATCTTCTTTAGCAATTCGTTAGTGGTGTCGACGTTGCGGGTTTTAACGCTGACCTCCATTGAACGGAACACCTGAGATTGCTCGAAGTATTCAAGAACGGCCAGGGTCAACAGTACGAAGACGGTGAGGATGAGTGCCATGTCCCAACGGCCGACGCCAGCGGCTAACCCGACGCCCAGGCAAATCAGAAGGACGGTAATCTCCTTCGGGTCGCGAATATTCGTGCGGAACCGTACAAGGGAGGCGGCGGCAAAGATTCCAAAAGCTCGCGCCGCGCTGTCGCCTACTACCATCATCATCGCGGCAGCAACGACCGCCATTAGAATCTGAGTCTGGGCAACAAATGGGTTCCGCAGGCTGAATGTGAGACCGCGCCGAGGCCTGAACGCGAGGAGACCTGCCAAAAAGGCGGCCAATGAGAATCGTAGTGAAATACGTGCGGCGGTGGCTTCCCAGCTTGCGTAGGTTGACGGCAGCAATCCCGACGCATCAGGCCCAAACAGTTGCCAAAGCAAGGGACTTTCAGAAGGGTTCTGAGTCGTCGTGGCCCCTCGCTGGTTGCCAGGTTTCTCGACAGACGTCGTGTCAACGTATGACGGCCGTTGACGAAAAACGTACGCAAATATTCCGCTTCCCAGCAGGATGACGACAAACGTCGCCAATACTCCAAGTGTTACTTTTTTCATTGGGACGGATCCTCTCGTCAATAAGGGTGGTTCGTAATTGCTCTTATCAGCTCACTGCTTCGACCACAGGCGTCTTCTCTTGATCGAATGGAGAGTTCCTGCGCCTGGAGAACTATTAGGACCTTCGAAGTAAATTTGACTGTGGAATGTCTCCTCGCCGACAGTTCTCGGAGGCGGCTCGTACTTTCCTTCTGAGTTCATAACTCGAGCCTTTACATTGTCACGCAGATACGCCGACAAGACTGTTTCTTTCAAATACTTTTTCAAGTGTGGATCGAGAACCGGTGCGACGACTTCCACTCTTCGATCCAGATTACGCGTCATCCAATCAGCAGATCCGATGTAAAGCTCTTCATTACCGCCGTTCAAGAAGTAGAAGATGCGACTGTGTTCAAGAAATCGACCGACCACACTTCTAACCGTGATCGTTTGTGATAGACCTGGCACGCCCGGCCGAATCATGCATGCGCCGCGTACGATCAAATCGATTTTGACGCCGGCCTGAGAAGCTCGGTACAGCGCCTCAATGATGTCGAGATCGGTTAGACGATTGACCTTCGCCATGATGTGGGCCGGCTGACCCGTTTGCGCATATTCGATTTCGCGCTCAATCAACGCCATCATCCGTCGGCGAAGATTCACTGGAGCGACCATCAAACGGCTGTATTCCTTCTGCATTGAAAAGCCAGTGAGAAAATTAAACAGGTCCGTGGCGTCGTCTCCGATCACTGGATCGCTTGTCAGCAAACCGAGGTCCGTGTAGAGCTTCGAAGTGGTCGGATTGTAATTACCCGTCGCAATGTGTGTGTACGTCTGAAGGCCTTCCGCTTCTCGTCGCACGACCAACGTAACCTTACTATGCGTCTTTATATCGACGTGGCCGTAGACGACGTGAACGCCCGACTCAGCTAGTCGTGCCGCCCATTCAATATTGTTCTCCTCATCAAAGCGCGCCTTGATTTCAACCACCGCCGTGACCTGTTTGCCGCGCTCGCTCGCCTCAATGAGCGCCTGTGGGATGGGAGAGTTTTTCCCCGTTCGATAGAGGCACATCTTTATTGCGAGAACCTGTGGATCGTGCGCAGCCGTTTGAATGAAGTCCGTCACCGTTTCAAAAGAGGAATATGGATGGTGCAACAACTGATCCTGTTTCTTGATCGTTTCGAACAGCGTGTCTCTTCTACGTAAGAACGCCGGCGTTACTGGCTTTAACGGTTTGTCTTTCAATTCAGGCCGGTCGAGGGCATAGAGTTCCATCAAGCCTGGTGCGTCCAGCGGCCCGTTGATCTCATAAACGTCGTGCGGTTCAATCTCGAGTGACTCAGTCAGGTAATCGACCATTTCTTTGGGCATGGATGCGGAGACTTCCAACCTCACGGGCAATCCGAAACGCCGTTCACGAAGTGATTCTTTTATGAGCGCAAGTAGGTCCGCGGCTTTGTCGTCACGGATTTCGACGTCGGCATCGCGAGTTACCCGAAAGAAGTGCCCTTTACCGAGATGCATTCGGGAAAAGAGAGCATGAATGTTTGCCTCGATTAGTTCTTCAACTAAGGTGAACTTCGACTTTTCGTCATTAACCGGGATTAGGCGTGGAACCACTGGTGGTACTTTGATCCGAACGAATCTGACTTCTTCACCGATCGTCTCACCGGCAAACGTGTCCAAAGGATTACTTTCAACTATTAGACCGATGTTGAGACTCCGATTTGAGACATAAGGGAATGGGTGGGCAGGATCTACTGCCTGCGGCGTTAGCACAAGAAAGATGTTCTTCATGAAATACTGTGCGAGCCGCTCTTTTTCACTCTTCGTTAGTCGCGCGTAAGGAGCAATAACAACTCCCTGAGACCGCAGTTGTGGTATCACTTCTTCTCGCAGACAGTGCGAATGCTCTTCAACCATGGGAAGCACGCGCTCACGAATTACTTTTAGTTGTTCCGGCGGCGTAAGTTCCCCTGGCATCGGTCGAATGTCTTCAATACCGAGCATCTCCTTGATGCCGGAGACGCGCACCATGAAGAACTCGTCGAGATTTGAAGAGAAGACAGAAAGAAATTTTAGCCGCTCCAAAGGCGGCGTCGCTTTGTCGATAGCCTCCTCGAGAACTCGCCTAAAGAATTCGAGTTGACACAGGTCTTGATTAAGCACAGACCACGACAAGAAACGTTTCGGCCTTTGCTTGTGTGATGTTTCCGGGCTGGGTGACGTATTACCTTCTGGTTTCATTTGGAAAAGATTGGGAACCCATCGTTCGATCCACTCGGATTTTAACCAGAGCCCTGAAAGGGCGACAGATGGTGCGTCTTCTAACGCCCTTTCAGGGCTGCGTTCGGCCTTCCACGATTCCAGGGGCTGCGCGCTTCGCGCTTGCCCCTGGCTACCATCTGCCACCGCTTCGCGGTTCTGCCACCTCTTATTTCGAACAACGCGCGTCGATTATGGTTCGGGCTTTTCTCACGAATTCCGCGGCCCACTGCTCAGCCGGTTGATCCCGTTCTGCATTGCGTGATGCACGAAAAACTTTAGTGATCGTGCCGTTCTGTTTTTCGGCGTCCAGCAGTCGCTGAAGTCCATTGGCCAGGAGTTGACGCCCTTCCTCACTGATGTTGGGATCGCCGATAGATTTCGCCGTAGTTGTACATTTTCCGCCACTGACTTTGATTGGATCTTTACCTCGCCAGTTCGCAAGAGTCGCCTTCTTTTCGCTGGCACTGGAGAAACCGAAGGTGGATCCCATGTCACTCACATAGAACACTGCTTGACCAGGCTCGCAGATTCGAGTGCCATCCGGCTTCTTGTCAGATTTTAAACAGGCAAACTTATGGTTGTCTGTTTTTGTGTCGCCATGGTCAATAAAAGCAAGCCACAGTTTGAACGCGTCAATCTCCGCCCGCGGTGCCCCATTATCGAGCAGTGTTTTCAGCGATTCCGCCAGTGAACCGGAATCTTTGCCATTGCAGTTCACGTCGATCCCCCGCGCGAGCGACATCTCGATCCCGGCTGCGGGTTGAAATGTTGAGAAGCTGGAGCCTTGAAAACTTTTCGTCAGGCTCTTTTCGCAATCCGGACACGTGACGTCTGCAACCCATTCGTCGTCGGCAAAAAAGCCAAGTGCCTTCGAGAAGCGGGATGATAAGAACTCGCCGTAGATTTCTCCATTGCGTTTATCACGAGTTTGTCCTTTAAAGTGTGGCTTCACTTTGTATCTGATCAAGTTGCCGTCTTCGTCAACGTTTCCGGGAACGGAGCAATAAAACTTCGGCGTGGTACCGGCGCCTGGATTTTCATTTTTGTTTGCAACGCAATTGATTGGTTGTGCTAATCCATCCGGACCCACCGGCGGAGCGCCGCGGTGCGGACCCTTCGGATTGCTGTAACCGAGCACTGGATCGTAGCCGGGATCAGGCTCGCGCCAGACCTTTGCCGTCTTCTCGGCCCGTGCTCGTTCTTCAGCTGTGAAGCAAGACTTTTGTTTGGATGTCTGGGGTACAACCAAAACGAAAATGAAAAGAATAATCACAGGGGTGAAGAAGTGAACACGCAAATTCTGAGGCATTGTGATTCCCCTTATTCGTTAATTTTGAGTTTTAGAAGCCCAATCAAGATAGCATTGATAGGCGCGTTTTGCAGAATTGACGACGAGGCGTCCAAGTTCTCTTTCCGCACCACGAGTACAATACTTGGGTCATGCCACGACTCCCCCAAAAATTATCGTTACTCATCGAGAAGTTGGCGACAGAGATTCCGACCATATTGGGCCGAAATCTTGTGGGAATCTATCCCTATGGCTCTGTTACAAATTCCTCATTCAATCCCGAACGAAGTGACGTTGATTGCATCGTCGTAACCCGCCGGGATGTCAGTGAGCCGCAGTTTCGGAAGCTCAAACAGCTGTTCGAACAAACGGAGAAATCGAATTCATGGGCTACACGTCTGCAGATCATATTCTTAATCAAGGGGCAACTTCTCAAGATGAATGCGCGTGCTTGTCATTACCAATTTGGCGTGTTTAGGCGTGGCCGCTCCGATGGCAACCCGATCATTTGGCTGGATTATTTGCGCAGCAGGAAGATCGTCTTTGGGCCGAGTGTGGACACGTTCCTACCTGAGATAACTCCAAGAACGTTCCTTAGAGCCCTGAGACGGGAGCTGCATTATTTGCGAGAAGAGATCAGTCTGAAACCGAAAAGTGAGTGGCGAGACGTTCCGATGTATCGCGCTTTTGCCGTGCTGACAATTTGCCGGGTACTGTATTCATTCGATAAAGGTACTATCGTGTCAAAGCCTGCTGCTGCTGAGTGGGCGATGCGGACTTTGCCTGAGCGATGGAGCGGCATCATCAACCGAGCGTTAGACTTCAATGAAAATGGTCGGGAGTCAGAGATTCCATTGAGGCGTATAGAACAGTTCTTGACGTTTGCTGAGTCTAAGCTCATAGGCTCGAATGCTTGGTCAGAATGCGATTCTCCGGGAACTGGGAATACCGCCTTCTATCGCCCTTTTTTAGATACAAACGTCTTTTAGCCTGCCGCGATGAATAGCGAGTATCCAAATTTAGTCTCAGTGGTAATCTCGTGCTACAACCACGAGAACTATTTGGCTGAAGCCATCGAAAGTGCGCTCGCCCAAACTTATGCCAATGTCGAGATTGTTGTGGTTGACGATGGCTCGCTTGATCAGAGCTGGCAGGTAGCACAGAGATTTTCTACCGTACGTTGCATTCGGCAGGAGAACACAGGAACTCCCGCGGCGACGCGAAACCGGGGATTGCAAGCGAGTCGCGGCAAGTATTTAGTCTTTCTCGATGGCGATGATCGTTTGCTCCCTCAGGCAGTAGAGATTGGCGTGCGCCAACTGGAGTCGAGTCCCGATTACGCTTTCGCCGCCGGACGCTGCGTTGCAATAGGTGACGACCATAGATCTCTTACGACCTTTCCTTCCGCAAATGATACTGACCAATATCGGGCTTTCTTAATTCGGAACTATATTTTGACGCCCGGATCGGTCATCTTCCGGCGCGATGTTCTTGATCAGTTGAAAGGTTTCAATGCCTCTCTCGAAATAAAAGGATCTGACGATTACGATCTTTACCTCCGCATCGCCGCGAGATGGCCAATCTGTTTCCACGAGGAAGTCGTGCTTGAGTATCGTGAGCATGAAAGCAATCTCTCGAAGAGTCCGGAGCGGATGTTGAAGTCCACCATCACTGTCCTTCGCGCTCAGCGGAGTTTTGTAAATGCCAACCAGTCGTACAAAGAAAGTTATGTTAAGGGAATGGCAAATTGGCGAGAGCTTTACGGCGAACAGGTCGTTGAAACAGTGCGAGACCATGTTCGCGCACGAGACTGGAAGCAGGCGTTCAAGTCAATTCAAGTGTTGTCTCTCTATTCTCCGCAGTTACTCGCAAAACATGCTGCTAAGAAGATGTATTGTGTTCTTTTCAGAGTTCCATCAGATCGCGCTTAGTCAGAATCATTTCTCTGAAACGAAGACAACTCGACCGTTAGTAATACCGTCGTATAGCTTCTTTGCGAGAACTGGATCAATACGCTTCAACTCCTCGTACCGTGTCAATGCTAACCGCTTGTTGTGTGCGACGAGATAAAGTTTTCCGAGAAAGAATTGCGAATCAGCATCGCCTGGTCTCAATCGCAGCGCTTCTTCGAATTGCGTAATCGCCTCATTTGTTCTTTTTGTGCGAGAGTAAGCAAAACCCAGGTTGATGCGAGCTTCGGCATTGTTCGGGCTCAAATGAATCGACCGTTCGAGTGCCTGAATAGCCTTATCAAAAGCGCCCTTTCTGATCAGAGTACAACCGAGATTGTAGAACGCGGTGGAATCGCCCGGTCGCGCGTTCACCGATCTCTCGAGCAGGCTCACCGCTTTTTCGTATTCGCCTAGTTCGGCATACGCGACGCCCAACTGATTCAGTGCCTCTGCATAAGAAGGTCGCAGTTCAATTGCTTTCTCCAGCGCCACAACAGCAGTCCTGGGTTCGCCGAGAAGAAATCGAGCAGTGCCAAGGTTGTAATACGCCACCGCGTAAGTCGGATCCAGTTTCACCGCCTGGTTTAGTAGATTGACGGCGCGCTTATAGTCATTAGTATTCATGGCACGTACGGCGTCGTCGTTGTAATCTTGCGGACCCAGTCTCTCCTGGGCGAAAGCTGCGGTGCCGAATGTCAGACAGCCAAAGATGACAATAACCTTAATCATGGCCCACTCCTCTCGGTGAAAGACCTATTGTTGTCAGCCAATGTATGGGTCTACAGGCGAAGGGTAATGACCTGCCGGTGACTTAGTGATAACTTCGCGGTGACCTTAGGAGATTTGGCGAACTTCTTTCTGCGGTCTTGCATCGTGAAGGGGAATGTCGAGCGAGGGACAAAAGTTGTTGTATTTCGACGATATCAGCATCGACACTCAAAACTTCCGTGTCGTCAAAGCTGGGAAGGATGTCACGCTGACGCCCCGAGCTTTCGATGTTCTCGTATACCTGATCCAAAATGCTGGACGCGTCGTGGAAAAAGGTGAACTCTTTTCCGACATCTGGAAAGAGGCTTTCGTGAGCGACAATGCGTTGACGAAAATCATCAAGGAGATTCGTCACGCGCTTAATGATGACGCAAACGCCCCACGGTATATCGAAACCGTTCCGAAGCGTGGCTATCGGTTCATTGGCGAGCTAAAAGAAAACTCTCAACAGGCCCCTGGGGAAACGAGGAGGGATCTGAAAGCAAGCCGATTCTCCGTTCCCACTTCAACTTTGTTGCTCATGGCCGGCGTAATCGTACTCATAGCAGTTGCCGGCTGGCTCTTCTTTCGACCAAATCGCGCGGAAGTTTCCCCTACAACCATTCAATCGATCGCCGTCTTACCGTTCAAACCTCTAAACACCGATAGTCGCGACGAATCACTGGAGATGGGGATGGCTGAAACTCTGATAGCCAGGCTCAGCAATCTGAAACATGTTGTGGTGCGGCCGATGAGCGCGGTGCGGAAATACACTGACCTCCAGCAGGATCCGGTAAAAGCTGGTCAGGAAATACAAGCGCAGGCGGTGCTCGATGGAAGCATTCAAAAGGTAAACGATCGGATAAGGATCACCGTTCGCCTAATCGATGTTCGCGATGGTCGTTCTCTTTGGTCACAGCAATTCGATGAGAGCTTTACAGATATTTTTAAGGTTCAGGATTCCATCGCTGAACGGGTGACCAATGCGCTGTCATTAGAGCTGAGCAAATCAGAGCAGGAGCAAATAGCCAAACACTTCACCGAAGATCCGTCGGCGTATCAGCTCTATCTGCGCGGGCAACTTACATGGAACGGCCGAAGGCAGCATTGGATCACACAGAGTTTGAATTACTACCAGCAGGCCGTAGAAAAAGATCCGAATTTTGCTCTCGCGCATATTGGCGTTGCTGATGCTTACATAATGCTGAGCGGTCACCGCCAGATTCCGATGCAGGACGCTGAGGCAAAAGCTCGACCGAGCATCATGAAAGCACTTGAGATTGATGATTCTTTAGCCCAGGCACATAACGCGCTGGCCGAGTTGAAATATCAATATGAATACGACTGGTCAGGCGCGGAAAGGGAGTTTAAAAAGGCGATTGCGTTGAATTCAAATGTCGCTTGGATTCGACAGGCGTACGGTTGGTTTCTAATGTCCGAAGGTCGTTTCGACGAGGCCCGGACAGAAATGGACAAGGCACGGGAACTCGACCCTAGCTCACTTACGATTAACGCAGGTCGAGCCCGTCTCGATTACTATTCGCGTCAATACGACCAGGCAATCGAGCAATTTCAAAACATTATCGCTGTCGAACCAAATGACGCTAGTGCTTACAACGCTCTCTACGCGATCTATCGACAAAAGCAGATGTACCCGGAGGCAGTAGAGATTTTTCTGAAGTGCGGGAGACTTATTAACGCTCCGCCACAACAGATCGAGACGTTGCAAGAGGCCTTTAAGACGTCTGGTTGGACAGGATTCTTGCGCGAGCGTTTGAAATATCTGGACAAGAGTGCTGCGAGTGAAAGTGTCGAGCCCTTCAGTTTCGCGGATCTGTATGTTGCTCTGGGGGAGAAGGAAAAAGCATTCGAGTGGTTAGACAAAACGTTCGACGCGCACGATCCGGTGACATTACAGTTTAAAATCGATCCAGCATACGATAATCTGCGTGGCGACTCACGTTATGCCAAGTTGGTTCAGAGGATTGGGCTTCAACCCTGAAACTTAGGCTTAAGAAAGGATAGTTATGGACGCAGGTATGGCTGGAGGAATCATTGGTGCGGCCATTGGCATCGCTGGTGGCGCTGTCGGAACTTATTTCAGCATCAAGAACACACGTGGGCCCCCGGGAACGCCAGTTAATGGTTCGAGCATCCATTGCCACGTGGATAGGCGTCACGCTGTTTCTCGTCCTACTCTTCTTGTTGCCAAGTCCTTATCGCTGGCTCATATGGATTCCCTATGTTGTTATTCTGCCGTTGGCGATTACTTCTCTCAATCGAAAGCAGCAAGCCATAAGGTCGGAGGAGCAGGGCACTCGGCGATCCTGAAGCATAAAGAGAAGGTCCCAGGTAAACGTTGAAGTTCTTGACAGTTGCCGACTGCGTACATATATTCCGTTTCCCACCGCGTAACAAATGAAACGAATCCTTCTTGTCGTTGCGGTCGTCTTACTATATTTCCTGCATCAGGACATCTGGTTCTGGCGCACGGCCCACCCGCTCGTCTTTGGCTTTATTCCTATCGGGCTTTTCTACCAGGGTTGTTTTTCAATAGCGGCCTCACTACTCATGTGGCTGCTTGTCAAGCAAGCCTGGCCCGTTCATCTTGAGCAAGAGATGGAACAACGAGAGTCCGAGGAGGACGCGAAACATTGATTCCAGCTATCGTCGTTTTTATTTACCTTGCGTCCGTTCTCTACATCGGCATCTTTGCTTTTCGGAAGGCGAAGAGTAAGAAGGAAGCTGAAGATTATTTTCTCGCCAGCCGTTCGCTTGGTCCTTTCGTCTTCCTCTTTTCACTTTTTGGGACCAACATGACGGCATTTGCCATCCTCGGCTCGTCTGGTCACGCCTTTCAGAATGGCATCGTCACGTTCGGCTTGATGGCTTCTTCCTCAGGCCTGGTCATTCCGCTAACAATCTTCTTCATCGGCACGCGTGTTTGGGCACTCGGAAAGAAGCACGGGTTTATGACTCCCGTGCAGATGTTTCGCGATCGCTGGGACTGCAGCCACATTGGGACCGTGATCTTTGTCGTGCAATCCGTTCTGCTTGTGCCCTACATCATCATCGGGATCATGGGTGGCGGAACCACGCTCAATGTTATTAGTGGCGGGTTCGTGCCCTACTGGTTTGGAGGCGCGATCGTAGCGCTAGTCGTAATGGGCTATGTCTTCTTCGGCGGAATGCGCGGCACTGCCTGGGTCAACACGTTTCAGACAATTCTGTTCCTGTCGTTTGGCGCGCTCGCGATCATTGTTATCGGCACCGGCATGGGTGGGTTCAAGAGCGCCGTCAATGCAATGCTGGCGTCGCCGGCGCTCGCGTCGCTGCTAACCCGCGAACGGATTTCTCCGTACTACTTCTTCAGCTACACGTTCATTCCACTGTCGGCGATTGCCTTTCCACATATTTTGATCTTCTGTCTCACCGCCGAGAAGATGAAGCACTTCCAGAAAACCGTCATCTTCTACCCATTATGTATTCTGGCGATTTGGTTGCCTTGTGTGTTCCTGGGTGTGATGGCGAACCGCGTTAGTGACGTTCCGCAGATCCGCGCAAAGCAGGAAGCCAGACGTGTTCTAGCGACGCAAGGAAGAACAATGCCTCCGGAGGCGAGAGACGAGCTCAGAGAAGAGTCGGCCGGCGACGATGTGATTATGTTGCTGTTGCAACGCTACGCACCGTTGTGGCTGGCAGGTGTGCTTGGCGCCGGAATAATGGCAGCGGTTATGGCTAGCGACTCACAGATTCTGGCTCTGTCAACCATGTTCACGGAGGACGTCTTTGCCTTCTATGGACATAAGAAACGGTTCGGGGAGCGAGTGCAGGTCCAGACTGGTCGAATTTTTATTGTTCTGATCACAATTTTCGCTTATGCAGTTGCACTGCGCGCGCCCGAAACGATCTTTGAGTTGGCAATTCAATATGCGTTCTCGGGGTTTGCTGCATTGTCGCCACTTCTGGTGGCTGCGCTTTTTTGGAAGGGAAGCACGAAGTGGGGCGCGTTAGCCGCGACGCTATGGTCTGCCGCAGCGGTCGTTGCCGTCGCTGTCTTTCAGCACTTTGTGCCCGCTCCAGCTCCTGGCCCATCGATAGTTTTCGGAAAGATTGGCGGGTGGGAAGTTTTGTCAAGGACGCCGGGAGGCACAGCAATCTTTGGATTTATGCCGGTTGTGCCGATGGTAATTATCTCAGCCTTGCTAATGTGGACAGTTTCTTTGGTAACGCAAAAACCTGATCGCGCAACAATCGCGAAATACTTCTGAGGTGAAAGAGATGAGGAACAGTTTGAAATTTGCCATCGCTGCATCGGTCGTATCATTGGGTTGTGCAAGCGTCTATGGTCAAGCTGCTGGAAGCAAAACTGAACGTAGAATCGTGAAGTTGCCGGGATCACCCCCAGCTGCTCCGATTTCACCAGCCATTGTTGTGGGTGATCTTGTTTTTACCTCGGGCCAGATCGGAATTGATCCCAAGACAGGCCAGATGGTTGAAGGCGGTCTGGAAGAACAAGCCGAACAGGTTTTGAAAAACTTGGCGGCGG
Organism: Pyrinomonadaceae bacterium; assembly: GCA_036559885.1. Classification (GTDB taxonomy): domain Bacteria; phylum Acidobacteriota; class Blastocatellia; order Pyrinomonadales; family Pyrinomonadaceae; genus PSRF01. The sequence continues at coordinate 23,274 of DATBSH010000082.1, forward strand.
TGTTGGAAGCTGCAGGCAGCAGTATGGCGCATGTCGTGAAAGCGACCGTGTTTCTGGCTGATATGAACGACTACGCGGCGATGAATCAAATCTACCGAAATCACTTCAAACAGGATTTTCCGGCTCGGTCTGCCGTGCAGGTAGCGAAGCTGCCAGCGAACGCTCGCATTGAAATTGAAGCTGTGGCGGTACTGAAAAAGAACTAGACAGGATTACAGAATTAACCAGAATGCGGAATTAAAAACGAGTAGGAGCCGCTAGCGATCTTTACTTTTCTTGTTAATCTTATAACCCTGTCTAAGTGATCATCCAAAACAATAAAGTCTGCCGTCCTGGGAGCCGATGACGATCTTGCCTTTGCCGATTGCTGGTGAGGCTGAGAGTGCAGCACCTGCATTGAACTCCCAAAGCTTCGCTCCGTTTGTAAGGTTCAGGACATAGAATCGCCCGTCATTCGATCCTACAAACACGCGCCCGTCAGCAATCGCCGGCGACGACTCGACACGTGCTCGAGTGGCAAACGTCCAAACTGCACGCCCATCCAGACCAAGTCCGTGAACTATCTTGTCGCGACCGCCAACAACAACGCGGTTCGACGTAACCGCTGCTGATGAGTAAAAAGGAAATCTACGTTCTGGATGTTGATAGCGCCAAACCACTCGGTGATCCGTCAAACTAACCATCAAGACTTCGTTGTTGAACGTACCGTAGAATGCCGAGTCCCCCTGGAGAGCTGGTGAGGCTCCTGTGTATGCATCAGATGAAACACTAAACAACTCGCGGCCGTCCGAAATTCTGATGGCCCGAAACATTTCGTCACAGCCGGCAATGAACGCTACACCATTGGATATGCTGGGAGTCGAGTGAACAGGGCCACTGGTCTTGAACTTCCACAACAGCGAGCCGTTGCGAGTCGAGACGCAGTAGAGATTCTCATCATATGATCCAATCAGGACACGATCGCCAACGACTACCGGTGATGACTTGATCTCACTTCCGGTTCTGAAGGCCCAGATCTTTTTCCCGTCTGAAGCGTTCACCGCATGCAGCCAGCCGCCGAGGTCGCCGATATAGATCACACCACCACTGTAAGCAGCAGATGATTCTCCGATCGGGTCGTCTATTTTGTATTTCCAGTAAACGGTTCCGTTGTCGAGACTAAGCGCTACCAGTTCACCCTTTTGTGATCCGACAAAAACCGTCCCCCCAACGATAGCCGCAGACGACTCGATCGAATCGCCGGCCGCGTAGGTCCACAATTGCTTTAGTTCGGCTGGAATTCTGGATTCCGAGACACCTGTCAGGTGAGGGTTTCCGCGAAACTGTGACCAGTTGTCTGCTGGAGTAATTTGAGCTTGTAAGGTCCCTAGACTGACGACGAGTACAAAAATCGCAAAGAGCACACTATTCAGAGTAACAGTCAACCTTCTTCTTCCGGCGACGGGGTCTGAGCTGAAACCGCGAAGCGGTGACCGAAGGTAGCCAGGGGCAAGCGCGAAGCGCGCAGCCCCTGGATCATGTTCCACAGAAATTGAGCCCTGAAAGGGCGACAGACAAACGGCCTGGCGTTCTGCCGCCCTTTCAGGGCTGCGATAGATTATCCACCGTATCCAGGGGCTGCGCGCTTCGCGCTTGCCCCTGGCTACCTTTGGCCGCACCTTCGGTGCTCTTACACGTTGTCGGAGACCTACATCGCTCTCTGTTCTTTGCGTCTCGGCGATGTTTTGATGGTTCCTGAAAAACCACAGAGACGCAAACACCGCAGAGGTTGCGCGGAGAAAACCGGAATCTAAAACGCGCACTGATAGACCTCCAACGCACCGTGCACGTCAAACGGGCGAGGGTTGAAGCGGCCCGTCCATTGCTCAGCCGCTTCGTCTGCCAATGCGGAAAGATCAGCTGAGTTGATGCCTGCTTCACGCAAACTACAATGCAATCCTCCGGCAGTTGCCAACTGTTCGAGTCTCGTCGCGAGCCGCTCAGCAGCATTCGAATCTTCTCTCACAGTCGACAGTCGCAACAGCTCAGCATATCTTTCGCTCGACACAACTCCGTTCCAACGCACGACTGAAGGTAGAAGCAATGCGATTGCAGCGCCGTGTGTGGTGCCGTAACGAGCTGTTATCGGATTCGCGCAAGCGTGGGTGGCCCCGAGCATCGAATTTTCAATCGCCATTCCAGCAAAGAACGCGCCCAACTGCATTGCGCCGCGAGCCTCGAGATCATTTGGCTGCGTTAATACTCGCTCATAATTACCTTCTAAGAGCCTCCACGCCTCGCGCGAGAATAATTCGGAGAGACGATTTCGCTTGGTGGTTACGAATGTCTCAACAGAGTGGGCAATGGCATCGAAACCCGATGTCGCAGTGACGCTGTGCGGTTGAGAGATCGTTAAAGCCGGATCCAGCAGGGCAATCCGAAACGCCGCTGTTGGATCACCGCAGGCGAGTTTGGCGTGAGTCTCGGCATCAGAGATCAACGCGTAGGTTTGAGCTTCACTTCCGGTTCCCGCCGTGGTTGGTATGCCTATCATCGGCAGCAGCGGCTTCGTTGCCTTGCCGAAACCGTGGTAATCGCGGATGTGCCCGCCGTTAGTAAGAAGAAAGTTGATTCCTTTTGCGCAGTCGAGGGAACTGCCGCCGCCGAGTGCGATTAATGAATCGATCTGAAGCGTTGAGGCGAATGCAGCGCCAGCCTCGATCCTTGTGGTGTCGGGATTGACGTCGAAGTCGTGAAATTCAATAACGTCAATTCGGGCAGCTTTCAGTGGTGCTACGGCTTCAGCCACGTGACCCGAATCGACCAGACCGCGATCAGCGACCAGCAACGTTCGTCGTAACCCGAGCTCTTTGGCTAACTCACCGAGCTGCGTGATAACGCCGTTACCGAAGATGGTGCGTGTCTGCGGATTAAAGTCGAAAGTTGCAATCATCGTGTCAAAAGCAGAAGCAGATCCACCGATTTCTACAGATTACACAGATTATGGTTAGTGAGTTAAGACATGTCGTTTTGCTTCGAATACTCAACGTGTCTCGTCTAAGTCATAATCTGTGTAATCTGTGGAAATCGGTGGATCTGCTTCGTGGTTACGGTCGAGTTTGCGCAGAAGAACTAGTAGTCGCCGGGTTTTCTGCTAGCGCAATCAATTGGTTGCGATTAGAAATGAACAATACGCCGTGCGCAGGGACGGGGCTGGAGTAAACAGAGCTTCCCATGTTGATTTCTGCGATCACTTTCTTCGTCTTGCCCTCTTGCATGATCACGACATCGCCGTCTTCGTCGCCAAGGTAAATCTTGCCATCTACTAGCAACGGTGATCCCCAGACAGCTGCGAACATATCGTGGACCCAGTACTCCTGTCCGGTCTTTGCATCGAGCGCATGCAGGAAACCACTGAAGTCTGGCTCATAGACAATACCGTTGTGGATTGCAGGAGTTGATATCGAGCGTCGAATCTTGTCGAAGTGCCAGACCAGGCCCGTCTTCGTAATGTCACCGCGCTTTGTAGCGTCGATGCAGTACATATGACCAACACCTTCCCCGTGTTCCGGGTCCTGACCATTGGCGATATACACGCGGTCCTCGTAGACCACCGGCGTGCTAATCAGTTCATTGCGCGTTTTTGGCCAAACAGAGTCTTTTGGATTTGTATCGAACTCCCAAAGCTTTTTGCCGGTGAGTGCTTCATAACCACGAATCCAGCCATCGCCTTGTGCATGAATTAGTTGAACGACACCACCGACAGTTCCCACGGTGGGAGAACTCCATTGGCCGTGGAGAATGCGATCGTATACCGGGTTGTCTTCCCAAACGAGTTTGCCCGTTTTCTTGTTTACGGCAATGATCGCTGGCGCTTTGGGCGAGGGAATGTTGACGTGACTCTCGTCCTGTCCGTTTGAAGTGCTGACGTAGATTAAATCGCCATAGATCACTGGTGATGAGTTAGCAAGATTGTGAGGCAGCGTTCCCACTTCTTCCATCATGTCGAAGCGCCACACCACATCGGCATCGAACTCGCCAGTAAGCTTTTCGTCTGTGACGCCATCATTCTTGCCATCACGAAAGCCCTGCGTGTCGAGACACATCAACTCTGCACGGTTCGAGACGTAGTAAACCCGATTGCCGTCGACAATTGGCGAAGATGCGATTCCCTGATAAGGCCAATCGTTAACGCGGCCGGCGGCTAATTTGTCGTGCACCATTTGCCACATGAAGGCCCCATCAGACTCGCGAAACGCCATCAACACGCCTTTGTCGCCAGTGATCTTTGGATTGCGTAAGCCTTCGTTATTCGTGCCAACGAAGACCATGCCACCGGACACGACGGCATTGCCGTAACTTTGAGAACCAAGATCGGCAATCCACTTCACATTCTTCTTTGTCTTTACGTCCCAACTGATTGGTAGGCCTTTCATGTTGGACACCATGTTGCGATCAGGTGTGCCACCCCACATGGGCCAATCGCCAGTTCCGGGATCGGCGGCTGCGGCCCGTATCGTCGAGTGATGCATGGATAACAGTACGGCGACAGCAGCGACTACAATTGCGATGACAACGGTCTTAGTAATTCTCATTTCTATGTATTCCTTTTTAGTCGGCACATGTTACCTACAGGTTTGAGGTCGAATTCAAATATGGGCGACATGCCGACAAGCTAAAGCATGTTGGACATTCTAATTGTTTCGATAAACTTTCAGATTATCGAAGTACAGTTCTGCGAGCGCGCTACCAAAAATTCCTGGCGTACCCTGCCGGTTAGGAATCGGATCGATACGTTCAACCATCCATGCTGCTGGTTCTGGCTCGCTTGCAAGCCAAACCTTACCCCGAGCACGTACTTTCCCATCAGGCAGATTTTGCACCTCAAGCTTCATCCGATACCAGGTGTCGGGCTTCCACTCGAAAGGAATTGAAACGGTCCGCTTCGTCTCCGGTTGCCAGGGTTCGAGGTGCAACATTTGGCTGTTGCCGTAGAGAACTAACGCATAGCGTTGCGCGATTACGCCGACGTCACCCTGCTGACGTCGCTTTTGTGTCGCGTCAACATCAGCTTCGATCGTGTAGTTCGACAGATCCGACGGTCCGAAGTATGCTCGCGCGCGGCTGAGCAACGACGACCCTTCGGTTGTTTTGACCAAAACTTTGTTGCCATTCAATTCTCGAACAACGAATTTCGACGTCGCATTTACCCACGTCGATGGCAAAGTGTTGACGGCCATAGAGTCAAAGTTCTCGCTCCACGGAAGAGGTGGAAAGACTCGTACGCTTGCCGAGCCGGTCAGGTTTCCGACAACTGCCTTTACTAGTCCCGCCTGCTGTATCGCGTCGTTGCCGACCACAAATTGGCCGTTATTAATCGTTCCCTTCAGCTGATCGAGAGACCACGTGGCTGACGGCTCTTCACGAATGAAAACACCATGCTCATCGAAGAGTCTGACGCGGAAGTTTACCTTGTCTCCGGGCTTCAGAATCAATTCAGTGGGTACCACTTGGACGAATGTCGCTGATCGATTGGGATTCGGAATCCCTTCGACAGGTGCCGCCGAATTGGAAGATGGATGAGATTTCTTCCCGATGCAGTACAGGTTCGAGTCACTGACCACATAGATGTGACCATTGGAGACAGCGACCGAACCGATAATTGCTTCCGGTAACGCCTCGGTGCCTAGTTGATCCTCATCCAGAATCTCGCATCCCGTCGCGCTGGGTTTCAGGATGAAGAATTTCCCGTTCTCCGTTCCGATATAAAGCTTACCGTCTGCTAAAACAGGAGAAGCCTTCTGAATCGTTCCCAGGTTTTTCAGCCATAACTGTTTTCCGGTATTCGCATCGAACGCAGCGATGTTTGCGCTGTTGTCAATTTGATAAATGCGATCACCGTCAATGACTGGGGAAGAGAACCCGCCCTGCCAACCATACGTCGTCCACTTAACCTGCTCTTTCTTTATTTCGCCTTTGGCAGTCGCATCGACGGCCGTCATCATTCCCATCTCGCTTGAGTTCAGATTCTCTTCGCTGTGCGTGAGGATTGCGAGATTACCGAACATCACAGCGCCCGTGTTCAGACCACGCTTGCTGATTTCATACTTCCAGACAGGCTCCCCAGTTTGTGGCTTTATCGCGTGAACGACACCGTCGCTCGCTCCTTGAATCAGAAGACGTGTACCATTCACGTTAACGATAATCGGTGCAGCGTACGTTGTGTCGTAAGGCCGACCGCCCGGGGCGCTTACCCAAACCGTCTCACCGGTTCTCTTATCAAAGGCTATGAACCGATGCGCGCCTCTCGCATGTTGGCCCCATTGGAACGTAACGCCGCTGACTATAACCAAATCTCCGTCGATGAGCGGCGAAACTGTGCGGCCGCCGTGCGTGGTCAATAGTCCGAAGTCTTCGCCGAGCGAACGCTCCCAAACAACTTTGCCATCTCGTGATAGCCCAACGAGAGTTCCGCCGACCCCAAAGGCGTAAACGTTTCCAGTTGCGGGATCGCCAACTGGTGACGCCCATCCGACGCGATGCGGGGGTACATCACTGAGAAAAATATTGAAGCGATGTTCCCACAACAGCTTTCCAGTATCGGCGTCAAAGCACATGACGCGTTCCTGTTCTGTTGCTCCCTTCTCGGCGGTGTTTTGTAGATAGACGCGTCCGTTCATTACGATCGGCGCGGACCGGCCACCGTACGGAGCTTTCCACGCGAGGTTCTGACCTGTAGGAGACCATGACGCGGGGAGCCCTTTTTCAGGGGAAATTCCATCGCGAGCCGGGCCTCGCCATTCAGTCCAATCGCTGGCGCGTGCCGGAATCAGGAGGAGTAAGAGCAGACTAACATTCAAAGAAATGGATATGAGTTTAGTCATTTTGGATATCCCCACACATTCTATGAAGGAGGTACGATTAATGATAAAAAATCAAAAGACGTGGGATGCTGCAACCTTAAAGATGTAGAATCCGTAGACTAAAGTTGCAACAATTCAGGTTGCCAAGCACTAACCTAGTCAATTTAACACTCAAAGGTTAAGTCCTAAAAGCGCGGAGGCGTTTCTATGAGTCGCAAACACCTTGGAGGATCGCTGTTGACCCTCCTTCTCATTTGCGTGCTTGCGCTGGCGCAAGACCCCAAGCAGGCACTAAACGATCAGTTATACGAAGCGGTTCGCAAAGGCGATGCAGCTGCCGTCACTTCTTTACTCGACAAAGGCGCAGACGTAAACGCGAAGTTTCGCTATGGAACGACTGCGCTGTTCAAGGCCGCAGAGCGCGGGAACGCTGAGATCGTGAAGATTCTCTTGGCGCGCGGTGCAGACGTCTCTGTGAAAGACACTTTCTATGGCGCAACGGCGATGACGTGGGCAATGGATAATGGCAACGTTGAGGTCGTGAAGGCACTACTTGAGAAGCTCCCTTCTGCTGTCGACGACGTACTAATGACGGGCGTGGACGAAGAGAAGCCTGAACTTGTGAAGACCGCTCTTGCCGCGGGCAACTTGAAAAAAGAAACACTAACGAGAGCGCTCTTTATCTCCAGGGGGATTAAAGACAAACCTGAAATCGGGGAGATGTTGAAAAGTGCGGGCGCGGTGATGCCACCTGAGATTAATCCGGCCACTCTCCAATCATATGCCGGGAAGTACAAAGGCGGCGAGCCTGCCTTCGAGATCAATGTCAGTGTTTCAGAAGGACGTCTTTCGGCCGCGGTTGCAGGTCAGCGTGTATATCGGTTAATGCCGCTCGACGAGTCGACCTTTAGGCCAGTGAGAATCGACAACGTGGTAGTTAAGTTTAAAGTGGACCAGGGGAAGGTGACAGGCATGACTTTGACCCAAGGTCCCTCAACAACCCAACTATCTCGTGTTGACGACACCAAGCAACCGTAATCACACACTTCGAAGTTTTCGTATCACTCCTGGAGGATTCGATGAAAACACTCGGGCTTTCGATATTGTTCTTATGTTTGATTGGAGTAACTGTTAGGGCTCAAAACTGGCCGCAATTTCGTGGTCCCGGAGCCACCGGTGTCGTTGAAGGTTCACCATCAGCAGTGAAATGGGATGCGCCAAAATCGGTAAATACTCTGTGGAAAACGCCAATCCCAGGTCTCGCTCACTCGAGTCCTGTAGTTTGGGGTGACAAGGTTTTCATTACCACAGCGGTCACAACCAGCGCAAAGGATGAGACCCGCTATGGTCTATACGGCGACGTCGCCCCAGTCAAAGATGATCCCAAGCACGTGTGGAAGGTTTACGCGCTGGATAAGTTCACCGGCAAGATACTTTGGGAACGAATAGCGTACGAGGGAGTGCCGAAAGTTAAGCGACATCCGAAATCCACGCACGCTGACTCAACACCCGTCACCGATGGAAAGTATCTTGTCGTTCTATTCGGTTCACATGGTCTTTATGCCTACAACCTGGATGGCAAGCTTCTCTGGAAGCAGGATCTTGGCGTGCTCGATTCAGGTTGGTTTTACGATCCCGACTATCAATGGGAGCACGGCAGTTCTCCGGTCATCTATCGCGATCTAGTTATCGTGCAGGCGGACGTGCAAAAAGACTCGTTCATTGCTGCGTACAGTCTTAAGAACGGAAAGCTCGTTTGGAAAACTCCGCGTCCGGAGATTTCCTCGTGGGGCACACCGACGGTCTACGTAGGCAGAACGCGAGCAGAGCTGATTACCAATGGTTCAAAAGCAATTCGGGGCTACGATCCTCTCACGGGTGCAGAACTCTGGCGGCTAACTCCTAACTCTGAGGTCACAGCGCCAACGCCATTTGTCGCTCGCGATCTGATTTACGTCACGAGTGGTTACGCACCAATTCAACCGATCTACGCAATCAAGCTCGGCGCCACGGGAGATATTTCGTTGAAGGACGGCGCGGTTTCAAATTCTGCGATCGCCTGGAGTAAACAACGCGGTGGTCCGTACATGCCAACGCCAATCGTTTATGGCGACATCCTCTATACCTGTAACAACCAGGGTGTTCTAACGGCCTATAACGCTGACACAGGAGAGCGCCTCTATCAGGAACGACTGGGTGGGAAGGGTGGTGCGTTTACTTCTTCTCCAGTTGCGTCCGACGGCAAGCTCTACCTGCTCAGCGAGGACGGCGACATCTTTGTCGTCAAAACTGGCCCGAAGTATGAATTGTTATCAACAAATCCGGTTGGCGAAGTAATGATGGCGAGTGCGGCCATCTCGGATGGTCTACTCATAGTCCGCGGACTTCACAACGTTTACGCATTTGGCGAAGCCCCAAATCGACGAGCGAGGAAATGAAATGAAACAGCTTATCCGTATCGCATTAGTGGTCATGCTTGCTTTGTTGTTCGGCAATGTGATTCTGCATTCAATTGCTGGAGCCGCAAGCTGGCCACAATGGCGCGGACCTTCCGGTCAAGGTGTTTCAGAGGAAACTAATCTGCCCTCCGAATGGACCGCGAGCAAGAACATTAAATGGAAAACAGCAATACCCGGCCGCGGACATTCTTCACCAATCGTCTGGCGCAATCGCATCTTTCTGACGACGGCTATTGAAGGTGAATTGGTTCCTGGTGCAAAAGCTGTCAAACACATGGATGGCGACAAAGAGTTTATTCATCCCGACAGCGTAGGTGCCGATCACAAACATCGTTTTCAAGTTATCTGTCTCGATCAAAAGACGGGAAAAATCCTCTGGGCGCAGACCGCGTTCGAGGGCACGCCATACGACAATCGGCATCGCAAGAGTTCCTATGCCGCTTCAACTCCAGCGACTGATGGTTCAAATGTCTACGCTTTCTTTGGAACCGAAGGGCTATACGCGTACAACATGAGTGGCAAGCTCATGTGGAAAGCAGACCTTGGGAAGCTGGGCACAGTAGGAATGGGAACCGGAACTTCGCCCATCTTGTTCAAGAACATAGTCATCGTGCAGTGTGATGAAGAGAACGGCGCGTCATCTTTCATCATTGGCGTAGATAAGAAGGCGGGGAAGGAAATTTGGCGAACACCTCGGAAGGTTCAGGTGAGCTGGTCGACACCTCTGCTCGTTCAGACTGCTACGCGCGCCGAGTTGATCACAAGCGGTACGGAATTCGTCATTGCTTATGATCCGGCGACCGGAAAAGAATTGTGGCGACACAAGGGAGTCGAGAGCAATGCGATTCCCTCTCCAGTTGCGAATAACGATCTTGTCTTTATTTCTGCCGGTTTCCCAGCAAAGATTGCCATGGCGATCAAACTAGGCGGTAATGGTGATCTTGCCGAGCAGGTGGTTTGGAAATACGCGAAAGGTACTGCTTATGTGCCTTCGCCAATTCTCTACGGAGACTATCTATATTTGACGTCTGATCGCGGTGTGCTGACCTGTCTGGATGCGAAGACCGGAGAAGTAAAATACGAAGGTGGCCGCGTGCCTGTACCTGCCAGCTTCACCGCTTCGCCAGTGGCATTCGATGGAAAAATACTGCTGACCAGTGAGGATGGCGACACGTTCGTCATCAAAGCAGGACCTAAACACGAGATCGTTGCGACAAACTCCGTCGGTGAGCCTGTTTATGCGTCTCCGGCCGTGGCAGACGGGCATATTTT
>DATBSH010000083.1:0-9944 GCA_036559885.1 Pyrinomonadaceae bacterium
GCATTAAGCGAGAAAGAAGGAAACAAGCTCCGATGTACTTTGAAACCACAATGCACACGTCCAAACCAGTGGAAACCGCTGCGATCGCTGCGCAGTTGATCAAGGAACATACTGTGCGCGACTTTGAGGCTCTGATTTGGACCGCTCCAAACGGGCGCCGACTCGCAGTGGTCGCAGACAATCATTGCAATAACCCGTGGCTCGAAGTGGCAGTCATCGACATGGATCGCTCAGTCCAGATTGAAAGCATCACGGCCGGATGGTGCGATAACGCCTATCAACTTAGTACCTACTTCGAGAACTGCGAAACCACTGACTTCCTCATGCGCTCTGATGTCTCTCTCCCCCTTGACGGCAAAGGTGGCGATACGCTCGCTGATTTCGAGTGCGGATGCTGCGGAGAAAGTTTCGAAAGCACTTACGAAAAACAACGCCGGTTCGATCAAGATAACGGCTACGGCATCTGCCCAAGTTGCCGCCCCGATGCTTACTGAATCAGCTAATAAAAGGCGGTCAGGACACCTCTGACACCAGCACCAAACTCAGCCATGAACACAACCTCCACAATGACTCTCAACGAATTCCGCGCCCTGAATCAATCCTTCTACAAACCAGAGACCGCCGAACAGCACTCCGAGCGCGACTACGCCTTGCTCGCCGAAAGAATCCACAAACTCAATCAACGCGAAGGCCCACGCGTTGGAGATTTCGTCATCATGCCAGACTGCTCAACCCGGAGGTTCACACACGACTGGACCGACAGTCTCCAAACCACAATCCGCCAGAACAACGACAGCAGCTTCTACTTCAGCCCTAACGGATTCTGCGATTTCTCTGGAAGCCTCGACGATTCGCTGCCAATAGAACAGATTGAGGAAACAACCGAGACTCGCCTTGGCCGAGTCTGGTTCTTCTCAAACAACGTCGCCAGAATGCACCACGCAGTACACGCCCTGGCCCCCTTCAAAGTCTACCGATACCAGCCCGCCGTCAACGATCAGCGCGGCGCGACCAATAACTAACTACTAACCCATGACACCGCCGATCGAAATAGAACTCTCCCGAGACGGACGCACGACCGAGGCAGGGCAACAACGCATTCGCGCAGCACTGCACGGCAATACTCTCGCTCTCGAGCACATCAAACAGTTTCTCAACTACAGCAACACAGTGCTAAGTGCTTCCGAGAGCCGCTGCAGGACCCCGCGAGATCAGCCGCGAGCAGAAGTCTCCTACGGAAAAGCTTTATTTCTCTTTGCCAGAATGCAACCGGCCGGCTGCAGCAGCGAGAACAACCAATGAGCGACTCATCAAACCAACTCAACTTTTCTCAAGCTCTCGAAACTGCCGTACGAACGCCTGGCGCAATTATGGAGGCCTACTCCGCGTTTCATAACTATTCGATTGGAAATCAAATTCTCGCTTTGATCCAATGCCGTGCACGGGGCATTCAAAGTGGTCCCATCAAAACTTTCAAGGGTTGGCAGGCCCACGGACGGTTCGTCAAGAAAGGCGAACGCGCGCTTATCTTGTGCATGCCGATCACGTTCAAACATAAAGCGGCCGAGACAGAACCAGGCGGGTTAGACTCGGACGACGCTTTCACAACTGCCTTCGTCTACAAACCCCGCTGGTTTGTACTCTCACAAACGGACGGTCAGGAGTTTGAACTACCAACGCTTCCTACATGGAACGCCGAGACGGCACTGAAGAACCTCAACATAACGCAGGTCCCGTTCATCGACACAGATGGCAATTCACAAGGCTATGCCCGCGGCCGAGAGATCGCGATTAATCCTGTAGCTCAGATGCCGCACAAGACATTTTTCCATGAAACGGCCCATTGCGATCTTGGGCATACGACGGAAATGGATTTTAACGACACAGCGCGCACTCCCAGGAACCTCCGCGAAGTGGAAGCCGAGTCCGTTGCACTACTTTGCTGTGAAGCGTTGAATCTCGACGGAGCCACCTACTGCCGCGGATACATCCAGAACTGGCTCAACGGTGACTCCATTCCGGAAGCAAGCGCAAGAAAGATTTTCGGCTCCGCGGAGAGAATCCTAAAAGCCGGCCGCATTGAACCGGCCCGCCCCGGAAACCAATGAATAGGCTGGCTGCAGGAAACCAAATCATGGCCTACCAAAAACTCGCACTCAAAAGAGATCCGGACGCACCGATCGGGGAACCCGCAGACATGCATGTCGATTGTCCCTGCGGCAAGGAAGTTATGATTCTTTCAGACGACAACCACTGCGACTGCGGAGCAGTGTACGACCGCGCCGGATGGGTAAAACGATCGTCGGTTGCAAGCCACACGGAAACCGCCCCTCGCTACATCCGACCTATCTCCAACCCGATTTGAATCCATGCCTCGACAGTCACCATTGATTAAGCGCTTTCTCGATTACCTCACAATCGAACGAGGCCTCTCTGCGAATACCGTCCAAAGTTACGGCCGTGATCTGGCCCAACTGCAAAAGTGGTCCAGCGCAAACAACAATACAATCCGCGGTCTTCGCAATCGTGATATTGATCGGCATATCGGAGCCCTGTCCCGCAAATGCCTTAACGCATCTTCCATTGCGCGGGCCCTAAGCACGATCAGAACCTTTTACGAGTTCCTCGTAACTGAAGGCGAAGTTACGAGTAATCCCACAGACCACATTCCTTCGCCAAAGAAAGCCCAACCTCTTCCACGCGTCCTGACGCCAACGCAAGTATCCGAACTCCTGCACGCTGCCAAGGAATCTAACCACGAAGGTTTGCGCGACCGCGCTCTACTCGAACTTCTCTACGCCACCGGCCTTCGAATAACAGAAGCTATCACCCTCAGGTACCGAGATATCAGCACCAGTCCGCGAGTAGTCACCTGTTACGGCAAAGGCAATCGAGAACGCCAGGTCCCGATCTCCGCGCAGGCCCTAAGTTGGATCGAGCGTTACTCGGCCACCAGAGCTTCGCGGGGAAAGAGTCCGGACAGTCCAATCTTTCTTAACCAACAAGGCCCTCTCACTCGCCAGCTTGCCTGGAGTATCATCAGCTCTACGGCAGCCAAAGCCGGATTGTCCGACGTCACGCCGCATACCCTGCGGCATTCCTTCGCCACCCACCTGCTCGAAAACGGCGCCAAGGTCCAGTTCGTACAACTACTGCTCGGTCATCAACGCCTATCCACGACCCAAATCTACACCTCCGTCAGTAACCTGCATTTGCGCAGATCATACGACGCGCACCACCCGCGCGCGCGCGCCCGCGTAAGCGCGCAATGACGATCACTTGCCAAATACAAGCGGCCAGTAGCCAATGTTTTCACCCGCAGTTCGCAGTCTTAACCCAAACTATCAAACGCTCGTTTCGTCTTTCGACATTCGTACCATGACAAACAATCCACAATCATCCGTCCCTGACCACGCCTCCAATCTCAGTGTCCTGGTTAATCCTGATCGGATTCGCTCCAGCATCAAACGCCTTTTCCATAACCGCATTGATGAGGTCGTTGCAGAGCTTTTTCAAAACTCGCAGCGCAGTGGATCAACGACTGTCGACATAACCACAACCGAGAACGGCTTTACCATCCAGGATAACGGTCACGGTTTACTGAACGGCATTGACGGGTTCCACACCCTGCTAAAACTCGCTGAGTCTAACTTCGATAACGAGACAATCGAAGACCAGGACCCGATGGGCTTAGGCATCGTAAGCCTTTTAACCCACGATCAAATTACCGAAGTGACGTTCAGCTCCGGCTCCCTGGAACTCACTATCGATACGAAACTTTGGTGGACCGACCCTGGTTACTATTCAGTATGGTTCGAACGGATGGTTACTCTCGACCAGCCCGTAACAGGCCTCCGAATTTCCGTCTCATGTTCTCCTGAGCTCGTCAAAGCCCTTCACGATTCGCTCACGCCGAAAGATCAGATTTACAATTTCACCGACCAGATATACAAGAGCGCAAGCCCGGCCCAAGGCTATTACGGCATCCTCAAAATAACTCTCAACTCTCAAAAGGTCAGAACAACATTACCCGCATGGGCCCGACTGAACGACCGATTGATCTCAACGACCTACAAAGGAAACAAACTTGAAATTGGATACAATGAAACCGCGCTTCGCTCGAGTGTACTTTGGTACGGTCAGCTTATCCTGCAACGCGGACTTGGCAACTACTTCGATTTCCACCTGCAGGTGACGACCGGACGGCCGGTAAACCCGTTATCGCCGTCGCGCGCCGGCATCATCCAAGACGCCGCTTACAATGAGTTACTCGCCTTCATCAAGTCCGAAATCTTGGCCTTCGTCTTTGACCCGAAAAACCGCGCACGCATCAAGGCTGCACACGTTGAAGCCTGTTACAAACTCGACGCCTCGTATTCACTTGCAAACTGTCCTTACATCGTCGCCGAGTCAATCCAGACAAGCGAAAACCCGAACTCCCTCGAAGACTTTAATTCAACGTCAGACTACGACTTTAACAACCGGAGCATCAACGAGATCTTTGCATACGATGAACTGCCGCTTCTGTTAAACGAACAAGTGTCCGTTCATCTCAAGGGCGGCGCTGTCGACGCTGAATACGGACTGCGCTCATTCCTCTCCGAGACCGGGCCCGCTTATGTGCTTCGACAAGGCGACGAGAATCGACTTTCAATAGGAACGCTATGGTGGAAACCTGAAGGCGAGCCTCAACACGATTGGTTCTATCAACCAGGCCACTACGCAATCTCTTACGGCGATAACCCTCCAACAGAGTGGCTTCAAATTACAAAGGGGCCTGTTTTCACTTTCAACGACACGAGTAACTACGATGCCAACGACATCGATTTCATTGTCGGCACGGCCGCCAGCCCGATCGACTTCCTGCATAATCAGGTTTGGGCGGCATTCAGTCCGGACGACGAACGAGATTACGATCCACAACAGGAATCGTACCAAAACTCGATCCAAGACATCATTCGCGCGATCATAGGCAATTGCGTTCCGCGCGATTTCACTCTTTACCACGTCAGCCGATTCTTCAAAGACCAGGCAGCCCCGATCGTCTCAATCACTTACCACTATAAAATCGGCAACCGATTCGTTAGCGCACGAAAGCTTTACCAACCAGACTCCAACCAAGCCGGCGCGCCGAGTCCCGCGGAAATTACCGTGAAATCCGCTGCCGGCGAGAAAGTCCGACTCAAACTCTATTAACGAGTCATGAATGCTTCGTTCCAACTCAGCTTCTACGACGTTGCCCCCGAAGTCTTACACCGCGTCCAACTAGACCCCAACAAACGCCCGTGGGAAATGTCCGAAGAAGAATACGAGGCCTGGGAAGAAACAATCCTCTATCACAAGCAGCCGAGCGTGTCTGGCCGAGACAATCCTTTTCAGGACTGGCTATCAGGCCAGGAAGCCGCCGTCTTCCTCGCACTCAAAGCCGGAGAAACCGTACCGCCCGATGTCCTTGCCCGTTTCGAAGAGTTGAAGGAATGGCACGAGACCGGATCATCGCCAACAATTCGCGAGCATGAGGAACGCGACCGAAGACGACAGGAAGAGATCGAAAGTCGCCCGCCGATCGGCACCGAAGAAATCCATCAAGAGGAGAACCGCGCCGATCGCAGAGTAATTTACGTAGAACCCGCTCGGATCGAGCATAACTACGAATCATGCCGCAAGAACGGAGACATCAATGCTTCCTATTCAGGAGATATGATCTCGAATCCAAGAAGCACTGTGCGCAGACCCTTTCAATTTGAAAAAGGCCGCTATGTTTCCACAGGCAGCGGCCCGCTTCCTGATAGCGTCTCCGCTTATCAATTAGTCGCTTCAGCTGATTTCGCCGGTGAAATACTCACTTACGCCGACAAAGTTATTAACAATCCAAAAGACACCGACTGCACCTACTCAGGAGACACCGCGCGCAATGACCCTCTTGGCTTCTATCACGGAATGCAAGTCATAAGCGCCGGCAAACCGCACGTGCTCGTTGGCCCACCAATCATATTCAGACCTGGAAAAGCAGGGAGCTCTCCAGCCGGCGAACTCTTCAAATCGCAGACCAATTAAATACATGCAACGCGTCGTTCACTTGCCTGAGAACCGCACGGTGACTTTAGGCTCTTATGTCGCCGCCTGGAAGACAGTCCTTGCCGCGCCCGAAGACTCAACCTTTCAAAACGGCTTCAATTGGTATCCAGAATCACGAAAGGAAGTCCTGCGCGAATTTCGCCGCGGACTGCATGATCGCATCAACCGCCGAATTGACGGCTTTCCTGGGACACTAAAGCCCTGTGCAACTCACGGCCGTAAATTTGAACCCGAGTGGCAAATCGAAACGTATCGAGCTTCCCGCCAACTCAACCATCCTCGATTGATAATAGATTGGCTACCACCCTGGCTGCACTCTCGATTCAAACACCGGCTCCGATCAGCAATGGTTGACTGAGCTGGAAAGAAGCGGCCCGCACTATAAACACCATGGCCAAACCAACTCGCAAACGCCGCCAACCGACTCAGAAGCCTTTTATCGTCGGAGTTGCAAACGATCTCTCCGAATACGCTTCCGTCCGCGTATTCGCCGAAAGCGCAAGCGACGCCGAAGACGCTATCAGCGAGATGCTGCACCGAGGCGAGCTTACAATGCTCGAGTTTGAACGCGGAGACGATCGCGAAGGTCCCTACACCTGCGACGTGCGCGAAGAAGAGAGCGACGATCAAGTTGAGATCACAATCAGAGATGGTCAAATCATCCAACCGAAGCCACAAAACTTCAAACTCCAATGCCCATACTGCGGATACGATGGCAAAGAACCATCCGAACACGGCGGCACATTTCGACTTCTGAGCGACACGACCATCTGGCGCGAAATTGTACGAGTCCGGCCGGCAAAGAAAGGCCAGCCGCGAACGCTAATCGTGGAAGGACTCTCTGACAAATACGACGAAGATCCGGAAAAGAACGATCGGCTCGAATGCCGCGCTTGTCTCAAGGAATTCGACCTCCCCAAAACCCTTCCCGTTGACTACATCTAAAAAACAGAAACGCGCTGCATGGTTCCTCACCTGTGCAGCGCATGTTTATTTCCCTATCGAGGGAAAGCGGTCCTCGCTGGCCACACAAGCACCGCAGTCTTTCTATTCCGAAACTTCGGTAGGCGTGCAACCAAGCCCCAGGGGAATCAAGCGGCCAATAACCAGTGCTATGTCACACAAAACGCTTTCGCTCACCTTTGCTCTAATTCTTCTCGCCCTCAGTCTGTCCCTTGCAACATCGAATACCGCAGCACAATCCCGTCCGAGGCAAGTCTACCCACAGCGATCAGACCCATCTGCCACCAGGCTCCGCAGAGCAAAGCCTGCCAAAACCGGGAAACCCCTTAAGCAAATCGTCGAACCTTACGTGGACCGCCTAGACAAACTTCTCACAGATTACCTACGCGCGATTCAAACCCCGAAATAGATTCAAACAGGTTCGCACCATGAATGTCTTTCCACGGTTTTCAACCACCAAGATCGGCCGTAACAAGGATGCCCCCCGAGTCTGGCTCGAAGGCCTCTACCTTCTGAGAGCAGGCTTCCTTCCGGCCCACCGAATCCAGGTTCACTTCTCCCAACAACGAGTTGAAATAACGCTCGCCCCTGAAGGCACTCGCGTAGTTTCAAGCAAGACCCGACACAACCAATCAATCCCTGTTCTTGATCTCAACACCTCAGCTCTTGCCGATAGTTTCGGGCCAATCACAACCCTCCAGGTTCAGATAAACAACGGCACCATCGTTCTGACTCCCACGCAGACCGAACGATTAAGAGCTACTCGCTGCCGCAACGGTAAAGAAGGAAGCCTCTTCAGCGGAGGCGGCTTGCTAACTGAAGCTGCACGACTCGCTGGTTACCAGCCAGCATTCGCCGTCGAAATAAACGAACAGTACGCCAAGGTCTTCGAAGAAAACCATCACGAGGCTAGAATGTTCAACCTCAGCATAGAAGACGTACCCGTCGAGATGCTGCCGGCCGTTGAACTTCTTTCCATCGGACTACCTTGCGAACCGTTCAGCATGGCAAGACGAGTTGAAAAAGGAACAGGAAAGAAACGCAACAAGACACTTCCTCCGGAGGCCCATCCCCTTGGAGATCTGACCGTGTGGGCAGCACTGGTTATTAGGGCTCTAAATCCAGCCACCGTCGTAATCGAAGAAGCACCAGGCTATCTTAACAGCGGCGCCGGATTCATGATGAGACTCTTTCTCGAACGAGCCGGCTATACCGTCGAAGCACGCGTAATTGATCCTCGCGAATACGGTGAAATAACCGCCCGAGTTCGTACAGTAATCGTCGCCCACTCAGGATCAGACTTCCGATGGCCAGAGCCCGCTCCAAACACTCGCACCTTCGCTGAAATCAGAGACGACGAATCACTTCTCGAAGATCGCTACTTCACGTCAGAAACAAAACCGTGGCTTACGAATCACTGGGCCAACCAGACCGCTAAAGGAAATGGGTTCACATCGACACAACTCGATAATCAAAGCACCTCGGTTCCTTGCGTGTCCAAAAGATATTTTTCGCAGCAAGGCACCGGCGCAGTTGTGAAACATCTTCAACGTCCAGAATGCTGGAGATGGATGACCCTTGCCGAAGTACGACGCCTCCATGGAGTCCCCGATTCCTATTATTTAGGTGAGGAGTCCAAGACCCGCGCCGGAGAAATCCTCGGCCAGGGAGTAATAGTTTCTTTCTTTCAAAAGATCATCGCCGCCACGCGAAATTTAGGGACAAGACAAATTCCCAAATCCAGCACGACGACCGAGGACAACACTGTGACCACTGATATCTCTCAATTAGGGCTCGTGTTTGTGTAACCAAATGATCGACAGGCTCTGGGGCACGCACCTGCGCCATTGGCTCGAACTTCCAAACACCTTCCGACTTTTAGACCGCCTTTCATCTGACGACGCAGAATTCACATCCTGGCACGCTGGCGGCTGCAGAGTCCTTGCCTGTGCTGTGAAAGCATCTCTAACGCGGCTTCGCTATCCCGGAGACCTCTCCCTAAAAATCCTCGCCTCAAACGAAAGCCCGGCCGATCACGTAATCCTCAAAGTCAAAACGCCATCCGCCACTATCTGGTGTATCGACGCAGACGGGACAACAAAAGAACGGACGTTAATCACGCGCTTCGCCAAACGCGAAGGCCGTACCGGAGTACGCATTATCGACTACGACGAGACCGTTCTGGACCACTATGGAATTGAATGCCCGCCCTACAAACTGTTTCAAGTCACCAAAGCACTAAGCCTAGTTATCGACCGCTGGTAACGGCGACTCCGGCCGCATGGCCTCGCCGCCCCGGCATTCCACGAACTTCTGAAGAAATCCAACCCGAACTCCAACTATCGACAATTGCTAGTAACCGTCGCACGTTGTTCGACGGCTTAGAAGCTCAGCTTCAAACGCTTGCCACCTAACCGCAAGCGCGCGTGGTTTTAAGCAGACACAATCAAAGTACAAAGAGCGGCTAACAACGGCAGAAGCACTTCGAGCGCACGCTGCGGAGGAAGAATTTATCACCATCGAAGACATTTACGATTGCGTTCAACGCCTAATTCGCTAGAAAAAAATCAATGCAAGGCCCACCACGATTTCTCGTCCAAACTGAAGACGGAGTTCTTCATGCCTATTATCGCGAGGATATTTTGCGAATTGACATCGCAAAGAACCGGGAACACCCACCACAAGAAATCTTCCGGCTCCACGATCACTCCCTCACTCTTTCGTACCATCCAATCGGAACACAAGACCTGACCACCGCCACCATCGTCTCAACAGAACATGCTATTCCCGCAGCAGCATGAGAGGGCTTTGCCCTAAACGTAACGAAGACCCAATCGAACAATCGACCAGAAAGCATTGGCCATGACCACAAGACGAGTCACCATCGCTTCCCTGTCAATGAC
>DATBSH010000084.1:0-5041 GCA_036559885.1 Pyrinomonadaceae bacterium
ACCACGCGGTTCTATCAGTGGGTCCAACCTCAACACCCTTCTTCAGCTCAGCTTCAGCTTCGGTCGATCTATTTGTCTGTGCCAGGAACTTGCCGTACTCAGTGTGAGCGACTGGTGAGTTGTTGTTTATCGATAAGGCCTTATGAAACACTTCTTCCGCTTTCGTGTAATCGCCCGTAACGACGTAAAACCGCGCCAGACTCAAATACGATTCCACTCTGTTCGGGTCTATCTCAATTGCTTGGTTCAGTTGCTCGTAGGCTTTGTCTTTCTGATTCTGAGCAAACAGAACACTGCCCATGAGAATGTGACCCTCGATGTGTTTCGGATCTTTTTGCAGGATTTCTTTGGCGAGCCGCTCAGCTTCTGAAACCAATTCGGGTCTTCCCTTGCTGGCACCGAGGTAATAGTTTCCAAGTTTCGTGCGGGCTTCTAAATTGTTTTGATCCAACAGGGTGGCACGCCGCAGGGCCTCCATCATCTCTGGCGCGCGCTGTAATCCCTCGTAAGCGCGAGCTAATCCCCAGTAAGCCGGGCCAAACGTGTCGTCGATCTGAAGCGCGCTTCTAAACTCAAGTGACGCTTCCTGAAATTTTGACTCTTTAAGATAGGCTTCGCCTTTACTGACGTGTTGCGCTTTGGCTTTTTCGGGGTTAGTGCAGCCGGCGAATGAAAGAACGACGGCCAAAAGAAGGCACAGAAGGGTTGGATAAAAAACGTAGGCACGGCACTCACTTTTCATGTTTCTGCTCCATGTTACCGCTGCGGCTGAAGTCTAATCCGCAGGCGGAATCAGCTGCATCTGCATCAATGGCGGGCAAATGCCTGATGCTGGACACAGTATAGATATCGCTAATTCACCTCTGTTTTCCTGTAATCCATGTTTCGCTTTCGTGAAAATCGTGTTCTGGAATTCACGTCTCCGCTTCAAGATGTCCCGTGCCACCAGGCAATTCGCCTCAATCGGGCACAAAGTCGCCCAGTTCTCCGGTCGCCGTTGACGCCAGTTCAGCCGCTGCGGCCATCGCAGCCCATTCTGACCCTGTAACCGGCACCGTAATTCGAACCATTGCCCCATCGGATCGCCGTAAGCGCACACTGTCCAGGACAGTGTAAATCTTCCCCCAGTACTCGCTGGCCACCGCGCGACCGCGCCCTTGATACCAATAGATCATCGCCAGACGGTAAGTACCGTTTTGGATGAAGTACTGATTGGCTACGAAAGATGTGCCACTCGGCGTGACGATTGTAATTTTCCCGGGCTCACTGAGATTCCAACCTGAACCCGGCAAACAGTTCAACGGGCTGTGATACGTCGCGCCGTTGCGCTGACTTGAGTAATAACCGACATAAAAGTTGGCGAACCGACCATCTGTCCGACGGTAGTTGCGGAGAAGATAGTCACTCGCCCGCAGCACCTGAAGCGTGGCCGTGTCGAGCTGCGTATCCGTACCGACGCGACTCCAGTTGCCCAGTTGCTGCGGAAAATCCTTTAACGCTTTTCGATCAACGTGGGCCTCACCAAGGTACGCCCAGCTGTTTACGAGCAAACCAACGCCCAGTATTGCGCTGAGAACTATCCCAAAACGTATCGAGGCTTTCATCATTCAGCGCCCTCCGCTGGGACAACGTTGGTTGCGTTAGCCCTCACTATCTCGTGATGGGGTTTCTCTTTTGTGTCAATCACGTCGTCTTTTTTGTTGCTCGGTGGACCCGCTGGTCTAAAGCGATCGAGTAGCCAACCCATGCCGAACAAGAGCAAGAACGCAACTATGTAGACAACCCACCCCGAAAAAGAATGGAAAAACCCGTCGGCCACTTGAGTGCCATAATAGTGCGACAAGACACCCGTACCACTCACTCTCGCCGCGTTCGTCAAGATAGCGATAGGGATAGCCGATGCGACGAGAATCGCCGAACGCCAAAAGGTATAGCTTCGCAACCAGGAGTAGCGACCCTTTGATCCGGTTTGGTTGCTATTGGAACGTGGCCGCGAAAAATACGCAAAGACAACGGCGAGTGTGATCAGCGTCATTAATGATCGGATCCCACTACAGGCTTCGACAACTTCAAGCTTCTTGGTCTCGAAAGCGTTCAGCGGTTTGAGCTCAATGATATTGCCCTGTCGCAGCACCGGAATCCCCAGCATATTCATCGACCAGACGGCGCACTGGGACGCGAATAGTTGGAGTGGAAAGGCAATGCGATTAAATACGATTGCCGGAATCGGAATTGATAGGAACAACAATACGAGCGGAACGAACAGAAGCGACAACACTCGATCGCCGAAGAAGTAAAGAACGATTCCAGCAATAATCAGCAGCAAAGAAAGGCGCTGGGTATAGAGCTCCGCACCCGCAACTCCAGCCCACAGTGCAAGTAGTGCGAAGCCGATTGCGAGCCCCCCTAACCACAGATTCGGCCGCAGTTTTTCAGACGAGAGCTTGTCGCGTTCTAGCCAAAGAATAATGCCAATGATGAAGGGGATAAGAAGGCCGTGGGAGTAATTTTCGTCAAACCACCAGTCGCGCGTCAGCTTCACGAGCACAGTGGCGTACGCGAAGATAATGGCGAAAGCTATGGCGAGGGCTCGCCAATGAGTTTTGGTGGCCGGGACACTCATACCGATTGATTGTTTCGCAGGAAAAGGGCAATTTCCCCTGCGAAAACGTTCGGAGACATGCTGGAAACCCGTACCCGACTAAATTGCGGCAAAGAGCTTATCGCAAACCGGCGTTCGTGACAATCAGCGGCCATGGTCGGCCCGACCGTCATAACCAAATAGTTTCAATAATCGTGGAAATCCGGAAACTGCCGCCCGAGGCCCTTATTTTGCGGCCCACAGCCCGTGGCTGCCACCCCCTGCCGCGCCCAAAAAAACAACCGCCGAACCACTGAGTCCCGTGATTCGGCGGCGCCCCTTATTTTATTACTTCAGATTAGAACGCGAAGCGGTTCCGGTACTCGATCGATTCCAGGAACGCCCGGACCATCTCCGCATTGGCGAAATTGCCATTGAACTCATTAAGTTTGCTTAGCCAGAAACCAAAACCAGCAGGATCTGGATCTCGCCTAAGGTAACCAAAGTACTGCATCAAAACGAAGGCTGAGTTGAACTGCGCTTGCGAAAACGCATCGTTCGTCGCCAGTCGCTCTACTACTGCTGTTCTTGGGAGACCGTTGTTGAGACTCTGCACGAGCGCGTTACGCTGATCCTTGGTAATTGTGACTCCGAGATTAGCGATCAAAGAATCCACGAACCGCTGATTCGTCAAACCGCCGTAGCGCGATTGAAACGCAGGCCGCTGAGTCCAGGCAACCAAGAATTCCTGCTTGTTCGCGTCAAGCCGAGTTGCCCAACCATCGCTGCCAACTACGACACCGCGGCTGATCTGAATGGTATCCGGCATAAATTCGGCCATTGTCGGCAAACGGCCATAGCTCGCCTTGTACAATCGATAGACGTAATACCCTGTCTGTTGAAATTCAATCGAGAGGAAGAAGGCAGCAGAAACGTTTACGCGTTTGACTTGAGCACACAACGCATCGCTTCCACAGTTAACGATGTCGTTGGTCCAAAAGTCTCCACCGAACTCATCGGGTTCACGGTTAAGGAAATCGATATAGTTTTGACGCACGATAAACGACGGGACGTCGATAGGATTCGTCGCCTCAGGATGCTCAATCAATGCGTCGCTCAAGGCGAGTTGCTCGATCGCATAGCACAGGTTCGTCTGTAATGCCGCAAGGTCACCAGCCATTGCAGCTGTAATTGCGTTGTTCGCAAGACTGAACGCGCGAGCCAGATGAAACTCAATCGTCGTGGCCTTGGGATAGTCAGATGGATCGGCTGTTAATTCGTAGTAGGCTTGCAGGATTTCGTCGCTGAACTCTTGAAGCGGTGAAACAGTTTGTGAATCACTTGCTGTTGCCGCACTAAGGTTTCCAGTAGAGGCAATCTGATTACTGATCGCCTGCCCCGTACGCTTGGCCTTTCCAACCCTCTTTCCAACGGTTGTAGGAGTAGGGCTTGGTGTCGGAGTTGCCGTGGGTGTCGGAGTTGCCGTCGGTGACGGAGTTGGCGTCGGAGACGACGTAGGCGTCGGTGTAGGTGTGGGTATCGGAGTCGGACTAGGAGTCGGTGTTGGAGTAGGTATTGATCCGCCCAACGCGTTATTCAACTGAATGAAGTCAACGCCAATATCCTTTCCATCAGTCCCTGCATTCCGGTATGGACTTGTACTGGAAAGACTGTAATCGCCTCCAGCAAAGTTATTGAACCCCACGTCACTGACTTGCGCTGGGTAGAAGTTGCCTGCCGGATTGCTTGAGGCAGCAGCTCCTACCATCAAATTCTTGCTGAAAATGAAGGAAGGCGTATACCTGGTCAGTGCCGCCGTACCCAAGAACCCGCCATCACCATAAATGCCCCACGGATTCTCTATCGTCAGATTGTTGGTGCTGACATAGCCGACTGCCGTCTCACCGTAGAGTGTGTATGTGTTATTCGCCTGAAAACTCGTGTTATGGTCCAGCGTGACATTGTAGAAGCCATTGAAAGTCAGAAACGGGCCTCTGATATCCGTGAAGAGGTTATTGGCAATGCGTGCATCGCTGGAGCGTTGCGACGGTTTCTCGTTATCTGTTCCCAGCAGATTCAACGCGCCTTCTGCTCCCCTCACGACGTTGTTCGTAAAAGTCACGTTCTGCACGATTGACCACGGCGCTGTTCCTTCCTGATTCCTCACTGTAAAGAGAATCGGAATCCCCGTCTGTCCATCAGTCCAGCAGTTTTCAAACACATTGCCGTCGATCACTATATTCTTCGCATTCTTCAATTCCAGTAGATTCTTTATCGTCCAGTGTTGACCGGCGTAAGTAGGCGACCCAACTTTCCACGACAACGGCTTGAATACGTAATTCCGTCGTACCTCGATGTCAGACGGCACAAGACCTGTTATCCCAGGGTCCGCGCCGCCAAACAAGATGTTCTCGCCCGCTCCTTCCAGGTAGTTGTTGATAATGTGAAATGGTCCTGGCC
>DATBSH010000085.1:0-15115 GCA_036559885.1 Pyrinomonadaceae bacterium
CGTTGTGCGTGTACCCCAGCACCGCGATGGTCTTATGCGGCACCTCAAGGCGCGCGACGTCGCCACCAAAGTCTATTATCCGATCCCACTGCACCTGCAGGAATGCTTCGTTTACCTCGGTTACAAACAAGGCGATTTTCCCGAAGCTGAAAAAGCCGCTCGTGAGACATTCGCCTTACCACTATTTCCGGAACTCACTCAGGCGCAACAGGAATACGTCGTGAAGTCAGTTGAAGAATTCCGGCCATAGAGGGAAAGTTTCTGGATGACGCAACAAGGGAAAGTCTTGGTGACAGGTGCGGGTGGTTTCATCGGCCATCATCTGACTAATTACCTTGTCGAGCATGGCTATTGGGTTAGAGGTGTCGATATTAAGCAGCCGGAGTTTGAACCGACGCGCGCAAATGAGTTCCTGCTACTTGACCTTACACGATTCGACAACTGTCTTAAGGCTACTCACAACATTGCGGAAGTCTACGGGCTCGCCGCAAACATGGGCGGCATAGGTTTCATTGAAAACAACAAGGCGGTGATAGTTCGCGACAACACTTTAATAAACCTACAGACGATTGAAGCGTCACGTCTCAACGGTGTTCAGCGGTATCTTTACAGTTCAAGCGCTTGCATTTATCCCTGTTATCGGCAGAACGAAACTGATGTCACTCCATTAAAAGAAACCGATGCTTATCCGGCGGATGCAGAGGACGGGTACGGCTGGGAAAAACTGTACATGGAACGAATTTGTCGTCACTACTTCGAAGATTTCGATCTCGACACGCGCGTAGTTAGATTTCACAATATTTTCGGACCACTTGGTTCTTATGATGGCGGACGAGAGAAATCACCGGCGGCGATCTGTCGAAAAGTAGCAATCGCAAACGACGGCGACGACATCGAAGTATGGGGCGACGGTGAGCAGACAAGATCGTACTGCTATATCGACGATTGCATCGAAGGAATTTATCGCTTGATGCGCGGCGATTATCGAGAGCCAATCAACCTGGGGCAGGATCGAATGGTTTCAATTAACGAGTTGGTGGACATGGTAGCATCAATCGCAGGGAAGAGGATCGGAAAGCGCTACGATCTAAGTAAGCCACGAGGCGTGAGGGGTCGTAACAGCGATAACAACAGGTTGCGGGAAGTGTTGCACTGGGAACCTGGCGTATCTTTGGAAGAGGGTTTGGCGCGAACTTACGAATGGATTGCCGCTCAAGTGAAAAGATCAATTCCTGCTTTAGGAGTTGGCAGGTAAGGGGAACGATCGAACTATGGGGGCTTGGAAAGACATACTGATTAAGCTGGTGGTTGTTATAACCGTCGTGATCACCAGCAGTCTAATGAATGCCGCTTCGGCCCAGAGGGGCAGGGCCGTAGTTGCGAACGACTATCCCGGCCCGGACCTGGGAGCGAAAATCAACGCTGCCGATCGGGCTTTAGGAACTCAACCAGGCGAAATCGTTGTCAGAAGCGGAGGCGCGATTTCCACTCAGGTGATTGTTTCTTCCGATCATGTGCTTCGTTTATCGCGCGGCACTTACGTCACGAAAACAAGGGACATTCCAATATTGATGAAACCGCGTTCCTCGTTGATTGGGTCTGGATGGGACTCAATAATCGTTGAGTCCACAGCGCCTGGCCAATTCACCGTCATTAGCGCCTACAACAACTCAGTCCTCAACGGCAGCGCCGACTCTGATTTGACAATCCGGAATGTGCAAATCAAAGGAGCGAATCCAGGGTTTAATTCAACCCCTCAAGCAATTTCGCTCGGAAACTGTTCGAATTGTCTGGTAGACACAGTGTGGATTAACGGGACTCGGTCAATTGGAATTCAGTTGGGCGGTTCATCTTCACAGGGCTATTTCGCAGAAAACTCAAAGGTAACAAATTGTCTCTTCACTCGAGTCGCCTCGCAAAACCTTGCCTTGGTTAATGGCCGCAATATCGTATTCGAACGGAACCGCTTCATAACGTCTGGTCAACAGGGAGGACCTGGCAATACGAATATTGACCTCGAGCCAAACGCAGACACGGACCGCCTCCAGAATGTGGTGATACGGGATAATCTGATCGATGTGAGGAATTCAGAGATGATGCCAACCGGCAACGGCATCGTAGTGCAAGCAACGACAGGCACGCCACATGTTGGACCAATCTTGGTTGAAAACAACACGCTTATCGGCGGAAACAATACGGGAAACATTACCAACTTCATGAGCAATGGTATCTATGTCTTTGGTGGCACTATGAAGGACGTGACCGTAAGGAATAATGTGATTACTCGCACCGGCCAAAGCGGTATTAGTATTGAAGGCACCCGAATCCGCGTCCTTAATAATCGCATGACAGACGTCGGTGGTGGCGGCACACCCGGTTTCCGAGTAACAGCCACAGACAGTGAGATTATTGGTAATACTTTTACTTTTACCAACCAACCCGCTGATGGAACGATGGTGGTCTACCCTGGTTCACAACGAAATGTGTTTCGCGACAATCGTGGGTGGGCCATAGTGAGAAACCCCCGCTAAGGTTACGCGCATAGCCGGCTTCAGATCGCTGAATTTTTGGAAGCGATTAAATTGAAGACTTGAGACTCCTGACTTAGCTGGCTTTTCTCGACCAACTGCGAAGCGAAATGAAACCGACGGTCAGTGTAGTTATTCCCACCTACAACCTTGCCAGCCATCTACCGGAAGCTCTTGCCAGCGTGCGTAGTCAACACTGGCCGAACCTGGAAATAATTGTTGTCGACGACGGTTCCACTGATGAGACAGCTCAGGTGTTGGACACGTTGGGCCAGGCCGGCGATCTGCGTTGGTTTCGGCAAAACAATGCTGGCGCCGCAGCGTCACGAAATCGCGGTATCCAGGAGGCGCGAGGAGAGTGGATTGCTTTTCTTGATGCCGATGATTTTTGGCTGCCCGGGAAGCTCGCGACTCAGTTGGAACAGCTAAGACAGCATCCCGAAGCGATGTTCAGTTACACGGACGTGAGGCTTCGCTCCGAGACGAATTTGGAAAGAGAGCTCGACTGCGGAACGGACGGACAACCTCTGTTTCTGCGTTTGCTCGGAGGTAACTTATTCGCGACGCCAACTGTGATTATAAGGCGAAATTGTTTTGAGGAAATCGGTCTGTTCGACACGGAGTTACGGACCGGCGAAGATTGGGATATGTGGATGCGCCTTGCGATCCACTTCAATCATGTAAGGGTGCCGGAACCGCTGGCACTTATTCGTGAGTCGTCGCGTTCGAAGTTTCCCGTTCTTACCATTGAGAAATGCACGTTGCGTGTTCTGGAACGCCTCTTCTCGTGCCCGCTGGTTGCACAAAAATGGCCCGAAGTGGCATCGCAACGACGGTTAATTTATGCTTGGCATTACTCGGTGCTGGCTAAGTCGTACTTGGAAGAACGACACTTGGCTGATTTTGTCCGTTGCGCTTATTGGGCACTAAAGTCAGATCCTGCAGCTCTGCGTTACCTGGTAAAGGGCCGCCGAAAAGATTTTGAGGACCGATTTGTTCATGCTGCGTAGCTTACGCAACCTTCGTTCGTGGTGGGATTTTCCACGTCGTCATCAAATTCCCGATGAAGGATTGGTAATTGACGTTGGTTGTGGCCATATGCCAAATATGCGGGCCAACATCCTCGCTGACAAGTTCTTAGTCGATGATGCGGAAAGGCACCAACCGCT
This sequence comes from Pyrinomonadaceae bacterium, assembly GCA_036559885.1. Taxonomy (GTDB): domain Bacteria; phylum Acidobacteriota; class Blastocatellia; order Pyrinomonadales; family Pyrinomonadaceae; genus PSRF01. Next base: position 3,698 of record DATBSH010000085.1, read on the forward strand.
TGCACTCGATGAGCGGCCGTTTATTGTGTGCGATGCGCTTCACTTGCCATTCCAGAATTCCAGCGTGGATTACATAATCTGTTCGCACTTGGCCGAACATATGGAAGAGCCAGAAGCTCTATTCGTCGAGCTGACCCGCGTGGCGCATGCTGGCTACATCGAATGTCCGGCTCGTATGCGTGAGATTCTCCACGGTTGGGAGTTTCACCGCTGGTACGTTGAAGTGCACGATGACAAATTGATATTCGAAGAAAAGACGAGGCAAATTCACGATCTTGAATTGCATGAATGGTTCTCGCAACGGTTTGAGAACGATCCGATTTTCGAGAATTTTTTCGTAGACAATATGGAGCGATTCAACCTGGTGGCCGCTTACGATTGGGTTGAACACGTAAACTATGAGATCCACCGTTCTGCAAATGGCGCGTGGTCCCGCACTGCGGCCAAACTTGAAACCAGCGCACCCGTCAGCACACAGGAATTATCAGATCAACTTAATCGCGTGCCCCTACACTCACCGTCCAGAAACGAGCGCATAAAGAAGATCCTCGCTAAAATCGCGCGGCGAAAATCCGATCCATTGACGGCAAAACGACTGCGCTCGATTCTTTGTTGCCCGAAGTGCAAAGGGCAACTTGAAGACGTTTCCGGCGGACTGGCATGTGGTCCGTGCAGGGCGACGTTTCCAGTCGTCGGCAACGTTCATTATTTAGTTCCCGAACAGGTTGCGGGGTGGGAGCCCGAGCTTTTAACTGAGGTTGTTCCCGCACATTAGCAATGCTCGATCGTCCTCTTCTCAGCGTTATTGTTCCGTCGTTCAACCGGGCTGATTTTTTGCCTGAGGCAGTTGAATCGGCGCTCAACCAAACCAACGTTCAGGTCGAGGTGATCGTTATAGACGATGGTTCTACGGATGATACAGCCGCAGTGATCGAACGGAAACGCAGTCTCTGGGGAAACAGGGTACGCTACATCTGGCAAAAAAATTCGGAAAGAAGTGTTGCGCGCAATCATGGATTGGAATATGCAAGTGGCGACTACGTGGCCTTCCTCGATTCCGACGATGTATGGCGTCCAGAGCATGCTCTCACCTGTCTTACAAGGCTTGAAACAGATAAGAATGCCATCGCGGCCTACAGCGAGTACGGATTAATCTCCGCGGATGGCCGCGTTATCAGAGAGCAGGTGTCGCGACCGCAAAGCGAAGGTAAGACTTTTCAAAAGAACGTTTGCTTGAAAAGTTTGATTTTGCATCCGACGGAAGTCGTGCTCCGGCGCGGCATGATGGGCCAGGGTGAAGTGTTTGATCCGGAAATTCCTGGAGCCGAGGATTGGTTGCTCTGGGTAAAATTAGCAAAGAAGGGCCGTTTTCTGCGAACGGGGCAGTCGACCGTTTGGATGCGCCTTCATCCCAAGGGAACATTCGGTGATCCACAAAAGTTCACGCGAAGCTTGATGCTCACCGCCGAGAAGGTTATCGCAACACGTTTACCGGAAGAGCTGGGTATCAAGAGCGAGCGAATCCTGGCGATCAATCGAATTCATTGCTCTTATGCCTACTATCTTTCCGGCAATCAGTCCGAAGCATGGCATTGGTTAACATCGGCCATTAGAAAATATCCGGGCGCACTGAAAGAACAAGACCTCTGGAAAGTGCTAGGCCGGCTATGCGTTGGCCGTAAACTCTCAAAACGAATCCGCGCGAGACGTCAACGTCCCGCCAATCCAGCCAAACCGATTCCGGGCAATCCGTTTTAATGCGAACGTTGTACATCTGCTATTTTGGGTTGCATGAACCTCTGGTCCAGACACAGGTGTTACCTTATTTGCGCGGATTGAGCCGCAAAGGAATTGAGGTACGGTTACTGACTTTTGAACCGAATTATCAAATCATTAACGGTCGAGACGTCGCCAAATGGCGTGCTGATCAGGCCGAAGACGGAATTGACTGGTCCTATTTGCCCTATCATAAAAAGCCGTCTCTTGCGGCTACCGTCTACGATATTCTGGCCGGAGCCCGATTCGCCCGACGCGCTTCGCGCCAAAACCAAGTCGATGTGCTACATGCACGGTCGCATGTGCCCGTGGCAATGGCGCTCCTGGCCCAAGCGTTGGGTGCGTCATGCCGACTAATTTTTGACATTCGAGGACTGATGGCCGAGGAGTATCGCGATGCCGGAATTTGGCGTGAGAACTCCTTACCCTTTCGCGCAGTTAAGAAGGTCGAGGCGCTGGGTATTCGAAAGGCGGATCAAATTGTCGTTCTAACGAGAAAGTTTCGCGATTGGCTTGTTAGTCAACGGTTGAAGCCTGCCGAACAGATCGAAGTTATTCCTTGTTGTGTTGACCTATCATCTGCACCAGACGGCGGGAAAGAATTAACGCCGCTAGATCGGTTCGAAGTGGTTTATGCAGGTTCGGTTACTGGTTTGTATCTCCTCGAAGAGATGGGACGCTTCTTTCTCGAGATACAAAAATTGCGACCCGATGCTTTCTTTCGCGTGTTAACTCACTCGTCTAAGGAATCTACCGAAAGGGTCCTTCGGAGTCTTGGTTTGAAGTCCGAAGATTTCGACATCAGCAGCGTTCCTCCCTCGGATGTGCCGCATTGGTTGCGGCGCGCACGGCTGGGTCTTTCTTTCCGCAAACCCACGTTCTCGCAAATCGCCGCTTCTCCTACCAAGATTGCTGAATACCTCGCGTCAGGTCTGCCTGTGGTCTGTAATGATGGCGTAGGGGATGCCGAATTTATTGATCAGAATCGCGTAGGCATCACCATGAGCGCTCTTGATTCAAAAACTTTTAGCGAAGCTGCTGCTCGGGTCATGTCGTTATTGGATGACCCTCAGTTGAGAGAGCGCTGTCTTCAAACAGCCCGTTCTAATTATGATCTAGATGAGGTCGGCCGAACCCGCTACCTTCGCGTGTATCGAAGGTTAGGCAAGTCGGAAATTCAAGTGTGATCCCAGCCCGCGTGTACACGCGCGTGCTCCCGCGCTTGCAGTCCAGTACTAAGGTTGCGTATCAGCAATTGCGATGAGTAGAGCTTCACTCGCTATCCCTCGATATCTAATTCGCAACTTATAATCCCCGCTGACTCTCAGATTGTCGTTGAGCCTGACGGTCACCGAATTCAACAAATGGAGCGCGTTAAGTAGTTGCACTTGTTCCACGACGAGTGGATAAATTTGGCCGGATGGTTCTTCCAATTCAACAGTGACATCAACATTCGACGCCGCTACACGAAGGTCAACGTTCTCGACGTAAAGGGCTAACCGAGTTCGTTGGTCTGCTGACCATGCATGATCGTAACGCAAGTCAAATGGTTCCGGTACATGCAACACGGCATCAAGCGCCAATGCACGTGAAGGATCAGTTCCGTTGACTAGTACAGGAACGTCTCGATTCGCTATGGCCTCGAAATCCATCACCTGATCGGCTTGCGCGTCGCTGATGGTCGTGCTCACCGGGTCAAAAGTGTAATTGGACTTGGTGGGTGTAACCGTGAGATTGCCACCTGGCCTGATCCGGAACAAGTAGTTACCGTTGATATCTGTTTCGCTTGTGCCAATCTCACTTCCTGTTAGAGAGATCGACACTCCAGCCAGCCGTAGACCTTTGGGAGTCGTGATTCGACCAGAAACAACAACGGGATTCACACCTTGGAAATCTGCACGTTCGTTTTTCGAGAGCACGGCAAAACCTTTGCTTGGCGGCTCGAAGAAATAGTTTTGATGTGTGATAGTTACGCTGTAATTAGCTTCCGCGTTAACGAGGAAAGAATAATTGCCACTTAGATCGGTTATCTGGCTGGCGACCGTTTCGTTGCTGAGCTGGACGGAAGCACCGGCTAATGCAGTTCCGTCTGGTTTCTTAACCGTTCCCGCTATGGTGAATTTCAATACAACGCCAGTGAAATCACAGCTCAGATCGTTCGAAAGATCTGCGAAGGTGCGACTCACAACATCGAATCTGTAATTCTGCCGCGAGACTGTAGTTGTGTAATTGCCGCCGCCTCCCAAGTTGTTAAAGCTATATCTGCCTTCTGCGTCGCTCGTGGTACTTGCTTCTTCGTCACCAGACAACACGATTGTAGCGCCGGGCAGCGGGGCTCCGCTCGTGGTTACTACACGGCCTGCAATGTTGTAGCGCAGCAAGGTGCCGGTAAAGTTTGTGACAATGTGAGAACTCGGTCTGACGAAAGTGCGTCTTTCGAACAAATAATGATTCTTTGTAGGAGTAATTTCATACTCCCCTGCCGTTGCCAATCGATCAAAGCTGAACTCGCCATTGACATCGCTGAACATCTCGGTGGATTGAGATCCGCTGAGCCTCAGGTTCACGCCAGAAAGTGGCAGTCCATCTTGATCCACCACCTGTCCAAATGCGGAAAAATTTGCCAATGGTGAAGTGTTCAGAAATTGTTCAAGCAAATCGTAGGTCTGACTTATGCAGTCGCTTTCGCCTTCACAACGAAGAACCTTATCCGTCCAATAATAATGTCCAGCAGGATCGGGATCGCGATTAAGAACGGCCAAATATCTTTGTCTTACGAAATGCGCGGGATCCTCTTCAAGAGCACCGGTATTGATGATTGTCGTGAGCCCAGGTGACGTTAGAGAGGTATAGATCGAATTGATCACCGTCAGCCGGTTTGCGGACACAGAAAGCCGAGTAGCATCAGCCGAGGTCTGAATCTGGTCCAGGATGACATCGCCGACGTTGCTTAGCGCAATGGCGAACCCGGCTCTTTCACTCCAACCGAAGTTGGATTTGTCGATAAAGACTTTAGAAGCGTCACTGACAAAAATACCATCCGAAAACAGATTGTTGACGTTGACATTAAGACGAGATAGGTACGTTTCAAAAGCAACATGCTTCGCAGAAAAGAAACTCGGGATCACCGCGAACTGCAGGAACGCTCCTTCATCAAGGAAAACGTTGTCGAGGATCACTTCACGCCGCGATTGGGCCGGTTCCGGGTCATGTGGATTCCCGACCAGGATCCATGAGTATGGTGACTGAAGTGGCGTCTTCGAAAAGAAGTCTGGTCTATCTCCGTAGTCGATGAATTTGCAATCACGAACCGCAATTCCCAACCACGACGTTGTCCGAACCACAGGAGTATTAATTGCGCTGTTAGCGGCACAACCAAGAAAGGCAGTTTGTTCAATCCTCAAATCAGTTAAATGTGTCGAAATAATCGCCCCTTCCTGAACACGGCTTAAGAGTCCGTAGAACTCACAGTGCTGAACCGTAGCTTGCCTGATCCCCGACAACGCAAGAACTCTTCGAGCGTCCGCGAAAACCGCAAGGACTCCGACAAATCCAACGTCTTTAAACAGTAGATCATCGACGCCCGTAAATGTTATTGCGTCGTTCGCTTCTCCGACTGCAACGATAAACTCTGAAGTGAGATTGAGTCCTTTCCCATTACCTGCCACTACAATCGGAGTGGATGAAGGAGCGCCTTGAATGGTCAGAGATACTCCGGGAGCGAAATGCGCAGAGACCGGCGTCCCGAGCCGGTATCTACCAGAAGGAACTTGAAGCGTGCCACCGCCGGAAGCCGCGAGATCGTCGATCGCTAATTGCAGCGCCGAAGAGTCATCTGCCACTCCATCTCCGATTGCGCCATAGTCCGTGAGACTCACCACGGTTGCTGTATCAATCGAAGCGAAGGGAATGTCTTTAGCGCTCTTGCCAACGTTCGCCTTCGCCGGAAAACAGGCGAGGATGCAAACAATCAGCATGCGTGTGAGGTTAAATACAGTTCTACCCGGGGTGGAAGTTGATCTTGTCATGGAGGGACTCGACTATAAAAGTGTTCCGCACGAGCACAATTAGTCGCGGAGACAATGACTTGAGAGGTTTAATTGGGGCACGCTGAAAAAGCAGCGGGGCGGTTTCGCTCAGAATATTTTCCGGTTGGTGTAAGAAATTACGCGCCCGCGAGAATATTGGACGCGCGACACAACTGGAAAAGATCAGAGTATTTAGATGTCAAATGAGAAGCGTTTCGATTGAGAACTCCTTGTGAGCGTCGTGGAGAAAAAACCTTGATATTCTTGGTCCCGACGAACCCTGACCAGTGTAGCAGAAACCGTCATGAGTTAGAGAAGAAAATTGAAATTATCGAAAAATGGACCACAGGATCATTGATCGCTCGGGTCAATTAGCGTTGCGGAGGATTGTGATTGTGACGCAAATTGAAAACAAATCGAGTCTGTGAAGGCAATACCCCGGTCAGTCTGGTAAGGAGAAGTCGTCTGTTATACTGACCGGGCTCAAATTTATAAGGAGTTCATTAGTAGAGATCTTATGCGAGTGTTGGCGCTAATGCCGAGCTTGTTGGATACATCGCCTGGGCAGCGTTACCGGCTGGAGCAATGGGATCCCCTATTGCGAGACCGTGGCGTTGAAATCCATTACGAACCTTTCGAGACTGAAGAGTTACACTCGCTGCTTTATCAACCGGCACAATGGGGCAGGAAATTGAAGCTAGTGGCGAGTTCTCTTTTGCGACGCCTGGCCACTGTCAGAAAGAGCGCCGCCTTTGACATCGTCTACATCTTTAGAGAGGCCGCGTTGCTTGGACCACCAATCTTTGAAAGATTCGTGTACCAGAGCGGGGTTCCGATCATCTTCGATTTCGATGACGCGATCTTTGTCTCCTATCGCAGTCCGGCAAATGGTTATCTTAGCTATCTCAAATTTGCGGGTAAGACAAAAACTATCTGTCGTATTGCTGCTCACGTCATGGCGGGAAATCCATATCTCGCCGATTATGCGCGGCAAGTTAATAATAATGTCACGGTGATTCCCACAACCATCGACACTGAGAAATACAAACCATTGCCGAGAATCGACTCCGCCGTGCCGGTAATTGGGTGGACGGGAAGCTACAGCACAGTCCAGCATCTCGATACATTGCGCGGTGCTCTACAGAAACTTGCGAAGCGTCAGCAGTTTCAGCTTCGTGTGATAGGAACACCGTCATACAAAATCCCAGGCGTCGAAGTTGAAGCCTTGAACTGGAAGGCTGATACCGAACTTCAGGATCTGTCAAAAATCAACATCGGTGTAATGCCACTTCCCAACGACGCATGGAGTAAAGGCAAGTGCGGTTTGAAAGCACTGCAGTTCATGGCGCTCGGTATTCCAACTATCTGTTCGCCAGTGGGGGTCAATAGCGACATCATTCATGATAACGAAAACGGTATGTTGGCCGGCTCTGAAGATGAGTGGGTCGAAAAGATGAGCCTGTTGTTGCGATCGAGAGAGATGAGGGAACGGTTAGGCCAAGCCGGGCGGGTTACCGTCGAAGCAAGGTACTCGGCAAAGACTCAAGCGCCGCGTGTCTACGATATTTTCGAGTCAGTGGTTCGTAGCGCCGACGTAAAGGTCGACGCCACGCTGCAGGCTACGGCAGCTGCAACGCCAGAGTCGCGGACAAGTTAAGGGGAGAATCTAATTGGGAAAAGCAAACGTACTGGTCACTGGAGGAGCTGGTTTCATAGGCTCCCATCTAGTGGAGACGCTATTGGCGAATGGCTATCGTGTCAGGGTGCTTGATGCGCTAGTGCCACAGGTTCACGGAGCACAAAGTCAACCACAATATCTGGACCAAAGGGCTGAGTTCATTCGTGCCGATGTGTGCAATCGAGCTGCCGTCGATGCGGCCCTCGATGGCATCGAAGTCGTGTTTCATGAAGCGGCTGAAGTCGGTGTCGGACAATCGATGTACGAAATCGAGCGTTATGTACGTGCCAACGATCTAGGCACCTCAGTTTTACTTGAAGCTATCCTTGCCCGCCGCCAACAAATTCGGAAACTTGTTGTGGCGTCTTCAATGTCGATCTACGGTGAGGGCGCGTATAACTGTTCATCGTGCGGCAACGTCTACCCGCAACTTCGACCGACTTCACAGCTCCTGGATCGCAGATGGGAACTCGAATGCCCAAAGTGTGGCAAGCCGGTCACGCCCGTCGGAACTCCCGAGGACAAACCGTTGTTCCCGACTTCTGTTTATGCAGTAACAAAGCAGGATCAAGAACAGTTTTGTCTGATTGTTGGTCGTTCGTATGGAATCCCAACTGTCGCGTTAAGGTACTTCAACGTTTACGGACCACGACAAGCCCTGTCGAATCCGTACACCGGCGTGTGCGCAATCTTTTCTGCCAGGCTCTTGAACGGTCATCGACCGCTTATCTTCGAAGACGGCGAACAAACACGAGACTTCGTGCACGTGAGCGACATCGCCAAAGCCAACCTACTAGTACTCGCGACCGACAGAGCCGATTACCAGTCGATCAATATCGGCACTGGTAGACCGACCTCAGTAAAACAAGTGGCTCGTTTGCTCGCTGAAGGGTTAGGTAAGAGCATTGAACCGCAGATCGTTGAAAAATATCGCGAAGGCGATATCCGTCATTGTGTCGCAGATATCTCTCGCGCCCGTTCTCTGCTTGGGTATGACCCGGAAGTTACGCTAGAACAGGGCATTCCTGAACTTCTTGCGTGGGTGAGAGAGCAGGCCGCCACAGATCAAGTCGAGCATGCGACGGCAGAGCTAGAGACCCGTCAGCTAGTGCACTAATCCCCGTAGTCGGTTTCGTGTAGTGCGTCAGATCGGACGATTCCGGTTTGTTACCCTCCGCGCTCTCTCGAAAAAGCCTCTCTAATGAGTGTTCGATTCACTGCATTCGACAGAAACTTTGTGTATATTTTGAGGCTCGCTAAAGGAAGGAAAACTTATTGGCCTAATGTATATCGTTGGTTTAACTACGCTTGGTGACTCGGCTGCTACGTTGATAAAGGACGGTGAAATCGTAGCCGCCGCTGAAGAAGAGCGTTTTTCGAGACGGAAACACCACAGCGGTTTTCCCTACAACGCTATGCAGTACTGCCTTGAGGAAGCAGGCATACAAATCTCTGACGTCGCTCACATTGGCCTATACTGGAAACCATGGATCCTCCGTCATAAAGCGCTCCAAGCTCTGAAGTCCGCACTGATCTCCCCCGACATGTTCAAGGCCCGCGTCGATCGTGGCGTTGCTCAGGTTAGCGAAAGTTATCTGGGTATGTTGCGCCACCCACGCAGAATTCGAGACCACTTCGGCAACAGCGATTTCAAGTTTCACTTTCTCGAGCATCATCTTTGCCACGCTGCCAGCGCATTTTTTGTTTCCGGTTTTGAACGCTCGGCAATCATGACCTGGGACGGTACCGGTGAAGATACGACAACGCAGTTTGCTCTCGGCGAAGATCGACAGATTCAAACATTAAAAAAAATCAAGTTACCTCATTCATTGGGTCAGTTCTATTCGGCTGTTACAAACTATCTTGGTTTTGACATGTTCGAAGGCGACGAGTGGAAAGTGATGGGGCTCGCGGCCTACGGTAAGCCGGAGTACTACGATTTTTTTGCTAAACAGGTACTGTCAGTTAATGGCAATCACGATTTCCGCGTTGATATCCGTGTCTTAGACCATCACCTTGCAAAGCACTATCAGTTCAGTGAGGCATTGACGAGCGCGCTCGGACCACCTCGCACCAAAGACGAAGAATTGGTTGAAAAGCACTGGAACATTGCAGCCAGCGCGCAGAAGGTCCTGGAAGACACCGCTCTTCATCTGCTCTCGGGTTTGTTCGAGCAAACTGGCCTCGAGAACCTTTGCATGGCCGGCGGTGTGGCTTTCAACTCTGTTATGAACGGGCGAATCATGACTGAAACACCGTTCAAACAATTCTTTATTCAACCGGCAGCCGGTGACGCAGGTTGTTCGCTCGGCGCAGCGTTGCTAATTTGGCATAGTATTTTGCAACAGCCTCGCAAGTTCCATATGCAACATGCTTATTATGGTCCATCGTTCAGCTCTGACCAGTGCGCCTCAGCCCTACGCGCTGCCGGTTTAAAATTTGAAACTCTACCTGATAATGAAATGCTCCCCCGAGTAGCAGCAATGCTGGCTAATGGGGCGATCATCGGGTGGTTCCAAGGTCGCATGGAGTTCGGTCCGCGTGCGTTGGGTAACCGCAGCTTTCTTGCCGACCCGCGTCGCACGGACATGCGTGAGTTGCTCAACAAAAAGGTAAAGTTGCGTGAATGGTTCAGGCCGCTGGCGCCGTCGATGTTGGAAGACGCTGCCGCTGGATTCTTCGGGCGTCCTCATTCCGATCCGTTTATGATTACAGTCCTAAATGTTCTCGCGGAAAAGCGCACCAACATACCTGCGGTGGTTCACGTCGATGGCACTGCACGTCCACAAACCGTTAGTCCAGACGTTAATCCACGTTACTGGCGGTTGATTCGAGAGTTTGAAAAGATAACTGGTGTACCACTTTTGCTGAATACTTCATTTAACGTTCAAGAGCCAATCGTTCTTTCTCCTGACGACGCGATTAAGACGTTTAAGCGCGCTAGCTTTGACGCGCTAGTGTTGGAAAATCATCTCGTGGTCCGAAATGAACAAGCGCCGCGAGTGAAAGAGAATCTATGAATCGAGCGGCAAGACATGCTGCCTGAATGAAAATCAGCGTCGCGCTGGTGTGCAGCATCATCGACAAATGAAGGCTCTGTTAATAGTTTCGTATTTGATCCTTTCTGCCGTGGTCATATTCGCGGTGCCGGGAATGGTTGCACCTTTTGCCGATTACTCCATGTTGGACGGCGGCCAGGCAGTACTGCTTTGTTTTGTTCTGGCAACCATCGTCGGTTATTTCATCTATCGCGACAAAGAGCAAGGACCTTTTCTGCTGCAACTATTTGCCTTGGGGCTCCTGGTAAGGATGCTTGTGGCCACAGGTATCTTCGCATTTAACGCCCAGGAGTTTTTTGGCGGCGATGCGATTACGTACGATTTTTTTGGCTACGCTCAAATGCGCGCCTGGCAGGGCGATGAATACTATAAAGTTATAGCCGACAGATTTGTGGGCGGGCAGGCGACCGCCTGGGGAATGATCCGGATGATCGCAGTTGTGTACTCCCTAATAGGACGCAACACACTCGCGATCCAGTTTGTTAATTCAGTTGTTGGCTCCGCGACGGCTATACTAGTTTTTCATTGTGCCCAGCACGTCTATAAAAACATTCGTGTTGCCAGAATCGCGGCGATTTGCGTCGCGTTTTTCCCTTCGCTTGTTCTGTGGTCTGCTCAGGGACTAAAGGATGCCCCGATTGTCTTTTTCCTTGTTTTGGCAATCCTCGCCAGCCTCAGGCTCAGTGAGAAGTTCTCAATCACGAATTCAGGGATACTTATTGTGGCTCTCTTCTCAATTCTGAGTCTGCGGTTTTATGTGTTTTACATGATTGCTGTGGCAATAGGCGGTGGATTCATTCTTGGTTTGCAGAAGATAACGCCCTCGAATTTTGTTCGGCAGTTTGTGGTGTTGCTTTTAGTCGGTGTGTCGCTCACC
>DATBSH010000086.1:0-5107 GCA_036559885.1 Pyrinomonadaceae bacterium
CGCGGGGACTTTTGAATCTTTCGGCGATGCAGGTGCGTTTGCTGATCTGAACGAGGTGTTTAGGGGGATCAACTAATCCAACTCTGCGTAGCAAACGTTTAGAATTTTGTTTTTCTGCGATCATTTTTTGCGAGGTGGTCAGCCTGCGATAGCAGGCGAAAGCATAAAGCCTGGGGCGTCAGCCCCAGGGGTTGTTCGCGATTTGAGGCAAGCCCATGTAATGGGCGACAGACGATGGGACGTAAGGTCCTGGTCTTGTTAGGGCTATCGCCCGCATCCGCGGGCTCCATGAAGTTCTGACGATCGTACCTGGGGCTGACGCCCCAGGCTTTATGCTTTCGCCTGCTATCGCAGGCTCATCGAAACCATCAGTTGTTTTTGGTTGCGGCTCTGCTGCTCTGCGTCCTCTGCGTCCTCCGCCTCTCTACGTTTTTGCACACCGTTGCGTGCGTTCAACAAAGTCGGAAAAAGTCGGTTAAGACTATTGATTGAGTGCTTCGAATGCTTCAATTCTAAAGGAGACGCGGAGGACGCCGAGTTACGTAGAGGTGCTACTATTTTTGATGATTTGTATACGTGTCGTAAGCCGTCCGAGCTACCTGGGCAATCAGTTTCTCCTGCTCTACATCAGACAGAGTGGACCCACTCACTAACACAGCTATCGCCAGATTCCCCCGACCATTGGGTAGTGTGATGATCCCCACATCGTTTGTGGCCTTCGGTATGTTCGCTTGTTGCTCCCTTTCTCCTGACCCGGTTTTATCTGCCACTAACGTGCCTGCTGGCAAGTCTCCGCGTAAACGCTTCAAACCGGTGGTAGCACCTTGCATATACCTGATTAGAAGCTTTGTGTGATCTGGTTGGAGGATCTTTCCTTGCTGAAGTTGCGTGAGAAGATTCACCAGGTCCTCGGCAGTGCCGTTGTTCAGATTTTGCCGAGCCTTGACGTAATCCGTCACTGAAAAATGAATTTCGAATTTTTGAAAACCGAGGGCGCGCATCTGCTCGTTCACACGCTCGGGCCCGCCAACTAATTGGAGCAATTTGTCTGTTGACGTGTTGTCGCTACGCGAAATCGATAGTTCGATAAGTTGAGCGATCGTGCGATCCACCGGGTTGCTCCAAAGCGCTGTGTTTTCAGGAGTGCCCGATACGACCTCATCTGGTGTCACGTGGACTGGTTGTTCCACCTGCAGACGATTGGCTTCAACTTCCTTTAGAACAGTGATCGCCAGCGGTAGCTTAAAAACGCTGTAGAGAGGCAGCGGAGTATTTCCCTGCAGCATTACGCGTCGCCCGCTTTCAACGTGGACCACTGCGATTCCGACTGATCCTTGAGCTTGTTTGGCAATCTCAGCGAGTCGGCTCTCAAGTTGTTTTTCAACGGTGGTTTGATCACTCGTAGAGATCGGAGTTGGTGATACAGACGAACTGGGAGCTACTCGATTTGATGACGAGGATTTGCAGCCGAGGAGGCTTATCCACACTATGAGGAAGAGCGTAAGGGTCATTTCTATTTGTGTATGACGCATCTCTTCACACCTGCGCTTCGCTTCTTCGCCGCTGTCGCATTACTCGTCTGTAACGGGCCACTGGAAACATAAGTTGAAGCCATCGGGATCCGTCAGATACAACTGCCGCATGCCGTAGGGTGCGTTTTTAGGTGGCGCCAAATTAATACCTCGGCTCTTAAGATATTCGTAAGTTGCATCAACGTCCGGACAACCGAAGAAGAGAGCCGTATCGTGGTGTGCTCTTATTCGTGAGGGATCTGGAGTTGATGGACGCTTGTCGCCCTCATATGCCGTGTTAAGCATGAGTTCAACGCTTGCCAGCCGCAATAGAACCCAATCGCAATTATCATCGGGGCCGGACCTGGCGATGACCTCGAATCCCAGCACATCGCGGTAGAACGATAGTGCTGTGGGCATGTCGAACACTTCCAAAAGTGGGGCCATGCCCCTGATGTCGAGAGCCATGAAAGATCTCCTCTCTTCATAGTTGTGAAGCTCCACAGATCATCGAAGCTGCTTTGTCATATCAACAAAATGACATGGCAGCTTTGTTTCCACGACGGGAGGGAAGGGTGACGTTCCAGTCTCGACGTAGCCGCGCTTACCATAGAAATCCGGCAGCTCGGTCCTTAGATTTACAATCTTGATATCCATGAACGCGCAACCGAACTTACGACAATAATCCTCAGCCGCTTGGACCAAGCGTGATCCTGTTCCCCTTTGTTGTTGCTTAGGACTAACGGATAGAAGGCCCAAATATGCTCGTTCACCGCGCAGCTCAACGTAGACACAACCTTCAATCCCGCTATCTGACTCAGCCACCAAGAACGCGCCGTTGCGAAGACCATCTTCTACTTCCGCAAGAGTGACTCGGTCGCCCTCCATGAAGAATTGTTCAACGGCACAAAAGGCGGAGTTGATTACATCCTTTATCGCGTCCGCATCTGATTCAGATGCTTTTCTGATCACATATCCTTCTGTCACGTTTTTCAAAAGAGCGATTTGATCCAACCGCCATCGACCTGGACGGATGTGCCGGTGATGTATGCCGCACGCTCAGATACGAGAAATGCGGCGAGCGCCGCGAACTCGCGTGGTTCACCCAGTCGACGCATAGGAATTTCCCTTTCCCAGCGAGCCTTAAACTCTTCTGCGGCGATACCCTGCTTCTGCGCCATCATTTCTGCGAGCTCTTCGACGCGCTCAGTTCTTGTGTAACCCGGGAGAATGTTGTTGACCGTGATCCCTTCAGCCGCCACTTCGTTCGCGAGTGTGCGTGCGAAACCAGTAACTGCCGCACGCAAGCTATTAGACAGCATTAGATTCTCAACCGGTTGTTTCACAGCGATTGAGGTAATATTCAAAATCCGGCCCCACCGACGCTCTTTCATACCCGGTAACACGTGGCGCACCAACTCAATTGCACTCAATAAAGTCAGCCGTGTTGCTGCTTCCCATTGCTCTAAAGATAACTGGTCGAATCTTCCGGCGGGTGGTCCTCCGGCGTTTGTGACCAAAATGTCGATACGCCCAAATCTCTCCAAGCCGGCATTAACAAGCTTTGCAATGTCGTTCGACACCGTGACGTCCGTTGGGACAGCAAGGACATCGACATCACTACTTCTTGCAATGGAGTTAGCAGTCTCTCTCAACCTCTCGTTGTTGCGCGCGCACAAGATCAGCGAAACGCCTTCTGCGGCGAGCTCTTCTGCAACCGCGCGACCAAGACCAGTGCTCGACGCTGCAACGAGTGCGACTTTATGTTTAATTCCCAGATCCATCGATCAATCGCAATCAGCTATTTGCCACGAAGATAATCATCCGTCTTGTTCAACCAGTCTTCGCGTGGCGGACTAAAAATATCAACATCGACGGTATCATCTAATGCCTCGGCCTTGTGTTGGACAAAGGAAGGAATATGCAACACCTCACCCGGACCTACATCGATTACTTCTGACTCATCCTCGCCGATCCAGAATCGCAGGCCGCCCTCGAGAATGTAAGTCAGCTGCTCGTTCTCGTGCGAGTGGCGCGGCACAACTGAGCCTTTCTTCAAGTACACATGCGTAAGCATCACTCGATCGCCCGTTATCAGTCGGCGATCCAAGGTTTCGGAAACCTTCTCCTTGGGCATGTCTTCCCAGCGATAGAAGGTGACTGTTCGTTTTTGCATAAAGGGTCTCCTGGCGGGCCTGGCGATTCACAAAAGGTCCCATCCGACAAGCGGTTTCCTGGAATGCTGGCCACCATTATTCGTTTTGTAACACCGTAGTCCGCAACCGCTGAACGCCCAAGAGCTTACACTGACCTTGGCGACTTGCGGCATCTCGTGAGCCTGTGGTAGCGTTTTCGTTCTCAAAAGCGCTTTCCCTTATGAAATCGCACAGCTTGAACGCCTCGCTCACAAGTGAAATTTACTCCGCCTGCCTTATTTCAGGCTATATGCCACCACGGTACATGATTGGGAGGAACACAACACATGAATCGCATTAAGGTTCTGGTTCTCATTGGCGTAATCGTTGCGCTCGCCGCAGTAATCACTCTGCCTCAGATCATTGAAGCAAAGCTCTCGAAGGCGGCTCCTTCAGAAACGCACGCAGCGTCTACTGTAAGTGTCCCCCTCAATATCGTACAGAATAAGAGATCAGATGTGGTTGTAGGTGCTTCCGTCCGCAACGATACCTCGATTCCGTTGCGCGAAATGAAGCAAAAGCCAATGGAATTCAAGCCCGAGCGCGAGGCGAATGAAAACCCCAAGGTTCCGCACGTCCATAAGAACGCCCACGATCCGGTAGTGCAACGTTCAATTACAGCTAGCGACGCCTTTTTGCCAAACATGCCGGCGACAGACAAGAACTTCAACGGGATTCCGTTTCCTGGCGTGGGTTGCAACTGCGCACCTCCAGATACCAACGGAGAAGTTGGCGCGACGCAATATGTTCAAATAGTCAACGAAGGTTACCAGGTATTTGATAAGACAACCGGCACCTCACTACTTGGACCTTCAGGCATTGCCACCGTTTGGGGTGGTTTTGGCGGCGTGTGTGAATCTAATGGCAATGGCGATCCGGTCGTGCTCTACGATCAGCTTGCGGATCGTTGGGTCATCTCGCAGTTCGCCGGTATCTCAGTTCCTACAGACGAGTGCGTAGCTGTCTCAACTACGGGCGACGCGACTGGCTCTTACCATCGGTATGACTTTCACCTCGGTTCAAATTTCTTTGATTATCCGCACCTCGGTGTTTGGCCCGATGCGTATTACATGAGCATGAACGTATTCAATTCATCAGGTACGGCCTATCTCGGACCGCAACCTTTTGCTTTTGATCGGGCAAAGATGCTCTCAGGTTTACCTGCAACATTCATCACGACGGGAATCACGGGTGGCTCATCAGAAGAGACTTACCTGCCAGCGGATCTTGAAGGTGGAAACGTGCCGCCGCCAGGCGCGTCGGCCGTATTTGTAGAGTGGCCGGGTCTAGGAACTTACAAGCTGTTTCGCTTTCATGCCGACTTTGCGACGCCAGCGAACTCAACGTTCACACTTGCAGCTGCTCCAGCCGCCGCAGGTTTTTCGCAGCTGTGTCCAACTA
>DATBSH010000087.1:0-9275 GCA_036559885.1 Pyrinomonadaceae bacterium
TTAACCGCTCATCACGACTCACAATTGTAGATGTGTGCGACGACCTGACGGCATTCGTCGAGGCCGCGGACGTGGTGCTTTCCATGGGTGGTTACAACACTATGTGCGAAGTACTTTCACTGCGCAAACGAGCCGTCGTAGTTCCGCGGGTCCAACCCCGCCTGGAACAATGGATCCGGTGCACGCGTCTTGCCGAACTGGGTCTGATTCGCACCATCCACCCGTCTGAGGCTACGAACGAAAGGTTACTTCAGGTCGTTACCGAATCTCTTCTGGACAAGAGTGTTGTTACTGCTCAGCCTCACCTTAATTTTGACGGCCTGCGGAATGTTTCAGACATCGTCAGTACTTACTGCGTCAGATCCGCAGCATAGCCAGGCCGAGAAAGGGTCGTTCTAACCGATGACCAACACGTATCAGCAAATACATCCTGCCAAGTCGCCTTATGAACGACCCAAAGCCGACTGCTTATCTCCTCCTGAATCCTGTCGCGTCGGTTACGTATTGAAGCGTTATCCACGCTACTCCGAAACATTTATCGTTAATGAAATTTTGGCACATGAACGCGCTGGACTGGAGATTGAGATCTTCGCCTTGCGTCCCCCGAACGATACCCATTTCCAGGACGCAATCAGCCGTGTGCGCGCGAATGTCACATATCTCCCCTGCGACGGTGTGAAAGCGGCAGATTTCTGGAGAGCGATTGAGGACACGAGCAGGAAACTCCCAGGTTTGTTTCAGTCTCTCGATGCCGCAGTGGGGGCGGAAGCCGTCGAGGTTTTCCAGGCTGTCATGCTGGCAAACCAGGCTCATTCACGTGGGCTAACACACCTGCACGCTCACTTCGCCACTTCTGCTACGACAGTCGCCCGACTCGCCGCTCGTTTCGCCAAGCTTCCGTATAGTTTTACGGCACACGCAAAAGACATCTTTCACGACAGCGTTCGTCAATCGGATCTTGAAACCAAGTTCGCTGATGCGTCTGCAATAGTCACAGTCAGCGACTTCAATCTCGATTTCCTGCAACACAAATTTGCACGTGTGGCAGCGCGTGTAGAACGCATCTACAACGGCCTGGACCTTGAGCGTTTTTGCTTTAGAACACCGGATGATCGGTCACCGTTGATTGTTGCGGTAGGTCGTTTGGTAGAGAAGAAAGGATTTTGTGATCTCGTCCAGGCTTGCGCGATCTTAAAGGAGCGCGGACTCCAATTCTCATGTTCCATTGTGGGCACCGGTCCGCTCCAGATGGAACTTGCAAATCAAATTACGCGTCTTGACCTCAAATCCCAAGTTGAACTACTCGGACCACGTCCACAAGCTGAGATCATTAGCCTCGTGCAAGAGGCTTGCGTCTTAGCTGCACCATGCGTAATTGCCGAAGATGGTAATCGCGATGGCCTGCCAACTGTTCTGCTTGAGGCAATGGCGCTGGGCACTCCTTGTGTATCGACGAACGTTACAGGCATCCCGGAGATTATACGGAACGACGAGACTGGCCTACTTGTCCCTCAGCGCGATCCGGCCTCGCTGGCTGAAGCTCTGACGAAGATCATTACCTCATCCCAACTGTCTGTCAGGCTAGCCACGTCAGCGCGGAAATTAATCGAGACAGAGTTTGATGTGAACCACAACGCTGCTTTACTACGCCGATTATTCGCAAGGCAACAGGTCGCGGATGTCCTTAAGGAGGTGGCGTGATGCGTGTTGCATACGTGTCGATGGATAGCGGTGTTCCTGTTTTTGGCAGTAAAGGTTGCTCGATTCATGTCCAGGAGGTTGTCCGAAGTTTGACTAAACTTGGGGCTCGTATCGAGCTTTTCACAACGCGTGCTGGCGGTCAGGCTCCCTCAGACTTATCCAAGATTCCAGTTCACTGTTTTCCGTCACAGGCAGACATCGAAGTCAAAGATCGCGAACTGCATGCCCTCTCTCGAAATCAGCAACTGCGCGAACTGTTGGAATGCTCGCAGCCATTCGATCTTATCTACGAGCGTTATTCGCTCTGGAGCTACGAGGCAATGGAGTTTGCTCGAACGAAACGTGTTCCAAGTGTGCTGGAAGTAAATGCTCCGCTCATTGAGGAGCAGATTATACATCGTGGTCTTGTGCATCGAGAGTGGGCTCAAACTGTGGCTGGACGCGTTTTTGGCAGCGCCGGCAAACTCATTGCCGTGTCAAGCGAGGTTGCGTCCTACCTAAACACTTTTCCCACGGCACAAGGCCGCATACATGTAATTCCCAACGGAGTGAACGTTGATCGGTTCCCGCCACAGCTCAGTCCCACAACCGCAGAGAACCCGACAAGTTTTACGGTTGGTTTCGTTGGTACGTTGAAGCCCTGGCATGGAATCGCGGTGTTAGTGGAAGCCTTCGACTTGCTCCACAAGCAACACCCGAACACGCGTTTGTTAATCGTAGGCGATGGCCCCAAGCGTGCAGCGATCGAAGAAGATGTAAGAAAACGTGGCCTGGTCGACTCCGTTCATCTGACGGGGAGGGTCAATCCGCATGAAGTGACGGCTCTTCTGGCATCAATGAACGTTGGCGTGGCGCCTTACGACGATGCAACACATTTCTATTTCTCACCTTTGAAGGTTTATGAATACATGGCTGCGGGGCTACCCGTGGTTGCCAGTCAAGTGGGCCAGCTCGCCGCCCTTATCCATCACGAAGAAACAGGACTCCTTTGTACTGCGGGCGATGCTCTTTCGCTCGCGGCAACTCTCGCCAGACTTAAAGGCGACCCATCGCTGGCCGCACGGCTGGGACGAGCCGCGCGCTCTTGCGTTATCCGCGATCATTCATGGGACGTTACGGTACGCCGCATACTCAATCTCGCCGGGCTAGATGGGGCGCGCCAACTCTCTCACGAGGAGGTAGCGGCGTGATGAGTCGCACCTCAGGTCTGAAGAAGACTATACCCGGCTTCGGACGGGTCGCTGCTCGGCTCTGGCCGTACACGAGAAAACAACGGCCGCTCGTTGTGGGTTCAATTGCGGCGCTGTTCGCTGAAATCGGTCTGCGTGCATTAGAACCCTGGCCCCTCAAGTTCGTCTTTGACCATATTCTTAATTCAAAACAAGCTCGTCACAGCTCAGTACTGATACCACTTAGAGCAATCGATCCTTCACTGTTGCTCGGGCTAGCTGCGGCGGCGGTAGTGATTGTCATCGGCTTGCGCGCCTTCGCTTCCTATCTCAGCACGGTCGGGTTCGCGCTTATCGGCAATCGTGTCTTGACGGAAGTACGCAGCGACGTATACCGGCACCTGCAACTTCTGTCTCTTACCTTTCATCACCGCTCACGTGCGGGCGATCTCGTGTTGCGCGTCATCGGCGACATCGGGATGCTCAAAGACGTGGCTGTAACGGCGTTGCTTCCGCTTGCCGCAAACGTGCTTGTGCTGCTGTCGATGTCGGCTCTGATGCTGTTGCTTAACTGGAAACTGGCGCTAGTCGCGCTCGCGGTCACGCCGCTGTTTTGGTTGGCGTCGGCCCGGCTCAGTCGCCGCATCCGTGAGGTGTCCCGCGATCAACGTAAACGTGAAGGCGCTATGGCGTCTACGGCCGCCGAGAGTATTGGCGCAATCCGCGTCGTCAAGGCGCTGTCTCTCGAGGAAAATTTTGCGCGACAATTCTCCGGACAAAACAATAAGAGTCTAAAGGAAAGCGTAAAGGCGAGCAGACTTGCGGCTAGTCTCGAGCGCACTGTTGATTTACTGATCGCACTGGCAACTGCACTCGTGCTTTGGTTCGGAGCGAGGCTCGCGCTCCGCGGCGAGATTACTCCAGGGGATCTGCTCGTCTTTCTCGCTTATCTCAAAAACGCATTTAAGCCAGTGCAGGATTTCGCAAAGTACACCGGCCGTTTGGCAAAGGCCACTGCAGCGGGCGAGCGCGTTATCGACATACTCGATCGCGTGCCAGATGTGCGCGATCTCCCATCTGCGGTGCCCGCCCCTCGTTTCCAGGGAACAGTAAAATTCGACAACGTAAGTTTCGCTTATGAGCCAGGTCAATCGGTTCTACGCGACATTAACCTCGAGGTCCGGGCTGGCCAGACAGTGGCGCTCGTAGGCGCTTCGGGAAATGGGAAGTCCACACTCGTAAGTCTGCTTCTCAGATTGTATGACCCGGACACTGGGAAGGTGTTGATTGACGGCCGCGACATACTAGAGTTCACCTCCGAATCGTTGCGCGAGCAAGTTTCTGTTGTGATGCAGGACACGTTGTTGTTTGCGGCAAGCGTGCGTGACAACATCGGCTATGGCTCAGCGTCCGCGACGTCGGAACAGATTGAAGAGGCAGCGCGACTCGCCAATGCGCACACTTTTACCTCCCAACTTCCAGACGGCTATGAGACTGTTATTGGAGAGCGCGGTGTAACCCTTTCCACCGGGCAAAGACAGCGGATCGCGATTGCTCGCGCTGCGATTCGTCGTTCTCCAATTCTAATCCTTGACGAACCAACAACCGGGCTTGACGAAGAGAACGAACGTGTCGTCACGGAGTCGCTGAGACGGCTTGCGCAAGGCCGTACCACTTTTCTTATCACCCATAATCTTTATCACGCATCGCAGGCCGACAGAATCGCTCTTCTTGAATATGGGCGCATCGTCGAGCTGGGAAACCACGACGAATTAATTGAGCAGGATGGCCGCTACGCGGCGTTGTATCGCAAGCAGATGGAGATCGTCGCGGTCGATCGACAAGGAGGGGATTATGCTGTCGCGGTCTGATGCCGAACTTGCAAACCGTGACGTGGTCCTGCAACGCGGCCTCGCTCTGTTGCTCGACGAAGATGCGTTCGTCGATGCGCTTAGGCGCCGGTTGTCACAAATCTCAGTGACGAGCGCACGTTCGTTGTATGTTCGCTATAAACCGCGCACTAACTGCCTCGTAGCTTACCGGATCAAGGTGGGAGACACGGAGCTTGATCTCTATGCGAAAGCATTTCCTGGTGGCGATCTTTCGAAGCTTAAGCTGATTGAAAATCAACGTAGCATAAAAAGCATAGTTGGACCAGGTTGTCTCAGGTTCGAGCGAGAGTCAGTGGTGGTTGCGTTTTTCCCAAACGACGCGAAGCTAAAGCTGCTGAGAAAAATTGGTTTGAGCGAGGGCAGATCAGAATTACTGCAAAAGGTGATCCCAGATCGGCCCGATTTGTGTGGTGGTCAGGTTGAGGCTTTGAGCTACAAGCCCGAGCGACGATTCGTTGCACGTGTCGCCTCAACGAGCGGAGAAGGCGCCGTTGTTCTCAAGTTATATGCAGGCGAAACTTCCATTGCGGCGTACGCAAACTCGCGGGCTTTCAACTCGTGCGGAGTGCTTCGCGTTGCCCGGCCGCTTGGCGCTCACGCTCGTTACGGCGCACTCGGTTTGGAATGGCTCGAGGGAACTCCTCTAGATAATCTGCTGGGGCATTCAAACTCTTACGACGTTCTAGAGCGGGTAGGAGAGGCCCTTGCAGAATTGCACGCGCAGCAACCGCAAGGATTGCGACGACCTCTCGCGGAGTTTGAACTACAGACCCTACTCGAAATCGCCCGCGGGTTAGAAGATATCGCTCCGCGGGAGGCCGCACGTGTCGAAACTCTCGCGAAAAAAATTGTGAATTGTTTGGCGCAGATTGAAACGCCGCAGCGACCGATACATGGAGATTTTTATTCCAGCCAAATACTGTCGGCTGACGGCAATATCTCGATCCTCGATTTTGATGAAGCGGTCTGGGGAAACCCAATGTGGGACCTCGGCAACTTCATTGCACACGCTGAGCGCAAGTTCTCAAGTTCGGATGACGCGCCCAGTCGTATGCTCGAAATAAAGTCGGCTCTCCTTGAAGGTTATGGCCGGGCAGGTGGCCCGCCCGTGAGCAAGGCAGCGCTTGGCGTATTCACAGCTGCGTCGCTACTCAAGCTCACACACGATCCGTTTCGTCGCCGCGAAGACAATTGGCGCTCACAAACTACCGCAATTCTTGAACGCGCCGAACAACTTTTGGCAGCTAACGCCGATTCTCCTATCCGAATACCCAGGTCAGAGACCAGTCTATTTAATCGAGATTCCCGTCGCCGTACCCGAAACGGAGGCGGTGCCTCCGAAGTACTCGTATTTGACCCAACGAGCGCAGCAGACGATGAGGCGCTTCCGTTTCTTCGAAGCGCGCTTGATCCTATCGAGGCACTAGCGCGCCTGCGAAAACGATTGGGCGGCTTGGACCACTATCGAGGACTGATCGAACTTCAGGGAATTCGCGTTACGAGACATAGAAAGGGACGCCGCTGCGTTATCGAATATGACATCACGTTGAGACGTCGAAGCCATGTCGAAGAGCAGCTAACACTCGTCGGAAAAGCTCGCGCCCGCGGAGTGGATGAACGTTGCTTCAACCTCCTGGTCGCTCTCCGCCAGGCTGGCTTCGACGAACAGAGCCGTGACGGCATCGCAGTGCCTGAACCCGTCACAGTAATTCCTGAACTTCACATGGTTTTGCAGCGGAAGGTGGCTGGCACTTTATCCGGCCGGATCCTAAGCCTTTCTCGAGATCCCTGGCTGGGTCGAATGATCGCTGCCGGCATTCATAAACTTCAGCGAGCAGGCATCGTGTCTGACCGACGTCACACAATACATGATGAAGTGGGAATCCTGCAGCGTAGATTGGCGACTTTGGCAGCGACCATGCCGCAGTGGCGACTTCGTCTCGACCGCGTGATGGAAGCCTGCTTGCGTCTGGGAAAGGATCTTGCTGGCCGTCAACTTAGACTGGCACATCGCGATTTTTATCCCGAACAAGTAATCGTCTGCGGTGAACGCATCTATCTTCTTGATTTTGACCTGTACGCAGCAGCGGATCCAGCGCTCGACGCGGGCAACTTTATCGCGCACATAACTGAACAGAGCTTGCGACAATTCGGCGACCAGAAAGCACTTGCCCACCACGAGAGATCGATTTTAGAGACGTTTGCGGTTGGCTCAGATCATGCAACGCGAATGGCTGTCGACGCTTATGCGACTCTCTCACTCGTCAGGCACATCTGCATCAGCTCATCAATCCCACAACGGTCGCGCTTTACGGAAGCGATTCTAGGTATCTGCGAGCAGCGGCTCGGTATCACGCATGGCTCACGGCCTGGCAGCCTGCACTTAATCCCGGAAGTAGAAGGAATTAATCATGCGCACTCGAATCACTAAGAAGACGTTGCTGATGGTCCTTGTTCCGTTGCTGTTTGTCTCACCACTGGGTGTGTGCGAGATCAAAGCGGGCACTTCAACAAAAAAGAAGGGCGGCGTTGTGGCCGCAAAGAAAGCTGCGAAAAAAGAGAAACCCAAGGCGCAACAGCCTTCGCGCGTAGAAACGCAGGGCAATTCGCGACGTCGTTGGTGGTTTTATGCCAGCATGTCTACTGTCTTCGACAGCAACATCAATCACGACGACGAAAATATTCAATCATTCGGCCTGGTCCCGAGCTTGGGGTTTCACTTCCAGGACAGCCTCGAGAAGCCGGCTTTTCAGTTTGAATATGAGACTGCGCGTCATTCATACACGAACACAGATCGTTGGGACCGGCTAAGTCAGAAAATCAGAGCTTCTTATGAACGGCGCTTTGGTAAGCGGTTCATCTCGGAAACCACGGGCGAGATCACGAGTAAAGGATCATCCGAGGATCGCGAGCTGAACGATCAGTTTGTTATAGGTCAGGAGTTTGAGTTCCGCGCAACGAGGGACCACCGCTTCAAGTTATTCGGTGCCTACCGCGTGAAGCGTTCTCCCGAAGATCCCGGCAGGAGCGCTATCGATCCTTACATAGGGGGCAGTTTTGAGCAGCGGTTCCGCTCCAATCGGAGTTTCGAACTGAGTTATCGCTACGACAAGAACCGCTCGCGGAACCCACGGCATCGCTACATTCGTTGGACGTATGGCGCAGAGTTTAAGACACCTTTCCTTCGCCGAGACGCGCTGCTCACGATTGAAGCGAAATACAGGCCGCAACTCTATGCGCGCACAATCGAGGTTGAAGATGAGCAGGGGCACGACCATAACGTGACACGCCGCGATCGACGCTGGGTTCTCGGAGCGTCGTGGCAACGACCCATTAATGAAAGGCTGAGTCTGGAGTTGGTCTATCGCTTGGAGACTCGCAGATCCAACGATCTGGACAAGAATTTCAATTCCCACCTTGCTGGCGCGACGATCACTTATCACTGGTGGCATTAGAGTCAGGTTACTTGTTCTTGTTCAAGGTCAACGCCGTCCGGTTGTAGGTTCGGAGAGTTTGGTCCACCATCAGTGACCTACAACTGGAACGGAGGAGACCATATTAATTGTCACTCTGAAATTCCTAGGCGACGCGGCGGTCTTTCGCGATCGCGCCGCCTGGCATAGCGAGTAACAAAGCGCCACTTCGAATTGAGTAAGTTCGTTTTGAGCTGCGAAGCAGCGATTCGGACGTTTGAACCAGTTCGTAATGCAAGCTGTGTGAGAACAAGGAAGAGTAGCGAACGGTATATCCGAGCCCATCGACTCACGCGCCAAGTCGCTTGGTCGAAAAAATGTCCCCAAACTGCCCACAAATGAAATACGGCCGCCAGTGCTGACAGCCGTAAATGCTTGATGTAGTTGGTCGGGGCGAGTGGATTCGAACCACCGACCTCACGGTCCCGAACCGTGCGCTCTACCAGGCTGAGCCACGCCCCGACAATATATTCAGACTGAATCAATTAGTCCGAATGCGTGTTGGATGATAGGGAAGGGAAAGAGGAGTGTCAAACAAAGCAGACACGGAGACGCGGTGACGCGGGGACGCGGAGACAAGGATCGGTTCGCTAAAGGCTTTTGAATTTCTCTCCGTGTCTCCGTGTCCCCGCGTCTCCCCGTCCCGTCACCCAGTGTTCCTTAAGCCTGCTGCGATTCCGTTGATCGTGGCGGCTAGCGCATAATTTAGCTCGTCACTCTCTTCACCCGCACGTTTACGTCGCAAAAGCTCTACCTGGACCAAGCTCATCGGATCGACATATGGATTTCGCAGTCGAATCGACCGCGCCAATACAGGATTCTTCTCCAGCAGCGTCTGTTGACCAGTCAACTCCAATACAACTCTTTTAGTTCTTTCAAACTCTTCCAGAACCAACGCCAATACCCGCTCGCGTAACGAATCGTCCCGAACCAAACTCGCGTAAAGACGAGCGATGGAGAGATCGGCCTTCGCCATTCCCAGCTCCACGTTGTTTATTAAATCGCGAAAGAGCACGAAACGATCCATCAGGTTCTGAAGC
>DATBSH010000088.1:0-15100 GCA_036559885.1 Pyrinomonadaceae bacterium
CCGCGTGGTGGTACTGACCTCCTGCTCTCGCAGGCGGAAAAGGTAGGCTGATATGAAAACCCGAAAGTTCAAATACCTCGCGTTGTTTATCGTTCTCACCATAGCGAACGCGCAATATGCGTTTGCCCAGGCGAAGAAACCAAACATCGTCATACTCGCAACTGGTGGAACGATCGCTGGCGCCGCAGCTTCAGGCACGCAAGCGGCCTACACCTCCGGTGCTGTAACAATCGATGCGATGATCGCTGCTGTTCCTGGCATTACAGACATGGCAAACATAAAGGGAGAGCAGATTTCTAATGTCGGATCGCAGGATATGTCTTTTGAGATTATGCTCAAGGTTGCGAAACGTATTAACGAGCTGATGCGCAAAGATGATGTTGACGGCATTGTGATCACCCATGGCACCGATACGATGGAAGAGACGGCGTTCTTCCTGAACCTCACCGTAAAGGGAGATAAGCCTGTAGTAATGGTGGGTTCCATGCGACCTTCGACCGCTGTCAGCGCTGATGGCCCATTGAATCTTTACAACGCGGTTGGGGTAGCCGCTGATCCCAACGCAAAGGGCCGCGGAGTTTTGGTAGTAATGAATGATTGGATTCACGCCGCTCACTCTCTAACGAAGACGAGTACGACCGCGATTCAAACATTTATGTCACCACTGCGAGGGGTCGTCGGCGTTGCAAATTACGGCAAGAACGACTTCTACAACACGCCTCAATGGAAACACACGACCGGAAGTGAATTTGACATCACGAACGTCACCAAGCTGCCGAGAGTCGATATCGTGTTTGCGTACGCAGATATGCCGGCGGATGCGATCGACGCGGCGGTC
Organism: Pyrinomonadaceae bacterium; assembly: GCA_036559885.1. GTDB lineage: Bacteria > Acidobacteriota > Blastocatellia > Pyrinomonadales > Pyrinomonadaceae > PSRF01. The sequence goes on from DATBSH010000088.1 coordinate 839, forward strand.
GCCAACGGGGCCAAGGGCATCGTCATCGCTGGTGTCGGCAACGGCAACATGAACAAAGCTTCATTGGAAGCCGCGGCGCGCGCTGCCAAGAAGGGGGTCGTTGTTGTGAGAAGTTCACGTGTTGCGACGGGAACGGTGGGCCGAAACGTCGAAGTGAATGACGACGAAATGGGCTTTGTTGCTTCAGACGAACTCAATCCTCAGAAGTCTCGAATTCTGTTATCACTCGCCTTGCTAAAACTACGTCCTGCTACAGAGATCCAAAACTTGTTTACTACCTACTGAGTCGAACCTGTGAAAAGCAGCGATGAGGGATTCAAGCTAAAGAAAGTTGCAGGTTGGGAAGGGTGGCTTGCCCCCGCCTCAATGCGCAATCTATTCAATCTTGAGTGTTGTCGCAGGTTGAGGCAGGGGCAAGCCACCCTTCCCAACCTGCAAATTTTCGCTTGTCGACGTTATGACCCAATCCTGTGTGATTACGTGCACAGCTTCGAATGCCTCGATTCCTCAGAAAGACGTTGAATCATGTTCTGGATTGAACTTGTCATTCTCCTCGCCTGCATCCTCATAGGCGCCAGAGTCGGAGGGATGGCCCTCGGTACCGTTGCAGGAATTGGACTCGCAATCTTTGTCTTCGTGTTTGGCTTGCCTCCGGGTGGTCCTCCGCAAACCGTTCTGGGAATGATCATCGCCGTAATCACGGCCTTAGCAACAATGCAGGCCGCTGGTGGTCTGGATTATCTCGTATCAGTTGCTGAAAGGCTGATGCGCAAACGACCGCAATACATCACCTTCGTGGCTCCTATTGTGACCTACGTTCTGGTTCTGGCATCAGGTACTACTCACGTCATTTACGCCTTGCTTCCGGTTATTGCGGAGGTTTCACGGGGCGGCAAGGTCCGACCTGAACGTCCACTCTCGATTAGTGTCATAGCAGGATTTCAGGGTGTGATTGCTTCGCCCATCTCTGCAGCGACTGTTGCTATGCTCGGATTTTTATTGGCTCAAGGAGTATCTCTTCCGCGAATGCTAGCGATAACTATTCCGTCTACTTTCCTGGGGGTGATCATAGGCTCACTGTCGGTAGCGTGGCGCGGAAAAAATCTGGAGGATGATCCCGAATATCAAACACGTCTCGCGAGTGGGAAAGTAAAGGACGCGGAGCGTACGACAAGTGTCGACGGCAAGAACCTGACTCGAGCCCGCGGATCGATGCTGTTCTTTCTTCTCGGCATCATTCTAGTTGTAGTGATTGGAATATTTCCCAACTTGAGACCGGTGTATGAAGTTACGGGAAACGGAGTAACGGAAACAGATCAGGTAAGTATGGGAATGGCAATCATGATAGTAATGATCGCGATTGCTGGTCTGATCATGATCGTTTTCAAAGCTTCGCCCGAGGTTGCGCTCAAGGGCACAATAATGCGAAGTGGTATCACGGCGATCATTTGCATACTCGGCATCTCGTGGTTGGGTTCATCATTCTTCGAAGGCAACCGTAGTTTTATTGTTGGTGGCATTTCGCATGTTGTGCAACTGTATCCCTGGATGTTTGCTATTGGCATGTTCATCCTATCGACAATGCTTTTCAGTCAAGCTGCCACCGTTGCGATACTGATGCCTGTTGGCGTCGCTTTGAAGCTACCTGCTGCAACACTTGTTGCTTTGTATCCCGCCGCTAATGGAATCTTCTTTCTACCAACATACGGCACCTTACTCGCCGCCGTTTCGTTTGATCAAACCGGTACGACGAAGATAGGGAAATATTTATTGAACCACAGCTTCATGCAACCGGGTCTGGTAACGATCATCTCAACCATCGTCATCGCCTTGTTGTTGAGCAGCGTACTTAAATGAAAGGTCTCCCCCGATGCTACCGACAAACAATGGATTGCTTGATCCTCTTCCACTCTGGAGCCTTTTCCCAACCTCTGTTGCAATTGCTCTACTTTCCGTTCAGCTCGGTTTCAAAATGGCGCAGTATCGGCGGCGACGTACCGCGGATGATCCAGAAGCGCTTCCGGCGGGCATGGTTGCGGCTACGCTTGCTTTATTAGCATTCATGCTCGCTTTCACTTTTGGGCTCGCAAGCTCTCGTTTCGAGTCTCGGCGACAACTCGTGCAGTCAGAAGCAAATGCGATTGCAACCACCTATCTTCGGGCCGAGCTGCTGCCCGACCCAATCCGAACGGAAGTGCGTGGGATACTGCGCGAATACGTAGATGTTCGACTAACGGGAGCCACGCAGCCAGAAAAATTGGCAGAGTCAATCGCAAAATCTGAAGAACTACATAAACGTCTGTGGTCACAAACAGTAGCCTTAACCGAAAAGGAACGATCGGCCATCACCTCACTCTTTGTTCAATCCCTCAATCAAATAATCGATCTGCATTCGCAACGCCTAACAGCAGGACTGAGAAGCCGCATTCCAAGTGTGATTTGGATTGTGCTGTATGGACTCCTCATCCTCGCTATGGCAGCGGTCGGTTATCAGGAAGGAATGGCGAGTAAACGACGATCGTTAGCCGTGCTGATGCTTGTCTTAGGCTTCTCGGCGGTACTGTACCTAATCGCCGATCTCGATCGTCCCGGAAAAGGGTGGCTCCAGGTAAATCAGGAAGCGATGTTGGATGTTCGAAAGTCGATGAAGGATTGATTCGGGTACTGATGATTTTCAATTCTCTGCGTAGCCTCTGCGTTCGTTGCGTCTCCGCGGTTTATTGTGGATCCTTCGCAAGTGTCAACAAAAAGGAAACAGCCAAGTGACTTTTTGCATGCCGCAACAAAAGATGAACGCAAATAGTGTTTCCGCAGTTTCTTGAACCTAAGGAGCGGCCGGCAAAACCGCCGAGACGTCAGTCCGGTGTAGAGATTCCTTGAGTAAAACAAAACCATGACAATCGAAGCATGGACAACACTTGCCCTTCTCGTCGCGATGTTTGGTTTTTTGGTTTGGAATCGATTCCCGATCTGGTTGATCTTTATAGGCGCCGTTACCGTTGCGATAACACTAAGACTTGCACCTACAGCCGCATTGGTGGACGGTTTCAGCAACACCGGAGTGTTAACCGTAGCCGCACTCTATCCGGTTGCAGCAGGGATGTATGCAACCGGTGCCATCTCACTCTTGTCCGAGCGATTGATAGGGCTACCCAAATCGATTACCAGCGCACAGCTGAAAATATTAGTGCCAGTCTCTGTTGCCAGTGCTTTTCTCTACAACACGCCATTGGTGGCGATGATGATTCCAGCGGTGCGCGATATAACGCGTCGTACGGGATTGAACGCTTCAAAACTTTTCATGGGTTTAAGTTATGCGGCGCTATTGGGCGGTACGACCACACTAATTGGAACCTCGGTTAATTTAATCATCGCCGGCTTGGTGTCGGACGCGGTGGCGAACGGTCAGCTAGCGGCAGTTAAACCGATCGCTTTCTTCGACCCAATGTGGATCGGTTTGCCCGCCACAATTGCCGGCCTTCTGTTCTTAATTTTCATTGCTCCTCGTCTGTTGCCGGATGGAACCTCTAAGAAGGGGGGCGCTGAAAATCGAATTTATCGCAGTGAATTCCTGGTTGAAGATTCATCGAAGCTAGAAGGCAAAACGCTGGAGCAGGTAGGCCTCGTCAACCCTGTCGGTTGCACTCTCGAATCGATCACCCGAGATGGAGAATCCTTACAATTGGAGCCGACTCTAGCATTATCGGGCGGTGACCTAATTACTTTCCTTGCGCCAGCTGACGTGTTGCCGGGTTTGTGGACCACGATCGGTTTAGTCCCAGCTTACGCCACAAAGATGGTGAGCAAGCGACATGAACATCAGCTGGTGGAAGTTGTGTTGTCAGCCAAGTCGCCGGCAAACGGCCACAGGGTCGGAGACCTGCCGCTTCCTGATAGTCCCTATGAATTGATGTTGGTGGGAGTTTCCCGAAACGGTGAAGCTCCACGAGAGGTGCTTAAAGACTTGCACCTTCAACCAGCGGATGCTGGCGTGGTGGAAGTAAATGACGCGTTCTTCTACGAGAACCGCCGCGAGTCAGATTTCATTTTGACGAAAAGGCTCGAGGGTTTTCGCGTCCAGCGAATCGATCGGGCAATGGTTGCCTTGGCGATTACTGTCAGCATGATCGTGTGCGCTGCAACCGGAATCATGACTATGCTCAATGCGGCATTATTAGCAACGATGGCAATGCTATTGACGGGATGTCTGACAATTGATCGGTTATGGCAGAGCATCGATTGGCAGACGATTGTCGTGCTCGGCTCAGCGGTTGGGTTGGAATCTGCAGTCACCGGAAGCGGACTCGCTAAGAAGGCAGCCGATGTCTTGGCATCAATCGGCGGCGGAAGTCCGATGATGGCCCTGGCAGCTGTGTACCTTGGTACGGTGCTCCTCACAAACGTAATCTCAAATGTTGCAGCAGCAGTATTGATGTTTTCAGTGGCAATTTCGTTGGCACAAGCTCTCGGAGTGAGCTTCTTCCCGTTTGCAATGGTTTTGATGAGCGGAGCATCCTCCGCGTTCATTAATCCAGCCGGATTCCAAACCAACCTGATGGTTCAGAAACCCGGTGGCTACGTGTTTTCGGATTTCGCCCGTGTTGGCATTCCCCTCACCGCAATCGTCGCGTTAGTCGTACTGTTGCTGGCACCTGTAGTATACGGCTTTTAAAACTATCGTCGCGATCGTTTCGGTATTCTCGGTCGTGATCGTTAGTAAAGTAAAGCGGAACTACTGTGGTCTAACGGACCCTACGGCGAAGATACGAAACATCTCTGGAATCACAACCTGATGAGGCCGGGCCGCTGGGGAGCGTTTCTTCTATGGCTATCGGATCCTGCTGAGGAAGTTTTCCCTCAGTTACGCAGTTGTTTCCCAAACTCTTGAATCTCCGCGCTCGTGCTCGTCTTCGCCGTGCGTTCCTGATGCGTCTGTGACTCGAATCCTTTTGGCTCCTTTCCACGATTAAACCTTTCCGGGAGAGCTTTAGACCACGACCTTGTTGTTTCTTTCCTAAATCAAAGAAAAAGACTCCGCGCGGTCGCGGGGTCACCATACGGACAAAAAATTGCCGTTATTATCAGGCTGCCAAAGACTCGGAATTGCTATTGTTTCAACGACTTCATGTGGGCCAGCAATGCCTTTGCTTGATCCGCCGTGATGCCCTTGCTTTCATATCCTGGCATGTTAGGTGGCTTCTCCATCTTCTTGCCCTTTAGGATGATCTCAACATGCATATCATCCGATTTGGTCGTGTCGAATTTCTTCTCAGCCTTTGCTCCATGGCAAGCGACGCACTTCGACTTGTAAGTAGCCGCCGCGTCGAATTGATGTTTCATATCGTCACCTGCACCTGCCGAAACGATGCCCAATGCAGTTACTGCTATAGTGATAGCAATCACAAGTACCATTGTTCTCAAATTCATGGTTCTCAGCTCCCGGTTTAGAAATCTGTAGGGGCGGCACTCTGTGGACGCCCCGAATCGAGTTGCAGCACGGACGGCCACAGAGTGCCGCCCCTTACAGATCAGGACACCCTTTATTCCTTTCGTCCAAAATAGAAGCGCAACGATGTGTATGGCAGATGCGCGTGATAGTTTTGTGGTCGCGGGCCCACAATCGCGCTTTCGTTATAGTTGTAATACTGATAGCCGATATTCCAATCCAGCCGTCTATGGAGCCTGATCGCGAGCCGCCCTTCCGGAGATTGGTAACTATTCGGGTACGACGAAATCAGAAATCCTGGAGTCCCTACTGGATCGGCGACGCGGTTTCCCTGACCAGTGTCTTTGTTAATTCGATACGACGTAAAAAGGCTAACTCGCGGAAAGAGCAGCGCCGTTGTATCAATGAAGAAGAAGTTATTTCTCACGTAATAGAGGCTGTGACCCTCAGGATGTTGGATGTTATTGAAGAAGTAATTGATAACCGCGTTGCTATTAATCCAGTTGTAGTTGTAGCCGGCGTTAACTGAGAATTTGGAGGTTGCGGTCCAGTCAACTGAGGAAGTAAAGACGCGTGATTTTATAGTTACACCGAAATCTTCTAATGAGACCCCGGCTATTTCCGAAGGATTAGAGTTGTCCCTCGTGATTACCGCAAGATTGAACGAAAGGTTTTTGCTGGGAGAGTATCTACTCTTTGCCCGAATATTCGTGTAGTCGTAGTTTCCAATGCGAGTGAACACATTATCGGCTGTGCCGCGCTCGAAGTCGAAGAACATGGTCCAATTGTTGGCCGGACGCGTTTTGAATCCACCAAACACAGCGTGAGTGTTATTTTCATCTGTGTCGCTTGACGAACTACGAGTTGGTGGAGGGACAGAACCGTTAGACCCGAGATTAAACCCCTCGAAGCTCTCTGCAATGCGGCGATGTCCATAGCGATAGCCGAAGTGCACCGCATTGTGAGCATTGAACTGAAAATCACCCTCGACGATGTTTTGATACTTGCGATATTCGGTAGTCGTGTGAGCGTCCAAATTACTGAAGCCTATCGTGTCAGTGACTGTAGTGGCCCCTGAAGGACGCGTTAGCGAGAAGAAGTCAGACAAGATAGCGTTACCATGGATTTTGAAGTCCTCAACGCGAAAGGTATTTGAGAGCCGAAACTTGTTTGTGACCAACCAAGTCATACCGACGTCCCCAAGCCAGCTCGGACGATTGGAGTCTCCGGTGATGTTGTATTGCCCGAGATTGAGTGTGTTCGGCGTTGACGGAAGCGGTCCTGGCGGCCATCCAGACACTCGAGGGTTCCAGTTGGTGCCACTGTAGTTTTCGATGAAAGTAAAATTAGAATCGGTGTTGCTGTAAACAATTCGCCCGGTGACATCCAGTCTCTTTGCTATAAGTGAGTGCAAACTGAACCGTGTGAAGTCGATACTGCCGCGGGCCGGTTCGTGATGAAAGAAACTTGTAAGCTGTCCTTTGGCGGGATCTAGATTAATTCCCGGCGTTGATCCCAGACTCGTAGACGTATCATCGCGAAAACGTCTGAAGCCTTGCAGGAATGAATAATCGAGTGGCCCAAGTGTGCCATCCGCACCAAAACGCCAATCGTCGGCCCGTGACTTAAGATTCAACGGATAATTAAACTCATTGCCTCCGAGGTGATAGTTAGTGAAAGCAGGGCCGTTGTACCTTTCAGGTGAATAACCGACGTTGAATCTAATCAACCTATTTTTGGGCAGGATGGTGAGGTCAAAATCGCCCATCCTTGTCTCGGTGTTGTAGCCATGCTCCCCGGTAAAGGGTTTTGGTGGAACGCTGAAATTCGAGGGCGAAAACACCCAGTTGGGATTCGCGAAAGAGTTAAGGAATCTGAAGTACTTGAACTTCCGATAGGTGCCATCGAACCGATACCACTTTGGTTGTTCGATACTGATTCTCAGTTGACCGCTGGGATCTCCTCCCCATCCAGTTGCAGTGACGAGAGCCGTCTCAAACAATCCGTGGTTGCCATCCTTCGACCGCATCAAGAAGGTCGAGTCGAAGAGACGTGGTCCGACTCTGTAATTCAGGTCGCTTTGGTATTTGTTAAGGTCACCGATAACTCTAAGTCCGCGATAGCCGAACTCAACGCTTGAAGTGATAGTGTACTGGCCAGCATCTTCTCCAGCCTGAACAGGGCCGTTACCGTTGTCTGATTTTTTAGCCGCGGGACTCGGAGAGGGTTGTTGAGCGTTCGCCAATGACAAAAGGGCCAGCAAACTTAGGGCTAATCCGGCTACTAACCATGTTGTCTTTTTCTTCATAACCACCTACCAGCGACATCGCTCAACTACGGAACCGGAGCGAAGCGACCGATTTTCAACTCATCACGCGCTCAATTTACCGTTCATTGGTCGCTGCGCTCCCGTTCTGCAATTGAGCCAGCCATAAATCCAAGGTCCTCACCTAAAAAACACAGGACTTGTTCGCGAGCCGTGAATCTTCACGTGACAGTTCGTACAACTGGCATACTGCGCGTTTTGGTTATGCGTCGGTCCAGCGGGTTCATCAGCTCCGACGCCATGGTCAACGCTATGGCAAGTCAAGCACAGTTGATTCACCCTACTGAACTTCAATAATCGCGGATTTGCTGAACCGTGTGGTGTGTGACAGGCAGCGCACCCTTCTGTCTTGAGCGGTGCGTGTTCGTACGTAAAAGGACCTTGCTTGTCGGCGTGACACTTTATGCATGCCGCATCGGCGCCAGTGGCTAATCTTGTTTGCTTCAGTTCGAAACCGCCGTGTGGATTGTGACAATCACTGCACTTCATTACCCCTTCGAGAACTTTGTGATGAAACGGCTTGTTGAAGTCGGGCTTGACCTCGCCGTGACAGCTGATGCAAAGATGCGGCTCCCCGACCGGTAGCAAATGAATGGTCGAGAAGTCAGGCTTTTCGGCGTTGGCTTTGTCAACAAATGAGATCGACTTCGAGATGTTTCGATTGCCCAGGGTGAAGTGTGATGTATGGCAATCGGTACAGCCGATGTCGTTGCGCCAGTGTTCGCCGCGCCTGAAATTGTTCCGCTCCTCTTTGCCCGCATGGCACGTGAGACATGTCTCAGAAATTTCCTTGGATGATTTGTTTTTGAAGCCGATGATTTTGCCCGGGTCGCCTTCTGCAATATGCGCCTTGCCTGGGCCGTGACACGCTTCACAGCCGGTTACCTTGTTTTTCCAAGCACCGATATTTGCGAGTTGAGCGTGTGATGTATGTGAGAACGCCTTGAACTGGTCCTCGTGGCAGTCCTTGCAAGCCTCGCTGCCAACGTAGTCAGAGTCGTCACCTAAAGCCACAGAGGTTAACGGGAACAGATCGGGCGATGCAGAGACTTGTGAGCGAGGGGTTGAGGCGAGGTACCACGTCGCCGACAATGCTAACCCACAAACAACCACTATCCTGGTCCGACTGACCCGGCTCACGTTTTGCAGCCTCCTGTACAGCGATTTTCCGAACGTAAGCCGTTGGAGACTACTGGTATTTTGTACAGGTTTCCCCGGACACTGGGAGCGCACGCGTCCTCGCGTGCAAATGTGCAAACAGAATTCCTCATTAATGATGATCTTATTGGTGCGTGGCGGCACTCATTGCACGCGAGGACGGGTGCGCTCCCAGTACCTAGCAATATTGACAGTATCCGGCATGGCGCCGGTTGCTACATTCGAAGTGGCCAAGACTGTCTGCGCTGCTAATGCCGTGTCGCGCTTGCCGCGTCGCTGGACTGGCTAGAAGAAAGGTAAACAAGCTTCTTTGTTCCCGACTGCGCCTTCTGCTGACCAAGCCTTGCAGCGACTTATCGACGGAAACGAAAGGTTCCGGAGAGGTGAGGTTCGCTTTCCGGGTTTAGTGCGTGAAACGTTGAAGGGACTCGTAAATTCGCAGCAGCCGTTTGCGACGATCCTTGGATGCTCTGATTCGCGTGTTCCTCCAGAACTTATTTTTGATACCGGCCTCGGCGAGTTATTCGTTGTGCGCGTTGCGGGAAACATTTTTTCGCCTGAAGTGGCTGGAAGCCTCCAGTACGCGGCATCACATCTGAACACACCGCTTTTCTTAGTCCTTGGACATCAGGGATGCGGGGCTGTTAAGGCGGCGGTGCAAACCAGGGATCATGGAGAGCAACATCGTTCTCGGATTCAAACTCTGGTTGACAACATCCTTAAAGGTTTGCCGCCTTCGGATCCCACACTGTCAGCTGAAGAGCACTTAGCTAAAGCAATCGAAAGTAATGTTCGTTGGACTGTAAAGCAAATTGTCGAAACGCCTGAGGGACAGGCACGGTTAGCAGAAAACAAGATAAAGATTGTTGGAGCAATCTATCAAGTCACAACTGGCCAAGTCAGGTTACTTGATCAAGCAGGACAGTAGCGCATCGGTCTTTGCAATGTGTCCCGACGAGTCGGTGTCGCCGCTTTGCTTACGGCGGCTTGACGCCCCCTCCCCCACGACGGCAGCGTCAACTCGAAGCAGGAAAGCGGCGATCCAGACTCGTCGAAATCGCACTCCAAACAGTCGAGTTTGTGTTCTGAATTACGAAAGGGATGTCAGACATGTCTACTAACAGTGGATCCGCAGTAGCTGAACTTCACGACGTTGGATCGCCAATCCCGCATACACCCTTCAGCAGCTTCATCCGCAGTCCAATCAATTGGTTTTTCATATTCATCCCGATTACGGTAGCTCTTGAACACCTTGGACACGTCTCCGCTCCTGTGCTCTTTTTCATGGCTGCAGTGGCCATCGTTCCCATCGCCGCGCTGATTGTGCAATCGACCGAACAGATTGCGACACGGACAGGCGATGCAGTTGGCGGCTTGTTGAATGCAACGTTTGGTAACGCGCCAGAATTGATTATCGCACTCGTCGCTTTGAAGGCAGGTCTTCTCGATATGGTGCGCGCATCTCTGGTGGGCGCAATCCTTGCCAACTGTTTGTTAGCTCTGGGTGTTGCCTTCTTACTCGGCGGCATCCGCTTCCACGACCAGAAATTCAACGCCACTGCCGCTCGCACTTACAGCACAATGATGTTCTTAGCCGCTGCAAGCATGATGGTTCCCAGCGCCTTCAGTCGTGTCCTTGCGCCAAACGAGGTAGTGCGACAGGAGAAACTCCTGAATCTCGGAATTGCCATTCTGTTACTGGTAGCTTATGCACTTTATATTCTGTATTCCCTCAGAACCCATTCTTCAGCGTTCGCGAGTTTGGAGAGTGATGAGGGTGCAGGCCAGCACCACGGCGAACAATGGAGTGTCTCGCGCGCCGTGATCAGTTTGTTGGTTGCCTCTGTGTTGGCTGCCTGGATGAGCGAGATTCTCGTGGGCGCGGCAGAGGAAACTGGTAAAGCGCTCGGTATGTCGCAAGTCTTTATTGGAATCGTGTTTGTGGCGATCGTGGGTGGAGCAGCAGAAAGCGGATCCGCTGTCGCTATGGCGCGAAAGAACAAGATGGATTTGTCGGTGGGAATTGCATTCGGTAGTTGTATCCAGATCGCGTTGTTCGTTGCTCCGCTACTCGTGATTGCTAGCTACTTTATCGCGCCACAACCGTTGGAACTCGCATTTGGTCGCGCCGAGATTGGTTCGTTGTTTATGGCTGTACTAATCGGGGCGATGGTGTCTGGGGATGGGCAGTCGAACTGGTACAAAGGCGTCCAACTGGTGACTGTCTACGCGATTATTGCATTGATGTTTTATCTGATTCCGGAAGTGAAATAAGTTTCAGGTGTCGGGTATCGGGTGTCAGGTGTCGGGAAAATCAGGTGTCAGGCTGCCACCTGACACCCGAGACCTGACACCCGATGCCTAAAACATCATGGCGTCATCGTCGGCTCCAATGCTGGGCTGATCTCAGCAGTTTCACTCTCTGTCATCAGAACACGATGCACCGCACCAGCGATAACCGCACCGGCAAACGGCGCAACCCAGAACAGCCATAGTTGTTTGATCGCCCATCCTCCCACAAATAATGCGGGTCCGGTGCTCCGTGCTGGATTCACCGAAGTGTTCGTGACGGGAATACTCACGAGATGTACGAGAGTCAGCGCCAGTCCAATCGCGATCGGTGCAAGTCCCTTTGGAGCTCTTTCGTCCGTAGCGCCGAGAATCACGATAAGGAAAAAGAAAGTCATTACTACTTCGCTTATTAGCGCAGCGGGCAATGTATACCCTCCGGGTGAGTTAGCTCCATAACCGTTTGATGCGAAACCTGCACCGACATCAAATCCCGCTTTCCCGGTCGCAATTAGATACAAAACTCCCGCGCCGGCAATGGCGCCAGCCAACTGTGCGACGACGTACGGAAGAATGTCTTTCGCGGGAATACGCCGGGCGGTGAACAAGCCGATTGTGACTGCGGGGTTGAAGTGACCGCCTGACACATGGCCGACCGCGAAAGCCATCGTGAGGACCGAGAGACCAAACGCGAACGACACTCCAAGTAGTCCGATCCCTACCTGCGGAAACGCAGCTGCAAGCACCGCACTGCCACAACCGCCGAAAACTAGCCACATCGTTCCCAGAAACTCAGCCGAGAGTTTTTGCGTCAAGTTGAACTCTTTCATAAATCACCTTTCCTTAGATTGCGTGTGAGTTGGCATCAGGCTAATTCGCAAACTCCGTTCCCGTGCAGCCGAAGAATAATGACGTCGGGATTTCAGTGTAGGAACAAAAGTTGAAGGCTGCTTCAACCTCCAGTCAAAAGGGCAAGTGGGCAACACAGCCGGAGTTTAGCGATTAAGAAAGAGGGAAGTGACCTGTTAATTCTGACAGGATCTACACAAGTCCGCCGGCTTTCTCTCCTCCCTGTCAATTATGACAGTACAAATTTGTGTCTTGCTCCGTACGATCTACTCTTAGGAAAAGTATGAAATAAGGAGAAGGATTATGGAGATCAAACCGGCCGCAATGGCAATGCCAAAAGACACTTCGCACTTACCACAAGGTAAGTACGGTCCCATATACCCAAAGACTCCTGCCTGTCACGGATTCACAATCATCGCGAAAATCATCCCGGGACGTGAACCCGTGTTTTACCAATATGCGCAAAACATCGAAAAGACCCTGGCACTACACCCCGACGTGCTTGCTCCGCTGAAGTTGCATTACCTACGTTGGGTGCTGTTCCCAATTAATGGTACGAACTACTTCATGTATCAGGGGATTTTCGATACCGACTTCGACAAGTACACGGAAGACGCAGTCGCTCTTTTCATCAGCCTTGGAGTTAATACCGTGTTCGAAAACCTCGAAGGGTTTCCCGAAGACTGGAAAACAAATCCCGACGCATTCATCAAGTTCGTACGTGACCACCAGTGTCCGAGCTTTTTGGAATACGCGGAGTATCCGTATTACAGCGCTGATGAAATCAAGAAGGGATTGCAGGTCAAGGCAGCGTTAAGCGAGATGCTCGATCAAATGCAATAACAAATTAACTAATCGTAATTCGGCATCCAGAGAAAGGCTCATCGTATGAGCGCAGCAAAACCACCTGCACGCACATACAACCAAAACCACATTCCGCGCAAATACACGCCCGGCAGGCGCCGCCTGAGTATCTACTGGACGTGGAGTTATCCCTGGGAAACTCAACGCGATCCAGCAGAGATGGAGAACCGTTTCTCCACGATGACCGAAGTTCGCAATGTCCTCTGGCCGGCCTACGAAACACCAGAATGGAGTGCGGCACAGTTTCTACAGGGAATTGCGGGCACGCTCGAGTTATTTCACCGCTCTACGTTGAGCTTTCAACAACTTGCGGGCGAAGTGACTGGTCAACCCGTCGCGGTATTTCAGCGCATCGACCAGGCGGGATACAAACAGCCGATCGATGAGCGCATCCTTGCGGACGCTGACACGTTGCTAGTCTTCGGCTTAGACCACCTGTTATCTGGACAAACAGCCGCGTCGGAGGAGATCGAAGCAATTAATGAATGGCTAAACCGTGAAGGCACCTGCCTGATGATCGGGCCGCACCACGATGTTGGCTTCGTCGAGGACAAAGAACAGCAACAAATGGAATATAGGCACCACGGTGATGCGCTGGTACCTCGCCAGCAGCGGTTCAGCCAGTACACCCGATCGCTAATGACCGCGTTGAATGTGCCCGTAATAAATCAGTGGGGACTCCGTCCGGCACTTATCAAAGGCACGCGAGACATTGCTCCGTTAACAGCTTTTCGTGATTTTGACAAACTGGGCCTGCTCAAAAATGTCCCCACTCTCAATTTCCATCCACACCTGCCGCATTACGCATTGACGAAAGATAATGGCAAGACTGTGCACGTGCTGGCACGACAGCCTATCGATCCCGACCGGCCACATCCTTTCACAGCTGCCGGAAATACGGAATTCAATTGTCTGCTCTGGCTGCCACCCAACGACGGTCGCGCCGGCGACATCGTGATGGTGGACTCAACTAACTTCACTACGCTATTCGGCGGTACGGAGAGTCTTCAGAATTTCTGGAAGAACATCGCCACTGCATAAAGTGAGAAACCGTGAGTCAAGCAACCGCCAATCTTGAGCTCGACGATATTCAAAGCGGCGTATTACGTCCCCGTCCTGCTCCGTACGTGGCGACCTACATTGCGCTGCGGATCGATGATCGCAAGGCAGGACGGGAGTTGATGGATAGAGTGTCGAAGGTCGTTACTTCGGCAGCTAACCCGAACAGTCCATTGGCTGACACATGGGTGAGCGTCGCTTTAACTTATCAGGGTTTCAAAGCGCTCGGCGTCCCACAAGAGTCGCTCGACAGTTTTTCATGGGAATTTCG
>DATBSH010000089.1:0-21749 GCA_036559885.1 Pyrinomonadaceae bacterium
ACCGCCAATCTTGAGCTCGACGATATTCAAAGCGGCGTATTACGTCCCCGTCCTGCTCCGTACGTGGCGACCTACATTGCGCTGCGGATCGATGATCGCAAGGCAGGACGGGAGTTGATGGATAGAGTGTCGAAGGTCGTCACTTCGGCAGCTAACCCGAACAGTCCATTGGCTGACACATGGGTGAGCGTCGCTTTAACTTATCAGGGTTTCAAAGCGCTCGGCGTCCCACAAGAGTCGCTCGACAGTTTTTCATGGGAATTTCGGCAGGGAATGGCAGCGCGCGCTAAAGAGCTGGGTGACGTAGGAGAAAGCAGTCCTGAGAACTGGGAAGAGCCGCTCGGATCACGCGATGTTCACGTTGTAATCGTAGCCGTATCGCCGAATGAAGAGCGGCTTGAAGGTGTTCTTTCTAACGCGCGAAAGACTTACCAGAGCATGAAGGGCATTCAGGCCATCTGGCGGCAGAACTGTCACGCGCTGCCGAATGAAAAGGAGCCTTTTGGATATCGAGATGGAATCAGTCATCCCGCTATCGAAGGAAGTGGCATTCCTGGAAGCAATCCGCAGGAAAAACCACTCAAGGCAGGAGAGTTTGTACTCGGATACCCTGACGAAATCGGTGGTATTCAGAAGACGCAGCCTGAGCTACTGGGACGAAACGGTACGTATGTGGTATTTCGAAAATTGCATCAACGCGTAGCTGAGTTTCGAAGATATCTAAAAGCCAACTCCACGGATCCCAACGATGAAGAGTTACTCGCGGCAAAGATGATGGGACGCTGGCGCAGTGGCGCCCCGTTGGCTCTTTGTCCCTTTCATGATGATCCAGAACTTGGTGCGGATCCTCAGCGAAACAACAATTTTCTTTTTCAGGAGGATGACGCGGCCGGATTGAAAACACCAGGCGGGTCACACATTCGTCGCACAAACCCTCGTGACGCCGCGATCGCCGGAGTCGCCAGAATCCATCGAATGATTCGTCGTGGCACTGCCTATGGGCCATTACTTCCGGACGGCGTTTTGGACGACGACGGCGCCGAGCGTGGGCTGATGTTTGCTTTCGTCGGAGCAAATATCGGTCGGCAGTTTGAGTTTGTCCAATCAGAATGGATTAATGACGGAATTTTCTTTGGAGCTGGAGCTGATAAAGATCCGATAGTCGGCTCGACTGAAGGTAAGGGTTATTTTACGGTGCCCCGCAAGCCAGTTCGCAGGCGTTGCCAGGGAATACCGCAGTTCGTTGTGACACGCGGCGGTGAATATTGCTTCATGCCTGGACTGCGAGCGTTGCGCTGGCTCGCGGATCTTCAAACATAGAAGTCAGCGCATGAGAAAACGTTTCCCTTGCCGTTGGATTGTTTCAGCTGGTTTATGTGCACTGGTTTGCCTGGTTGTTGGCGTTGATCAGGATCAGGCCCAGGTCAGAGGCGTGTATCCGCTGGGTATGAGCGCTACGAACTCCGGAGTTACGCCCGCGTCAGGCTTTACGTATTCAAACCAATTTCTGATCTACTCGCGTGATCGACTGAAGGGCCCTGACGGCGAAGTAATAGCGACAGGAAACAACTCAGTAATAATGGACATGAACACTCTAACTTGGGTAAGTAAAAAAGAGATTCTCGGAGGCGCTAAGCTTTCGATGTCAGCTACTTTTCCAGTTGCCAACAATTCTCTCACTTCAGATGTTACCGGACCAATAAGCGGTGGCGGCGGGTTTGCCGATTCGTATTACCAACCGTTCATTCTCGGTTGGACCAAGGACCGCGTGGCCATTCGAACGATCTATGGATTTCTTGCGCCGACAGGAAGGTTCGACGCTGAAGCAAATGATAACGTTGGCTCCGGCTATTGGACCCACGTTTTTGCGTCAGGTCAAACTGTCTACTTAGGCGAACGCAAAGCGACTTCTGTCTCGGCTTTCCAGATGTATGAATTCCATAGCACTCAGAAGCAAAGCAATATTCATCCAGGGCAAACTTTAAACTTGGATTATTCCGTAACGCATTCAATCGGTCTTGGAGGTGAGGGCCGTCTGCAACTCGGCCTCGTTGGTTACAACCAATGGCAGACCACGAACAAGACCGGACCGACTATTACTCCACAGCAAGCAAACGCTCATTACAGGGTAAATGCGCTGGGCTTCGCGACGAATGTGATGTTGCCGGCGGCTAATCTAAGTTTGGGTTTCAAGTATTTTAAAGAGTTCGCGAACAGGTCGACGTTTCAAGGCTATTCAGTTCAGATTTCTGGCTCATTTCATTTCTAGGCAATGTAGCTAAAGCCAATGGAAGAGATGTTGGCTCGGGTATGGGATAACCTTTTGGCACGCGTAGGCGGTCCAATGACCTTTCGCATTATTTTGCAGCCAGCGATGGCTCTATTGCTGGCACTGAAAGCGGGCTTGAAGGATGCCAGAGAGGGTCGACCCCCTTTTCTGTGGACCGTCGTGACCGATCCGCTGCAACGAGCCGAGTTATTACGTCAGGCATGGAAGGCGATCGCGCGGGTGTTCGTCCTGGCAATTGTCATGGATCTGATTTACCAGTGGATAGTCCAGCGGTGGATTTATCCCCTTGAGACGATAATTGTTGCCATTCTTTTAGCGGTAGTCCCTTACGTCGTACTTCGTGGTCCTATCAACCGCATTGCCCGCCGCTGGCGTCGTTCACATCAAGTAGAGAGCTAACGTAAATCATGCTAGACGTGATTGTGATCGGTGCTGGTCCTGCTGGTGTCGTGGCTGCACTTCGTGCCGGAGATCTCGGCGCAAACACCGCTCTGGTCACTCAAGGTCAGTTTGGGGGCATGGCAGCAAATGATGGGCCGGTGCCGGTTCGAACATTGGCCCATGCTGCCCGCTTGCTCAGAAACACTCGGCAATTAGCTCGTTACGGTATCAGTGTCAGTGAACCCGTTCTTGATTACACGCGCCTACTCGAGAGAGTGCGCGAAGTCACCAGTGCAGTAAGAGCGCATTCGGCCTTTCGAAAACACATCGATGACGTCGGTGTAACAGTCCATGAGAATTCGCGTGGAGTGCGGTTCGTCAATAGAGAAACGATTATCACTGGTACTGGATTGGAGCTTAAAGGGAAAAAGTTCATCGTTTGTACCGGCGGCTCAAGTCGAAAGCTCTCTGTTCCCGGGTTCGAGCTGACGGCAACTCACAGTGATGCGTGGAGCTTACGTTCAGTGCCTCCGTCGATGCTAGTGATTGGCGCGGGCGCGACAGGTGCTCAGGTGGCCTCAGTTTTCAATGCGTTTGGCTCAAAAATCAAACTGTTCCATGCGGGAGCTCGAATTCTTCCGACTGAAGATGAAGATGTGTCTACGGCGGTTGCGGATGCTTTCCGGAAGTCGGGAATCGAGGTTACGGAGAATTTCGGGGTCATCGAATCATTTGAAAAAGTACCTGAAGGCGTGCGGATGGTTTTTTCCAAGAATGGCGATAAAGGGAGTGTTGAGGCTGCGCTTGCCGTCACGGCTATTGGTTGGGTGGCAAACACTGATGGATTGGATTTGGACAAGGTTGGCGTAACGACTGATGCGAGAGGTTTTATTCAGGCGGACGAATTCCTTCAAACTTCATCTCCTAACGTGTTTGCGGCTGGTGATGTCACTGGTCGTCTGATGTTAGTTCCGCAGGCGATTCAAGATGGGTACATCGCAGCTACCAACGCGATCAAAGGAGTAGGTGCCCAGATCGTCAATCTTGGTGTTCCGATCGGAAGTTTTACCGATCCCGAGTATGCACAAGTTGGTCTGACGGAGGCGAAAGCACGTGCGGTTCACGACGTGGTCGTGGCTCATATTGGTTTTGATTCGACTACGCGAACGATCATTGATGGTCGAACAGATGGATTTTGTAAGTTAATCGTGGACCGGGCAACACGAAAAATTCTGGGCTGTCATGTTGTGGGTGAGCGCGCTGTTGAGATCACTCAGGTAGCGGCAGTAGCTATCGCGGGAGGGATGCGTGTTGATGACCTTGCACAAGTCCCACTATCGTTTCCTACATACGCAGGAATACTTGGTCGACTTGCCGCAAATGCGACACGGCAGCTCAATCTCAAGCTTTCGTGGCACGCAAGTCAGCTCGAAGGTGCATGACCGTTAAGTGACTCCGCCTGTTATTTCTGACAGTAACCGCGTTTCCGAATACCGCATAGAATCAACGGAATTAGTACGTCTGTTGCCAAATTCAGATCTCCGGAAGGCTCCGGCCGATCACATATCTGAGAACACGGCTTCGCGCAAAGTAGGAGGATTACATGATTGCGAGTAGGTCAATAGCTACCGACCTCAGCGCTTTTGGAGTTGCCCGTTCGACGGTTCAAGGTAATCCGTTGACAGATGAAGAAGCCCGAAAAACCCATGCTTTTTGGTGCGCCTGCAATTATCTCGCTGTTGGAATGATCTACCTCCAGGCTAACCCACTGTTACGTCAACCTTTAAAGCCGGAACATATCAAAAACCGCATGCTGGGACATTGGGGGGCGAGTCCCGCTTTGTCCTTTATATACACGCACCTAAATCGGGTCATCCGGGAAAACGACCTCGATATCATCTACATGGCGGGTCCCGGCCATGGCGCGCCTGGCGTCTTAGCGCCTGTATACCTTGAAGGCTCCTATTCAGAAGTCTATCCGGAGAAAAGCCAGGACGAAGAAGGGCTTTTGCGTTTTTTCAAAGACTTCTCTTTCCCTGGGGGCGTTGGCAGTCACTGCACTCCGGAGACGCCTGGGTCAATACATGAAGGCGGTGAACTGGGATATGTCCTGTCGCATGCTTGTGGTGCTGCTTTCGACAATCCGGATCTGATCGTCGCTGCCGTCGTTGGCGATGGGGAAGCGGAAACTGGGCCGCTCGCTACTTCCTGGCACATCAACAAGTTTCTCAATCCAATTCGTGATGGTGCTGTATTACCCATTCTCAATTTGAATGGTTACAAGATTAACAATCCCACACTCCTCGCCCGGATTAGTCACCAGGAGCTTGAAGATCTGTTTAAGGGCTACGGCTACACGCCATTATTTGTCGAGGGTTCTGACGCTCCAACGATGCACCAGGCGATGGCGGCCACTCTGGATCAGTGCGTTAACGAGATTCGAACGCTACAGCAGCAAGCGCGAGGCTCAGGCACTGCGATTCGGCCGCGTTGGCCCATGGTCGTGCTTCGTTCGCCCAAGGGTTGGACGGCGCCTTCAGAAGTTGATGGGCGCAAAGTCGAGGGGTTATGGCGATCGCACCAAGTACCACTGGCAGGTGTGAAAAAGAATCCCGCTCATTTGAAACTCCTCGAGCAGTGGATGCGAAGTTATAAGCCCGAAACGCTGTTTGATGCTGATGGCCATTTTATTGCGGAGTTGCGGGAGTTAACTCCGAAAGGCAATCGACGTATGGGTGCTAATCCGCATGCGAATGGCGGTCAACTGAAAAAGAATTTGCGCCTGCCTAATTTTAGATCCTACGGCGTGGAGTTTGAGCAGCCCGGCCGGATTGAAGCAGAGAACACTCGTCCGCTGGGAAAATTCCTGCGCGATGTGATGAAGCTGAATATGGATTCATTCAGAGTCTTTGGACCGGATGAAAACAGTTCGAACAAGCTCGATGCGATTTACGAGGTCAGCAAGAAACTCTGGCTAGCCGATTACTTTCCCGAAGACAGTGATGGCGGAGAACTTTCGCCGGATGGGCGTGTCGTCGAAATGCTCAGCGAGCACACGCTCGAAGGCATGCTGGAAGGTTATCTGCTCACGGGGCGGCATGGGTTCCTCTCAACATATGAGGCGTTTGCGCACGTAATTGATTCGATGTTCAACCAGCACGCGAAATGGTTGTCTATCTGCAATGAATTGTCCTGGCGACGGAACATTGCATCCTTGAATCTCTTGATCACATCGACCGTCTGGCGCCAGGACCACAATGGCTTTACTCATCAGGATCCGGGTTTCCTGGATGTCGTCGTGAACAAACGAGCTGAAGTTACGCGCATCTATCTGCCGCCTGATGTCAATAGCTTATTGTCGGTGGCTGATCATTGTCTGCGCAGCGAGAACTACATCAATGTAATCGTCAGCGACAAGCAGATGCACTTGCAGTATCTGGACATGGATACTGCAATCACGCATTGCACGAAAGGAATCAGCATCTGGAGTCAAGCAAGCAACGATCAGGGACAAGAGCCGGATGTCGTAATAGCCTGTGCCGGAGATATTCCGACACAGGAGGCTTTGGCTGCCACCGCTTTGTTGCGAGGCGAATTCTCCGATCTAAGAATTCGCTTCATCAATGTGGTTGACTTATTTAAACTGCAAGCTGAGCGAGAGCATCCTCATGGCCTAAGCGACCGCGACTTCGATAGCCTCTTCACGGCCGACAAACCGGTAATCTTCAACTTCCACGGTTATCCATGGCTAATTCACAAGCTCACCTATAACCGAACGAATCATAAAAACTTGCACGTTCGTGGTTACAAAGAACGCGGAAACATAAACACGCCGATGGAATTGGCCATCGATAATGAGATTGATCGCTATACGTTGGCGATCGATGTGATTGATCGTGTGCCGAAACTGCGGTCAATCGGGTCGCACGCAAAAGAGAAGTACCGGAACATGCAGATCGCCTGTCGACAATATGCACATCAATATGGGATCGATAAACCGGATGTAATTGAGTGGCGCTGGCCGCTTTGATGCTCGGACGAGAGTGAAGGAGAGACGATGAGAATTCATTTCCATGGAGCGGCTGGTGACGTAACAGGGTCTGCCTATCACGTCGTCACAAACAAAGCCAGTGTTTTAATAGATTGCGGGTTCTTTCAGGGTCGAAAAGAAGAAAGCGCAAAGAACCGACGCAAGACGCAGCTCGAGGGCGGCAAGCTCGACGCCGTTGTCTTGACTCATGGACATCTGGACCACATCGGTCGTCTGCCATTGCTGACGCGCCAGGGATACAAAGGACCAATCTTTGCAACTCGACCTACTCTCGACATCGCCACGCTCATCCTTAAGGACTCCTTGGGTCTGCAAAAGCAAGATTTAAAACGGCAGAATCAAAAACGGGCGTTACAAAAGTTGCCTCCATTGGAACCGCTATTCGAAGAAACTGACGTCCGTAAACTCAAGCCGCTCGCAACACCGGTTAAATACAATCAGTCTTTTGACGTTGCGCCGGGTATTAAAGCGCGCCTCGTCGATGCCGGCCACGTCATCGGGTCAGCAAGCGTTGAACTAACAGTGACTGAGAATGGGCGCAAGAAAGTGGTCGTATTCTCAGGTGATTTAGGTCCGCGCGGTGCGCCTTTACTGAATGATCCAGAGCCGTTCAAAGAGGCGGATGCCGTGATTATGGAATCGACCTACGGAGATCGAAATCACCGGTCGATGCACGACACGGCCGTCGAAGGTCGAGAGATTATTTCTAAGGCCATTGACAATCAAGCCAAGATTTTAGTTCCAGTTTTTGCCGTTGGTCGTACTCAACTACTCCTGTATCTGCTCGCTGGTGCATTTCAAAAGAAGACACTTCCACCTTTTCCAATCTTCCTCGACAGTCCGATGGCAATCGAAGCGACGAAGATTTACGGCCGCAACAATGAACTGTTCGATTCGGAAGCATTGCAGATGGTCCAGTCAGGCGAGCTGCGTCGCAGTCTTAGTGTCGCTCGTCCTTGCCCAAAACCGGGAGATTCCAGAGCTCTGAATAGTGTCTTAGGAGCATCTCTGATTATGGCGGGCAGTGGCATGTGCAATGGCGGCAGAATCATGCATCACCTGAGGCACAACTTACCCAATCCAGATACGGCGGTGTTGATTGTTGGCTTCCAATCGCAAGGAACACTCGGCCGGAAACTGGTTGATGGCGCGAAGTCGGTGAGGATCTTTGGTGAAGAAATCCCGGTACGTGCCTCGATACACACGATGGGTGGCTTCAGTGCGCACGCAGATCAAAACGGACTACTCGATTGGTTTAGTACTGTGGCGCCCTCGAAACCGCGCACGATCATCACCCACGGTGAAGACCGCGCGCGAAATGCGTTCGGCGACCTGATTCATTCGCGTTTTGGATTGAAGTCAGAGAAGCCGCAACTAGGTGATGTTATTGAGATCTGAAAATCCGGCACTGTTTCGACATTAAGCACCTTAGCGGAACTCAGGAGGACATATGAGCGCAACGGACAATACGCTGCAGAGGACAAATCAGGTAAGTCTCGCTAACGAGGATCAGGTCAAACAAGTAGTCGTCGACTCCATACTTGGCCTGTGGGACGTAGTTAACAATTTGACGCGACTACAGCCATCACGCCGCGACCGTTATCGCGTTACAATCTTCGGGTCTGCGCGCGCAAAGCCTGGAACCGTTGCGTACGAGGAGACGAAAAGAGCCGCCAGTGCGCTTGCTGGAATGGGTTGCGACATCATAACTGGTGGCGGACCAGGGTTGATGCAAGCAGCAAATGAAGGTGTTGAAAGCGCCGGCGCGGCCAAGTCAATGGGAATTCGAGTCGATCTACCGTTTGAGCAAGAAGTAAATCCATTCGTCGAGCTGGCCTTTGAACACAAGACGTTTTTCACGCGTCTTCACCATTTCGTGCTTGCCTCAGACGCTTTCATTGTTGCGCCAGGCGGCATTGGAACCGTATTGGAGACCATGATGATCTGGCAGTTACTTCAGGTTCGTCACTTAGAAAAGACACCGCTGATTCTGGTGGGGAAACTCTGGCCCGGCCTGGTTGAATGGGTACGCGACTCAATGCTTTCGTTCGAAACACCGCTTATCAATGAAGAGGACGTTGATATTCCGGTATGTGTCGCGACCGCCGACGAAGCGATTGCGATTATCCGTCAACACCGCGAAGAATGGGCAAAGCGAAATGCCGTTCAGGCTCGCCAGGCGGCAGGATGATGATCGATACGGTTTCCAGCCGGTTGCAAGAATCGAAAGCAGGTAACGAATTAAGCGCCGAAGTCGCGGAATCTGGTAGCCAGAGGCAAGCACGAAGCGCGCCGCCCCCGGTCAACGCTGTCAGGAACCAACGAGCCCTGAAAGGGCGGCACAGGTGAATTTCAAACATCTGCACATATGTCGCCCTTTTCAGGCTGATCGATCGAGGGTGTTTGACTTAGCCACATAGAAGTTGAACCAAGAAAGTTTCGCGCAAAGACGCACAAAGGTGCAAAGAAAAGACTGCAAGTTCTCGAATGGATAACTCCTCTTTGCGCCTTTGCGTCTTTGCGCGAAACTTTCTGAAAGTCCGCGTCTTTGCGCGAAACTTAGCAGGATTATGCTGCTCGTTGCTCAGCGTCAGGTTTGCGTCTAAGCACGACTGCAGTCAGATCATCTTGCTGCGCAGTGCCTCTGCAAAACCTCTGGACGGATTCGCGAAGCCTGGCAATGACTTCTTCAGCTGTGCAATCTTGTGCTTCGCGGATTGTTGCTTCTAACCTTTGCAGTCCGAACTGCTCTCCTTCCGGATTTTCCCATTCATAGAAGCCATCAGTAATCAGAACTAACATATCTCCCGGTTCAAGTCGCGCCTCTGTCCCGCCGCCGTAGGGGATACCGGCGATCATGCCTAAAGGAATTCCGTGAGCTTCGACATTCTCAATCTTGTCGGTCCGCGTTTTAAGGAGGAGGATCGGACCATGACCGGCCGATAGTACTTTCACACCCGCGTTTGAAGGATCGAGAAAGACAACAGCGAAGGTAACAAATCGGTTTGCTGAGAGATCGTCAGCCAGCAGTTTATTCAGCTGGTCCAACAATCCATTCTTATCAGCGCCCGCAAGTAAACTGGCACGTGAGTAAGCACGACACGACGCACTCACTAAAGCGGGACCAATACCGTGTCCAGTCGCATCAGCGAGACTGATTGCTACTCTCCCATCCGGTAACGCCTGCCAGTCGAAGTAATCACCGCCGGTTTGGTCCGCAGGCTGGTTCCAACCAGAAATCTCAAATTCGTCCAGCTCAGGCGGACGACTCGGCAGCAGGCCCTGTTGGATTGAGCGCGCGATTTCGAGATTGTTGTTAACCCGCTCGAGTTCGCTTTGCAGTTCAGCCTCCCGCAGTGCGGCCGAGACGTGAGTCCGAATCTGGCCGGCGACGACCGCTCCGACAATAGCGCCTGTCAGTATCAGGAGTGCGTAGATGAAATAGAAGGCAAGAGGAAACGCGTGCAATCGCGCGTCTGCATTATCGAACGTTGTTTCGGTAAAGAATACCAGGAACAGGTATCCGAAAGATGAAAGCATTCCCGTCAGGAGAGTCAGGCTCGGACTCAGCCTGAGTGTGGAAAGAATAATAATTAGAAAATAGATGAGCACAGCGGGCGCAACAAGCACCTGATAAGCGGTTAGCCATGGACCGGCCATTAGCAGGAAGAGCGCGACAGTGGGAATCTGACTCTCGATGAAAACATTTAGCACCCAGCGTTCGGGAGCAACTTCCAGGTCGTGACTCAACGCTCGCCTCACTGCTCGCAACATGAAAATTTCGTGTGTGATAACAAGACCAAGAACGACAGACTGAGCCACAACTGAACGAAAGTCGCCGAGAGTTATGCCACGGGCAATCACGAAGATCACAAATGCGCCTAACAGACAGAGCAAGCCCGTTACGCGGTACGATTCGCTTTTTAGGGCGGCGCGTCTGAAGGCTTTTGATTTGATCGTATTGTCACTCATGCTCTACACACTCGCTCAGCGGAAAAGAAGCGATTATCGTACCGACCTCGTGATGTGAATCGAGCGGATGAGATCTCGATCTGTTCATGTAGTCACGCGGTCAAACCATCTGCACGGTCGAACCATTTGCGCGCCTTTCCTGTAGCCGACTGCTGGAAGGGCAATTAAGAGGAGGGACCATCGAATCCTTGGCCTAAGCGGAAGCCTATTCGAGTGGCCCGCGATTGCCGCGACGCCGGCGCGTCACGAGGACATTCGCAGTCGTGTGAGTTCGAACCTCCTCAAAATTGCCCGTGTCAGTCCTCCGTATTTTTACGGAGGTCGCGCTGAGAAAACTTTGCAGCGACACCTCCGCAATTGTCTCGGCGACAAGCGTAACCTATTGAAGGAATACTATTTGCGAGGATCGATGTTTGCTACTGTCAAAACTGACAGTCTGGAAGCACGATCGATTCAATGAGTGAGACCGTAAATTTTCCGATTGTGCTCGTTTATCTTGAGGAGTACACTTTCGGCAAGCGGAATTAAAGACAACTGTTGCGCTGGCCTCGCGTTCGGAACTAGTCCGGAAATTGAGTACACGCCTGCCGGGGACTTCTTCAGACATAAGAACGATCCAAAGGATTAGTAGTAGTCTCTAGCAGGTTGAACCTTCCTTGCCCTCAACTACGTGCTATGAACGTATAGCCGTAGTTTTTTCTCCTACAGGAGCATTGCTGCGTTGGCGAGGAAGTGCGGGGGAATAATCATGGGCCGATCCTCGCTAAGCAGACGTTTCTCGTATTACCCGTCCATGCTGCTACTGCTGTGCTCTTTACTACCGAACTTCGTTTACGCTCAATCCACTGCGTCAATTGAGGGGTTCGTCACCGACCAGCACGGCGACGTGATCGTCGCAGCGGAGGTTCGAGCTACTGATCCCGCAATCGCAGTAACGCGTGTTTCGATGACTGACAACTCCGGCAGGTATCAAATTGCCGCACTGCCCGTTGGAGATTATCGGCTTGAGTTGAAGGCGACGGGATTCAAGACGCAAATCGTTGAACGAATTCGCATCGAGGTTGGGCGAAGTATAACTCAAGACTTCAGACTTCAAGTCGGGGACCTGTCTCAGAAGATAACGGTGATGGCAGAAAGGGATTTGATTGAGAGGGCTACGACCTCAGTCGGCCACGTTGTTAACCGTGGAACCGTTCAGCAGACTCCGCTAAACGGAAGGTATTTCCTGGATCTCGGACTCCTCGTTCCCGGTTCGGTCACACCATCGCAGACCGGCTTTTCGACTGTACCTAGCCGCGGCGTTGGAGCTCTTGCAATCAACACGGCCGGGAATCGCGAAGAAGCGGTGAACTTCATGATTAACGGGATTACGCTAAACAACATGGTGTTTAGCTCTATCAGTCTTCAGCCCTCGATCAACACGATTCAAGAGTTCAAGGTTGACAACTCAACGTTCAGCGCTCAATACGGTCAGAATTCAGGGGCCATCGTAAACATTGCCACCCGTTCTGGCGGAAACGGCTTCCATGGTGAGTTTTTTGAGTTCTTTCGCAACGACGCGCTCGACGCTCGCAATTTTTTTACCTTCACTTCACCAGAACCGCCGCCGTTTAAGCGAAATCAGTTTGGCGGCAATCTCGGTGGTCCCATATGGAAAGAGCGCGCGTTCTTTTTCTTGTCTTATGAGGGGCTGCGCCAACGTCAACGAGTAGATTTAAACAGTCTTGTACTCACTGATGCAGAGCGCGCCTCAACATCCGATCCCGCTATCGCGAGGTTGATCCCGTTACTTCCGAGAGCGAACTTTGTCGATGCTTTAGGTACCCCGAACGTTTTTATCGGTTCGGCACCGGCGCCCGTGGATATTGATCAGTGGGCCTTGGATATTAGTTACAACCTGACACAGAAGGACCGGTTACACGGTTATTACGCCATCCAACGCGTAGAGATCGGCGAGCCAAATAGGTTTGGCAATACTGTTCCTAACTTCGGTCACGACTTCAATGTGACGCGGCAAATTTTCACATTGAACGAGACTCGGACCTATGGACCGACCGTCGTCAACGAGGCGCGTATTGGCTTCACCCGCACGTCCGGCGGCAATGCGCCAAGTGCTCAGCTCAACCCGGCTGAGTTTGGCATTCGAGGCGGGCGAAGCGAGCCAATCGGGTTGCCGCAGATTAACATTGCGGGCGGAGCCTTAAACTTTGGCGGACCATCCAGCTTTCCTGCTGGACGCGGCGATACTATGTTTGTAATTGGCGATACTCTGAATTGGCTCCGCGGGCGACACTCCCTCAAACTCGGCGGAGAGTTCCGGCAATTCCTGACCAACGCGTTTCGGGTTGGAACAGGCACGTTCAACTTTCCGTCTATCGCCGCTTTTCTTGCCGATAACGCAAACTCTTTCAGCGTGACGATCGGCAATCAATCAAGCAGCATTGCGCAGGGCGCACTGGGGTTTTTCGTGCAGGACAATTACAAATGGAGACCAAATCTCACGCTTGAGCTCGGACTCCGTTATGAATGGAACATGACGCCGACGGAACGCTACGATCGGTTTATCGTGTTCGATCCGGAAAGTGCATCGCTGCTGCGAGTCGGCAAAGACATCGATAAGGTTTACAAACAGAACGCTGCAAACTTTCAGCCCCGTGTCGGCTTTGCGTGGGATCCACTAAAAGACGGGAGGACTTCGATACGGGCCGCTTACGGATTTCTTGTGGACCAGCCAATGACGAGCGTCGTGACAGGTACAACTACCAATCCTCCACTCGCGATCCCACTCACCCTTTCCGGGAATATTAGACTCGACAACGCTATTGACGTGGCACAGGCGGCGGGCCTCGCACCAACAACCGTGGACCACGGTTTCAATAATGCCTATGTACAATCGTGGAATTTGAACGTACAGCGTGAACTTCGTCCTAACCTCGCCCTGATGGTTGGCTACTTTGGTTCAAAGGGCACGCATTTGATCCTGCGGCGCAATATCAACCAACCAGTGAATGGCGTTCGCCCATATCAGGCATTATCGACATCAGGCGCGATTCTGCCGGGCACTCCGTTGGGAAACATCACGCAGGTTGAGAGCACAGGCAACTCAAGCTATAACGCAATGTGGATCAGTCTTAACCAACGGCTGACGCAAGGATTGCAGTTCAACGCTTTCTACACGTGGTCGAAGTCAATCGATTACAACTCGCTCAGCTCACAGGGTGTTGTTGTACAAAACAGTTACGACCTTCGTAGCGACCGTGCGGTGTCGGATTTTGACGCGCGCCATCGCTTCGTGGTCAGTACGATCTACGAATTACCCTTTAAAGGAAGCGAACTCGTCGAGGGCTGGAAGCTCGCTGCGATCGTTCAGTCGCAGTCAGGAAGCCCCGTGAACATTGTGACCACCAACAGCACGGTCAACGGAGTAGTCAATACACTACGGCCCGATGTAACTGGTCCTATCAGTATTCTCGGAACCGTCAATCGCTGGTTCGATACTTCAGTTTTCACCAGCGTCCCACGTTTCGGAAACCTTGGTCGCAACGTTATCGTGGGCCCAGCTTTCAATAACATTGATTTCTCTGTTATCAAGCGCATTAACTTAGGAGAAGTAACGCAGGTGCAGCTGCGTGCAGAGTTCTTCGACCTTCTGAACCATCCAAACTTCGGTCAGCCAGGCAGCGTCGTTGGCACGCAGTTTTTCGGTCGCATCACGAATACACGTTTCCCAACAGGTGAGTCGGGTTCGTCGCGACAGGTGCAATTAGCTTTAAAAGTAATTTTTTAAGTCATCTGTGAAGCTCCAAGATCAAAGCAAATGATTTCCCGTATTTCAATAGCGATATTGTTTCTAATTTTCCTGGTGCCTTCATTCGCGCTGGCGCAGCCATCAGCGACACCGAAAAGGGTCTTGGTACTCTACTGGTACAACAAAGACTTTCCGGGAAATGTGTTGTTTGACCAGGCCTTTCAAGCAGTTTTGCAATCAGGAAGCGTAGCTAACGTTGAGTACTATCCGGAGTATCTTGAATCTAATCGCTTCCCAGGAGAGTTTCAGGAAGCAGTGCTACGTGATTACCTTCGGCAGAAGTATGCGGATCGAACCATAGATGTTGTCGTCGCAAACACAGATGCGGCTATGGACTTTCTCCTCAAATATAGGTCAGTTCTCTTTCCACGTTCACCGATTGTGTTTCTTGGAATCAAGAAACCTACCCCAGACCAATTGATGGTGGGTCCGGGCATCACTGGTATCCTTCCGGCGAGCACTCACAAACAAACACTCGACCTGGCTTTGAGTCTACATCCGGGCACCGAGCAGGTGTTTTTCATAAGTGGCACTCCTGAGCGTGATAAGAGATTTGAGACTGTTGCGCGGCAGGAACTTGCGGGCTATGAATCAAGAGTCCGGATCATTTACCTCACCGATCTGCCCCTGCAGGAGTTGATTGCAACAACGAAAAGTTTACCGCAACGCTCCATCATCCTTTACGGCTGGCAGCAGTCACACAATAGCCAAGGCGAGCTCTTAGAAACCTGGCAAACACTCGCTGCGTTTGCACCGACGGCATCTGCGCCGATTTACGGTATGGGCAGCGTAAACGTTGGTTACGGATGTGTTGGAGGTTACGTCGCTGGTTCAGAAACGAATGGGACGGCGATGGGTCAAATCGTCGTGCGGATTCTAAAGGGAGAGCCGGCTCAGGGCATCCCGGTCGCTGATGCGCCGGCTTTTTACATGTTCGACTGGCGCGAACTGAAGCGCTGGGGTCTCAGTGAACGTAGTCTTCCGCCTGGTAGCATCATTAACTTTAGACAGTTCACTTTCTGGGAACGATACAAGTGGCGGATCATCAGCGTAACAACGTTGTTTCTGCTACAAACTGCATTCATCGCGATTCTCTTGATCGAAAGGAAGCGCCGCCAGCGTGCAAAACAAGCACTCGATCAGCTTAATGCCGAACTTGAACAACGCATCGCGACGCGGACTGCCGCCCTCGCTTCCAAGTCACGCGAGTTAGAAGCCTTCACTTATTCAGTAGCGCACGATTTGAAAGCACCTCTTCGCGGGATTAATGGCTATAGCCGTCTCTTACTCGAAGACTTCGCCGACAAGCTCAATCCCGAAGGACAAAGGTTCGTTCAAACAATCCGTTCCTCAACGCAGGAGATGGACCAGTTGATTGAAGATTTACTGGATTATTCACGACTGGAACGACGGGAGCTCAAGACTGATCAAATTGAACTGCAGGCGCTCGTCAAAGCTGTCGTTGCACAGAAAGAGCGCGAGACAACCGAACGTGAGATTGATGTTATTGTGAATGTCAACGGTGGCTCCGTCGTGGCTGATGTTAAGGGTCTGACTCAGGCACTGAACAATTACCTCGACAATGCCATCAAGTTCACTCAGAAGGTTGCACAACCACGCATCGAAGTCGGATCAGAAGACACAACCAAGAGCTACGTGTTATGGGTGCGGGACAATGGCGTAGGCTTTGATATGCAATATAGCGATCGTATCTTCGAGATATTCCAACGTCTAAACCATTCTGAGGAATATCCTGGTACCGGCATTGGCCTGGCGATTGTGAGGAAAGCTATGGAACGCATGGGTGGTCGGGCATGGGCGGAGAGTGAGCCAGGCGAAGGCGCAACATTTTATTTGGAAATTCCTAAACCACGACCTAGCGATTTGAAGCTATGACTAACTCTTTGTACCCGATCCTCCTTGTTGAGGACAGGGGAGATGATATCGATTTGACCAAACGTGCGTTTGCGCGTCGCCGTTTCCTAAACCCCATTCAGGAAGCGCGAGACGGAGAAGAGGCGCTCCGGTATATAGAACGATGGGACGCCGGGGAAGTCGTACCGGTTTTTATTCTGCTTGACTTGAAGTTACCTAAAGTGAGTGGACTGGAGGTTCTGAGTCGACTCAAGAGACACCCGAAATATTCGAGTATTCCAGTTATTGTCCTTACTACTTCCGCAGAGGACCAGGACATTCAAACCGCCTACTCCTTAGGTTGCAACTCATACATTGTCAAACCGGTCGAGTTCGAAAAATTTATGGATGTGGCCTCGCACGTCGAAGTCTACTGGTGCGCGCTGAACAAGACGCTGACATAAACGAATGAAAGTCCTGTACGTCGAAGACAATCTACGGGATGCAGACGTTACCGTGCGTATGTTACGCAAGGCGGCTCCGTCGATCGAAGTGGAGCTGGCACCGTCGATCGTATGCGCAATGACGCGCCTCTCCCGACTGGTTGCAGCACCACTCGATCTCGTATTAACTGACATGGACCTGAGAGATGGCGATGGTCTATCTCTGCTGAAACATATCCGCGAGAATGCTATACCGGTAGCTGTTGTCGTCGTCACTGGTATGGGCGATGAAGAAACGGCCGTAGCCGCGCTCAAAGGACGCGCTGACGATTATGTAGCGAAACACAAAGACTATCTCGATCGGCTGCCTGACATTCTCGAGAACGCGTTGCAGCATTACCGCGCAGACGCAGCGCGGCGAGCACGCCCGTTGAACGTTCTTTATGCTAAACACGAACTCTCTCAGGATATTGACGAGGTCCGCAATTACCTCGCTTTGCACGCTCCTCACATCTATCTGAATGTCTCTACTCCAGTAGAGGCGCTCTACCTCCTCCAACACCCGAGTTCACGCCACACCTATGATGTTCTTCTTCTGGATTTCGAATTCCCGGAAATCAAAGCCCTGGAGTTCATTCGTGAATGGGGCACGATCGCGGAGCAAGACCTGCCCGTAGTAGTTGTTTGCAGCCCAGACACAGAAGGGTTAGCGAGCCAATGGCTAAAACGTGGTGTGGCAAGCTATCTCGTCAAGGTTCCCGGGTATTTTCATAAATTGAGGTGGGAACTTGAAGACGCGCATTCGAGGGCTGAGCTGCAGCGGGGCGAAATAGCACTGCGCGCCAGCGAGGCGCGCAACCGCGCCATTCTTAGCGCCATCCCCGATTTGATGTTCCTGCAAAAGCATGATGGAACGTATCTGGACTATCACGCGAAAGACCCCGACGCATTGCTCATGCCGCCCCAACAGTTTCTAGGCAAGAAGATGCAGGACGTGTTGCCGCCCGAACTGGCGATGGGCTTGGCTGAATGTTTCGAGCGTGCGCTCGTGTCGGACAAGCCGGTGATACTGGAGTACTCACTAGAAGTGCCGCAGGGTCCTCGTTTTTTCGAAGCCTCAGTTGTCAAGTGCGATGACGAAAGAATTCTTTCGACTGTGCGCGACATCACCGAGCGCAAGGAAGCTGAGAAGGCGTTGCGACAGAGCGAGGAGCATTTGCGCCAAGCACAGCAAGCAGCAAAGATCGGAACGTGGGAGTGGGACGTCGAAACCGGCGAAGCGGTTTGGTCAGACATGATCTGGCAACTACTCGGACTTGAGCCCGGGGAGGGTCCGAGTACGCACGAGTATTTCCTGCAGTTCGTCCACCCGGATGACCTCGAGTCGTTCCTGCGCAAGTCGAATGAAGCAATGGCCGGAGCTGAGTATTACAACGAGTTCCGCATTGTTCGAAAGGACGGACAGGTCATCTGGGTGTCGTCCAAAGGTCGCGCAGTCTGCTCCGAGGATAATGTCCGCAAGGGAATGATCGGAGTGACAATTGATATCACGCAGCGCAAGCAAGCTGATGAGGCGCTACGACAGAGCGAGGAGCACTTGCGGCAAGCGCAGCAGGCAGCTCGGGTTGGTACTTGGGAATGGGACGTAAAAACCGGCAATTCAGTTTGGTCAGAAATGATCTGGCAGTTGCTGGGGTTGGAACCGGGTGCCGGCGAGAGCACGCTCGAACGCTTTGTGGAGTTCATCCATCCTGATGACCGAGCAGGCGCGTTGGCCAAAGCTACTGCGGTAATTGATAACGGCACTGAATACTACGATGAGTTCCGGATCATTCCACGCAACGGTCAGGTCATCTGGGTGGCGTCGAAAGGGCGCGTGATCCGATCCGCAGACGGGCGGCCGGAGCGGATGATCGGTGTCAATATCGATATTACGGAGCGCAAAATCGCCGAAGAGTCGTTGAAGAACGCGCTTGCTGAGGTGCAGCAGTTAAAAGATCGACTCCACGAAGAAAATATTTACTTAAAAGAAGAGATTCGGGTTGCCGCCAACTTCGGTCAAATCGTCGGCGAGAGTGAAGCACTTCGCCGCGTTTTGAGCTCGGCCGAACGAGTAGCGCCGTTAAATACGACTGTCTTGATATTGGGTGAGACCGGCACAGGAAAGGAACTACTCGCCCACGCGATTCACAACCTGAGTCCACGCAGCAAACACCCATTGGTGAAAGTGAATTGCGCAGCGCTCCCCGCTCCTCTGATCGAGAGTGAGCTTTTCGGCCACGAGAAGGGCGCGTTCACCGGCGCTGACACTAAGCGAGCTGGACGTTTTGCAGTTGCTCACGGCGGTACGATTTTTCTCGACGAAGTCGGTGAACTGCCGCTGGATCTACAAGCGAAGCTGTTACGTGTACTGGAAGAGGGTGAGCTCGAAGTCGTGGGCAGCAGTCGTACAGTACATGTAGATGTGCGAGTCATTGCTGCAACTAATCGCAACTTGGCTGATGCCGTAGTCAAAGGAACCTTTCGCTCCGATTTATACTATCGCCTTAGCATCTTTCCGATTACGATGCCGCCGCTTCGTGAGCGTCGCGAAGACATACCCATGCTGGTGACGCATCTCGTGAAGCAATTGAGTAGAAAGCTCGGCAAAGAGATTGAGACCATTCCGCACAATGCAATGACTATGCTCCAAAACTATCCTTGGCCCGGCAATGTAAGGGAATTGAGGAACGTGATTGAGCGAGCAGTGATCATATCGGAGGGATCAAACCTTCGACTCGGTGACAGCCTGGATTCGCTGCTACTAGAGCCTCAACTGCCAGAGGATCGATCGAAACCTGAGCGCGATCAGAATGGTGACAATGAAACGCTCGAGCAGAATGAATACAACCTGATCCTGCGCACGTTGAAGAAAGTATATTGGAGGATTGAAGGTCCGGGTGGAGCGGCGGAGATTCTAAACGTTCACCCGAGTACCTTGCGGTCGCGCATGAGAAAGCTTGGAATCGATCGACCGCGATTCAAAGCCACCTCGAACTGAAAAAACCGTCCACAGATTACGCAGATTACACAGATTAAGAGCTAAGACAGATAAGTTGAGTTTGTGTGGCTCCCGCAAACCAGGTGCCTCACTACTCAACTTATTTGTCTTAGCTCTTAATCTGTGTAATCTGCGTAATCTGTGGATGTTCTTCTGTTATTGCCAGCCGCCACCGAGCGCCTTGTAGAGTTGCACAACACTCAGCAGTTCATCACGCCGCGCCTGGGCCAGGCTCCGCTCCGCATTGAACAATTCTCTATCAGCATCGAGTGCCTCTAGAAGGTTTGCGACTCCGCCGTTGTAACGCAAGTAAGCCAGGCGGACGCGGTCTTGAAGTGTCTCAACGAGCTTTTGGCGTTCGGTGCGAACTTCTTTGACTTTGCGATTTGCCACTAACGAATCTGAGACCTCGCGAAAAGCGTTTTCAATCGTGCGCTGGTAATTGACCAGAAACTCTTCCTTCTGCGCCTGAGTGAATCGAACGTTCGACTTGAGACGACCACCGGTGAAAATCGGCTGTGCTAGCTGCGGCATTAAACCCCAGACGCTTCTGGGATTAGTAAATAAACTCGTTAGTTGCGAGCTTTCAAACCCGAGGAATCCAGTAAGTGAAATCCGCGGAAAGAATGCCGCCTTCGCTACTCCAATGCGCGCGTTGGCTGCAATCAGTTGTTGTTCAGCTGAGCGAATGTCGGGGCGACGTTCGATTAAGTCGGACGGTATTCCTGCCGGCACACTCGGTGGCATCCTTTGTTCAGTCAATTCGAGTCCTCTAACGATTGACTGAGGATTCTTGCCTACGAGGTAGCTAAGAAAATTCTCTTCCTGTTCGATCGCCTGCTCGAGTGCGGGAATCACCTCAGTCGCACCATACACAAGCTCTTCAGCCTGTCGAAGGTCCAGCAAATTCGATACGCCACGTTCTTGTCTCAGCTGGATGATTCGAAGCGACTCCCTGCGAGATTCGAGCGTTCGTTTAGCAATGCCAAGTTCGAAATCAAGCTCTCTTAGATTGAAGTAGGTGGTGGCGACATCGCTGACTACCGTTGTTAAGACTGCCTTGCGCGCTTCCTCAGTTGCTGCCAGCTCTGCGCGTGCAGCTGCCGTTTGTTTTCTCAACCGGCCCCAGATGTCGAGCTCAAAGCTAAACAGGTTTAGCAGAACACTTCCAAACGTGCGGTCACGCTTTACTGGTGCTGGAATTGTGAAAGAGCCATCCCGCGAAAGACGCTGGGTTGTTATATCTGCGCTGGCGCCGATCGTCGGGAACTGCTCCGAACGTGTGATTCCCAGGTTGGCTCTGGCTTCGTCAACGTGCGCCATGGCTTCATGGACGTCATAGTTGTAACGTACTGCTTCATCAATCAACGTGCGGAGCTTTTCGTCCTGGAAAACTTCAAACCATTTTGCGTCTGCCAGGGAGTGCGGGTCCGGCTGAGGAACCACATCACCGCGATAGGTACTCGGCGTCAGGACCTTTGGTCGTTCATACTTTTGAGCGACTGCCAAGCTGTGAACCAAACCCACAAGCAACAAGGCAGTTATGAGTTGCTTCATTAGTGTTCACCTCCTGCTGCTTTGGCTGGCATTGCTGCCGGCGCCGAGTGTTCGCTGTCTGCAGTTGCCGAGTGTCCATCGCCGCTGTTCAGGGTGACACCTGTTGGATTGATACTCCCCGCATGGGCAGCTGCAAGGGTCGGCGCAGGTTCACGTTTGCGCCACGGGAACCGCAGCCCTTCTATAAAAGTGTAGTTGCCGGGAATAATGAACACACCGAGTGCAGTTGCGACTAACATACCGAAGAACACACCGGTTCCCATCACGTTCTGTGCGCCGGCGCCCGCGCCACTCGCTTTCATCAAAGGCACCACACCGAGAATGAAAGCGAACGCCGTCATCAGAATCGGTCG
>DATBSH010000090.1:0-20323 GCA_036559885.1 Pyrinomonadaceae bacterium
ATCGAGGAGAAGCAGATTAATGTGAGCGTGATGATTACCCATAAATACAGGTCGTTAGAAAGCATCGACGGTGCGCTCCGCTTAGACATGCACAGCCAGGAGTATGTCAAAGGCGTCGTTGTCTTGGAGAAAGAAGGAACGTGACCCAACTCTCAACTACAGAACGGGAGCGAAGCGACCGATTGCAGCGTAAGTTGAGCGACTGGCTAGTTGGAATCGGTCGCTTCGCTCCCGTTCTGTAGTTGAGTGTTTGAACGGATTGGGGATTGGCATTGCCTTTGACGGTGACAACATGAGTCAAGACGACAAACAGAGCAATCGGCAATCGGCAATCGGCAATCGGCAATGTTTGAAGGTTTCTCTCTTCGTCACGTGTCTCGTAGACCAGCTATGGACCAATGTTGGTGCCAGTGCGGTTGAAGTGCTGCGGCGGGTGGGCTGCGAAGTCGAATTCGATGATCGTCAGACTTGCTGTGGTCAACCAGCTTTCAACACGGGTTATCGGAAAGAAGCGCGACGCGTGGCGGAACAGTTCATCACAGTGTTCGAGGAAAGCGATGCAGACGCGATTGTCAGTCCGTCAGGCTCGTGCACCGCGATGGTACATCACTTTCCAGAGCTATTCGCAGACGACGAAGCCTGGCATCGACGAGCTAAGCAGATTGCCGCGCGCACGTATGAATTGAGTTCTTTCCTCGTTCGCGTGTTGAACGTTGAAGATGTCGGGGCGAGTTGGCAGGGTCGACTTACGTGGCACGATGCGTGTCACGGATTGCGCGACTTGAACCTGAAGAGTGAGCCCCGTTCGCTGATATGCCGCGTCCGCGGTGCTGAGTTCGTTGAACTGGAACATGCGGATGCCTGCTGTGGATTTGGCGGAACATTTTCGGTCAAGTATCCGGAAATCTCCCTGGCGATACTCGATCAGAAGATTGAAGCAATCGAAAAAGCGGGTGTCGATGCGGTCGTTTCAGGAGACGCAAGCTGTTTGATGCAAATCGGCGGACGCTTATCGCGGAACGGATCAAAAGTGCGAGTAATGCATTTGGCAGAACTGCTCGCGTCAAAGGATGATTAGAGCCATAACCCCACGCTAAAGCGTGGGGTGAATGAGAGGACGCAGCAGAAAGTTTTATGAATCATCTCACCGCAGAGACATTCGACGAGAACGCAAAGGCGGCGCTGACTGATACTCACTTGCGCGGTGCTTTGCGTAACGCTACGTCTCTGTTTGGTGAACGACGACGCGAAGCTGCTGCAAGTCTCAACAACTGGGAAGATCTGCGGACACAGGCGCGCGCGATCAAAGATGAAACGTTAAGTCATCTGGATAAGTATCTCGAGCAGTTTGTCAGCAAAGCTGAAGCTCGCGGTGTGCACTTTCACTGGGCCGAGAATGCTGCCGCGGCCAACGAGATTATCTGCGGGTTGACCGCGAAGTACGCAGCAAGCACGGTCGTCAAAAGCAAGAGCATGACCACTGAAGAGACGCACCTGAACGACGCCCTCGAAAGCGCGGGTGTACAAGTGGTCGAAACCGATCTTGGTGAGTACATAATCCAACTGGCGCACGAAACACCCTCACACATCATCGCGCCGGCTATTCACAAAACGAAAGGTCAAATTGCTGAGCTGTTTACTTCTGAGTTAGGCAGTGCCCCGACGGATGACATTGCTGAGCTTACGCGCACCGCTCGTAAGACGTTGCGTGATAGGTTTGCAGCGGCAGATATCGGCATCAGCGGAGTAAACTTTGGAATTGCTGAAACTGGGACGATTCTCATCGTTGAAAACGAAGGCAACATCCGTTTGACGACAAGCCTACCGCGAGTGCACATCGCCGTCATGGGCATCGAAAAAGTAATACCGCGCTTCGCCGACGTGGATGTCTTTCTGAAACTTCTGCCACGCTCTGGCACCGGCCAACGATTAACCGCCTATCAGTCGTTCATCACGGGCATCAAAAGCAATCGAGAAGACGAGGGCCCTGACGAAGTGCACGTCGTCCTACTGGACAACGGCCGTTCGCGAATGTTGGCCCAGCCGATCACGCGACAGTCGCTTGCTTGTATCCGTTGCGGGGCGTGTCTCAACGCGTGTCCCGTCTATCAACAGATAGGGGGTCATGCTTACGGCTCAGTTTATCCGGGTCCAATTGGCGCTGTGATTACGCCGCAATTGATGGGGCTGGAAAAAGCAGCGAAGCTTCCGTACGCCTCAAGTTTGTGTGGCGCCTGTCGCGAAGTATGTCCTGTAAAAATCGACATTCCTGCGTTGTTGTTGCACCTTCGGGCGGAAATTACCGAAGGCGCATCCAAGCAGCGAATCGGCGAGAGGTTAGCCTTCAGTGTTTGGGCCTGGATTATGACAAGGCCAAGGTTATACGTGTTAAGCGCGCGTCTCAGTCGGTGGCTACAGTGGCTCTTCGTTCGCGACGGCAAGATCAGCGACAAACCGACGACAAAAATCTTTTCTCCCTTAGCAGCATGGACTTCGGGAAGAGATCTGCGACCTCTTGATGACAGCAGTTTTCGAGATCGTTGGAAGAAGGAGTTGTCGCACCGGTAATGATCAATTCAAGTAACCAGACCGCACGAGAGGCGATTCTGAAATCTATTCGGGCGCACCTTGGGGTGGGCGATTCATTCGAACCGCGCATAAATCTGCGCGGGTTGCCGGTAGTAAACGCCGTCGTGCATGCGCAGACTTCTGAGAATGGCGCAGCCGCACAGAGTCTTTCAAAGGTCGATGTATTCAAAAAGCAGCTCGAAGCCGTTAATGGACATTGCTTCATCGCCCATACGGAACTGCAGATCGTTCACGCACTCACCCAAATCATCACTGAACTGAAAGGAACAGAGTTAAACCCAAAACGAGTGGCGGTGTCTGACGCGAGCGGTTTGGAAAGATTAGTTCGTTTGGTCGCGGTGGAAGTAGAGGAGGTGACCGTTACACCAAGTCCGGCAGATCTTTTCGGTTTCGATATTGGCATCACCACGGCCCAAGCGGCAATTGCCGAAACTGGGACACTCGTTCTCGACTCGTCTCGTGAGCGACATCGTCTAATTTCACTTGTGCCGCCGGTACACATCGCAATCGTTGACGCTGCGAATATCTATTCAACGCTTGCTGAGACGCTGTCGGTTTTGCACCGGAGTGGAAATGTCAGTCCAATCGTTACGTTCGTTACAGGCCCTTCACGCACCGCCGATATTGAATTGACCCTGACAATAGGCGTTCATGGACCGCAAGAACTCTACGTTATCGTCAATGAAGGGCAGCCATTGGTGGTGAGCTAGCTCGATGCGAATAATCTCTTTTTCAACTGAAGAGACAAACTGGCAGTCGCCTCGGTTCGGTATTCTTCTGGCAAAGGGCGCCAGCGACACTGGCTTCCGGCTCGATTGCGAGAAGCTGTTTGATCCTTCCAGTCGGCCTCCGGATCTTCTCTCCTGGTTCGATATGGATGGACCATGGTTCCGCAAAGCAACCAAGACTTATGAAGCCCTGATGATGGACAAGGGGGAACTTCCGCGCGCCAAAGAGAAGGGCTGGCTTGTCAGAAGGCAGGACGCATACTGGCATGCTCCGGTCCCGCGGCCGCGCAAGGTTGTTTGCATCGGACTCAACTATCGTGATCACGCCGCTGAGAGCAACATGCCAATTCCTGAACGTCCTGTGTTGTTCTCGAAGTTTGCGACATGCGTCATTGGTCCCGGCGAACCGGTTGTAATACCCACGACCAGTGAACAGGTTGACTACGAGGCCGAACTGGCAGTTGTTATAGGTCGCCGAGCAAAAAACGTCAGCGCCGCTGAAGCTTATGACTATGTGCTGGGCTACACAGCTTTTAATGACGTCAGCGCGCGCGATTTTCAATTTGCCGACGGTCAATGGCAACGTGGAAAGTCGTGCGACACCTTCGCGCCAATGGGCCAAACCATTGTTACGACTGACGAAATTCCAGACCCACAGAGGCTTTCGATCAAACTTCTGCTCAATGGGCAGACCATGCAGGACTCGAACACGAATCAACTGATCTTTGGAGTGCCGCAGTTAATAGAGTTCATCACGCAGTCGATCACCCTCGAGCCGGGCGATGTCATTGCGACAGGTACTCCACCCGGCGTGGGTTTTGCGCGAAAGCCGCCTGTGTTTCTTCGTCCTGGTGATGTTATGCAAGTACAGATCGAAGGCATCGGAGAATTGGGAAATCCAATAGTTGCAGCTGATGAGTAGCTATTGTAGTTGGTCCCAGTGTCAGTACCGTAACGCGCTAGCGTCGGGTTCATGTTACGACAAAACGGCCTAACGCTTAAGAACGACCCGACGCTACCGCGCTACGGTACTGACTGAGACTCGCTGACAAAAGTAAAGAACAGGAAAAATACCTTATGCGAAAAATAGCCTTATGGTTTACGGCATTAACGGTGATTGCGATGGTGGCGCTGAGTTGTACAAAACCTGGCGGCACCGGCGCCAACGGCAAGAAACTAACGATCGCCGTTATCCCGAAAGGCACAACACACGAGTTTTGGAAGAGTATCCACGCCGGAGCAAATAAAGCGGCTGCCGAGCTTTCGTCTCAGGGAAACGAAGTCGATGTGATTTGGAAAGGTCCATTGCGCGAAGATGATCGAGAACAACAAATACAGGTGGTTGAGGGCTTTGTGACTCAAGGAGTAAACGGAATAGTTTTGGCGCCACTCGACAATCGCGCGCTTGCTCGGCCTGTGGAGGAAGCCAAACGTGCTGGTGTACCTACGGTCATTATTGATTCGGGCCTTAATTCAGACGCGCTCGTGAGCTTTGTTGCTACCGATAATCGCAAGGGTGGAATGTTGGCAGCGGATCGGTTGGGACAACTTCTGAATGGAAAAGGAAAGGTTCTTTTACTGCGTTACGCTGAAGGTTCGGCCAGTACCACTGAACGCGAAGGGGGATTCTTGAGTGAGATGAAGGAGAAGTTTCCCGGCATTGAGTTGATCTCAACCGATCAATATGCAGGAGCGACTCGCGACACCGCCAAGCGAGCTTCTGAGAATCTCTTAAATCGTTTTGGCGATCAGGTGCAGGGAATTTTCACACCGAATGAATCGTCTACCGCGGGGATGCTTCTTGCACTCCAGGACATCGAGAAAGCAGGAAAGGTTTTCTTTGTCGGCTTTGACGCGAGTCAAACATTCATCGATGCAATGCGCTCAAATCAGTTGAATGGAATCGTCGTTCAGAATCCGTTCAATATGGGATACCTCGGTGTTCGCACGATGGTGGATCATTTGCTAGGTAAACCAGTGCAGAAGATAACGGACACGGGCGTGACTTTGGTGACACCGGAGAATTTGGATAGTGCAGATATTCAAACGTTGCTTCATCCGCCACTCCAGCAATACTTGAAGTGACACGAAAAGATGGTTGCTGAAGTAAAACAGGACCGAGTTTTTAGTAATTCCGCCTTCATTCAGAGTTGGCTGAACCGGCTTGGCCCGGTGTTGGGTCTTGTACTCGTCATCGCCATCTTCTCCTTATTGATGGAAACGCCCGCTCGATTCCTATCGCCGAACAACTTACGCGTAGTTCTGGCCCAAACTGTCATTGTTGCGATCGGTGCGATTGGAATGACGATGATCATTATCAGCGGGGGGATTGATCTCTCAGTCGGTTCGACCATCGCGCTAACCGGAGTAATCACTGCACTGGGCATCAACGCAGGATGGTCTCCGACCGTTGCGCTAGCTGCCGGCATCCTCGTTGGCGGAGTCGTTGGCGTTGTCAACGCGTTGGCGATTACGCGACTCAAAGTAGTTCCTTTCATTGCTACGTTGGGAATGCTCGGAGTCGCTCGCGGAACAGCGAAATGGGTGGCCGGGGAGCAAACCGTCAACATGCCTGATAACTGGCTTAATGAGCTGCTTGTGATGTTTCCGAATCCGCCCTGGCTGCTCGTCGCGCCGGGTGTGTGGATCACAATTATCCTCGCGGTTCTGGCGGCGATAGTGCTTCGCAATACGGTTTTTGGGCGGCGCGTCTTTGCCCTCGGTTCAAACGAGGCTGCTGCTCGTGCGTGCGGCATAGCGACAGACCATTTGAAGATTTGGATCTACGGTCTGGCTGGTCTCTTGTTTGGCCTTGCTGGCGTCATGCAGATGTCGCGTCTGCGACAAGGCGATCCAACTGTCGCAGCTGGATCGGAGCTCGACATCATCGCCGCCGTTGTGATTGGCGGTGGTAGTCTCAATGGGGGCGTAGGCAGCATTGTCGGGTCAATGATCGGAGCGTTGATAATGGCGTTCCTTCGCAATGGTTGTCAGCAAGTGGGCTGGCACAATTACATCCAGGAGATCATCATCGGTGCGATCATTGTGATCGCAGTAGCTGTTGATCGCTGGCGCAGTTCTCGAGCAGCAGCTTAAAGATCCGGAGCAGGGTCATTCAGTACCATTTGCCGTAGCAAATGGCCAACACGGACCGCATTAGCCGTTTGCTACTGCAAACGGTACTGAATCAATCGCGTTAAAGAAGATGCAAGTTACTGTTACCGACATTATCGTTCGCGACATCCGCTTTCCCACGGCCAAATCGCTGGATGGGTCGGACGCGATGAACGCGGACCCCAATTATTCCGCCGCGTACATTGTTTTGAAGACAGATAGCGCAATTGGACTCGAAGGGCATGGTCTGACGTTTACGATCGGTCGCGGCAATGAACTGTGCGTCGCTGCAATGAGTGCGCTGAAACCACTTGTTGTTGGTTTATCAGTTAGTCGAGGCGCTGACATGGGTGCTTTTTGGCAGCGCTTGACCTCTGACAGTCAACTGCGTTGGGTTGGGCCCGAAAAAGGTGTGATTCACCTCGCGACTGCCGCAATCGTAAATGCGCTATGGGACTTGTACGCGAAGGTTGAGGGAAAGCCCCTCTGGAAACTCCTGGTGGATATGAAACCAGAGCAGATCGTCTCATGCATTCCCTTCAACTACATCACTGATGCCCTCACACCCGATGAAGCACTGGATATCCTTCGCCGGAACGAGAGTTCAAAGCCTGAGCGCGAAACCCAAATGTGGGCCACAGGTTATCCAGCTTACACAACGTCTGCGGGATGGATCGGCTATTCGGACGAAAAGGTTCGAACTCTTGTTCGCGAAGGCCTGAAGGACGGTTGGACACATTTCAAGATGAAGGTCGGCCGCAGTTTGGATGAAGACCTCCGGCGCGCGCGCATCATTCGTGAAGAGATCGGATGGGACCGGAAGCTAATGATGGATGCCAACCAAGTGTGGGATGTGAGCGAAGCTATCGGCTACATGAAGGAGCTTGCGCAGTTCCAACCATACTGGATTGAAGAGCCGACCTCTCCTGACGACGTGCTGGGCCATTCAACAATCGCACGAGAGATTGCGCCGATAGGTGTCGCCACGGGCGAGCACTGCCAGAACCGCGTGGTATTCAAACAGCTCTTGCAGTCAGGCGCGATCAGTTTCTGTCAGATCGATAGCTGCCGGCTTGGTGGCGTTAACGAGGTTTTGGCGGTCTTATTGATGGCGGCGAAGTTTGGTGTACCAGTGTGTCCGCACGCTGGTGGCGTAGGCCTTTGCGAGTATGTCCAGCATCTTTCAATCTTCGACTACATAGCAGTCAGCGCTTCGCTTGATAACCGAGTCGTTGAATACGTGAATCATTTGCACGAACACTTTCTGGAGCCGGTAATTATGAAGGGTCCGAGGTATATGCCGCCCACCGCTCCGGGATTCAGTATCCAAATGAAAGCCCGTTCATTAGATCGCTACGAATATCCGAATGGAGAGGCGTGGCGAGGAAACGGAAGGCCATCCGCGATTGTTTGAATAGATTTTAAGGAGAAATGATGAACAGATGTCGATTAGCGCTAGTCGTGCTAATGATCGCCGCCGTTAAGTTAAACGCGCAAATTTCCCAAGCCGAACGTAAGCCCGTCAATCCAATCCGTCCTTTCGTTGTAATGCCGGCCCAATCACTGGACGAAGTTCAGCAGAAATTACAATCAGCGAACAAAGTCGAGGAGCTTATCGGCGGTGAAGGCATGCAACTCCGCGTCGCAATCCAACACGAGAAGAATACGGTCTCAGCCAACGCCGAAATTCATAATGCTTCAGACGACATCTATTACGTTCTTGACGGATCCGCGACGCTGACGGTCGGAGGTATGCTTTCTTCGCCGAAAGAGGTTGAGCCAGGCGAATGGCGTGGCGGGATTATTGGTGGACGAAGAATCGAGGTCAAAAAAGGAGACTTGATTATTGTTCCGCGCGGCACACCACATCAGCGAAGTACGACAGATCAGAACTTCACAATGATTCTGATCAAGGTGTTTGCTGAACCTCGCCCAGCTCCGAAGCAAACGCCAAAATGAAGAATTTCCCGCAAAGACGCAAAACATTCTCACAACTGAATTCACGAAATTTGACGACGACAAGGAAGCAACCGAGGAGAAGGTCATGTCAAAGCCGATACTTTGTTCTCAAATCGTCTTGTGGTTAGCATTCGCTGCCTCGGGCCAAACGCCTACTCCGAGTCCTACACCTTCTCCCTCCCCATCTGAGTGCACCGACATCCGAACGCGACTTACTCAGGCTGAAACCAAACTAAAGGATTGGCCTGCACTATCGCGGTACCATGATGACAATGCAAAGGTAGTCGAACCGGCGAAGAACGAACAAC
This sequence comes from Pyrinomonadaceae bacterium, assembly GCA_036559885.1. Lineage (GTDB taxonomy): Bacteria > Acidobacteriota > Blastocatellia > Pyrinomonadales > Pyrinomonadaceae > PSRF01. The sequence continues at coordinate 8,699 of DATBSH010000090.1, forward strand.
GAGTTGTCTTTATGGGCGATTCGATTACAGACTCCTGGGACAACCCCTCCAACGGTGGCTTCTTTCCCGGTAAGCCTTACATCAATCGTGGCATCAGCGGACAAACCACACCACAAATGTTGATTCGCTTTCGTCGTGATGTGATCGCGTTGAAACCGAAGGTCGTTCTCATTCTCGCCGGCACTAACGATATCGCCGGCAATACTGGTCCAACCACACTGGAAGCGATCGAAGACAATCTGACTGCGATGGCCGAACTCGCGAAGCTACACAAGATTCGCGTGGTGTTCGCTTCTCTATTACCGATAAGCGACTACGAAGTAAGAAACGGCCAGCCCATCATTCAAAGCGTCAAACGTCCGCCTGACAAGATCAAAGCCTTGAATGGCTGGATGAAGAGCTACGCCGATGCAAATGGTCTCGTTTATCTTGATTACTTCTCAGCAATGGTTGATGACAAAGGATTTCTCAAGGACGAACTTAGCAACGACGGACTCCACCCGAATCCGGCCGGTTACGCCGTGATGAATCCATTGGCCGAAGCCGCGATCGCCGCAAGTTTGAAGGGGAAGTGAATGTTATGGGCCGTTCGCAATGTCGCGGCTCGATGAATCGCGGTGGCTGGCGGTTCGCAAAGTAAGCAACGTGCTCTCGTGTGCCTCGTCGTGTTGGGGTGGTTTGCTTTCATTGGGCTCACCTGTAATCTTGCCGTGGAAGCACTCAAATGGAGACGAAAGGGCATGTGCAGCAGAGCCGCAGCGGAATCTATTTCGCTCTGACGGCCGCATTGCTGTTCGGAGCCAGCACGCCTTTCTCAAAGATCCTGCTGGGCAGCAACAATCCGATAGTTCTTGCTGCTTTGTTGTATCTTGGCTCGGGCGTAGGCCTGACTTTGTGGTGGAAGCTACGACGCTCAAGTACAAACCGTGATACTCAAGAAGCTGGTCTGAAGCGTGCCGACTTGCCCTGGCTGGCAGGCGCGATTCTTTCAGGCGGAGTCGTTGGCCCGATCTTGCTGTTGTTTGGTCTGCGCATTACTCCCGCCTCGTCTGCTTCTTTGCTACTTAATCTCGAAGGGGTCTTCACCGCTTTGTTGGCATGGTTCGTCTTCAAAGAGAACTTCGACCGCGGCATTGCGCTCGGTATGACCGCCATAACGCTCGGAGGGCTGCTGCTGTCGTGGTCGGGGAAACCTGAGTTGAGCCTGGCCTGGGGACCGATAGGAATCGCGGGCGCGTGTTTGGCTTGGGGGATAGACAACAACCTGACTCGAAGAGTCTCACCGGGTGACCCAGTACAGATAGCGGCCTTGAAAGGCCTGATTGCAGGTGCGGTGAATCTATCGATTGCGTTCGCCTTGGGCGCGGCGCTGCCTAACGTTCGCGCGATTGCGATGGCGGCCGCAATCGGCTTCCTGGGCTACGGTGTAAGCCTCACTCTATTTGTCCTGGCGCTCCGCCACATTGGGACAGCAAGGACCGGCGCTTACTTCTCACTGGCGCCCTTCGCCGGTGCTGCGATCTCAATTGCTTTGCTGCACGACAGACCCACGCCTTATTTTCTGGCCGCAGCCGCACTGATGTCGATCGGCGTTTGGTTGCATTTGACTGAGAGACACGGTCACGAGCATCGTCACCAAAGCATGGAGCACGAGCACAGGCATTCTCATGATGAACACCATCGACATCACGCTGAGCCTGAGCTATTGGCTCAGACTCACAGCCACTGGCATCGGCATGAAGAACTGATTCACAGCCATCCCCACTATCCGGATGTCCATCACCGCCATAGCCACTAAGTCCGGAGGTCCGGTTCTAGCCTCGGCGTTTGGTAAGTTTGCCGTAGAGCAGTTCGTTTTCTTCCTGCAAAAAGTCAGAGGTGTCTACCCGCAGGCCGCGACGCAGATCTGACTTTTTGTTCGACGGCAGGTCTTATTATTTATCCTCCCTAGTCAAAAAACTCTTGACCTCTTCCCTATCGGGGTGTATATGTACCGCGTTGAGACAAATTAAGCCCGTTCACGACTGGCACTTGGCGGCGCAAATTAAATAACTACAAACGCCTCGGGAACGTGGGAAAAACCTAAATTCCTAAACAATTCGAGTAAACTTCATCAGTTAATCTCGTGGATGAAGTTCCTAACTTTTAGCTGGGATACCCGCAAAAGTTTTCGATAATAAGTCCTAAAAATAAACAAATCAGCGATGCGCAAAATAAATCCCCACGACTTCAAGGTCGCCAGACGCGGAACCAGCCGCGAGATTAACCGGCAGATCGCGTTCAATCTCATTCGCGCCCACCAGCCAATTTCACGCGCTGACCTGGCTCGCCTGATGAGCGTGCGGCGCGGTGTGGCCAGCCTTCTTGTGAGTGAGTTGCTCGACGAAGGATTAATCTTCGAAGGGGCCGTCGGTGAGGCAGTCGGTCGTGGACGAAAACCGACTTTCCTTTACATCGACTCCAGGCAGCGATGTGTAGTTGGCGTGGATATCCGCGCCTCGCGCACCTACATCATGGTCACCGATCTTCTAGGACATCAGTTGGGTGTCGTCAGTAGTTTTCAAACTGATAGAGACGTTTCGGTCCTGGTCCCCGAGTTGGCGCGACGCATCCGTCAGGTTCTTGCTGATCACAAAGAGATCGGTGCGTGCGAAGGTGTGGGTGTCGCCGTTCCCGGCATGGTTGATCCGGCGGGTGGCCGCGTTCTTCACGCGCCCACTCTTTCCTGGCGCGATGTGAGTTTGCGCGAACCATTGGCCGCGGCGATAGGGATTCCTGTTCATATAGAGAATTCCGGCAAAGCATGCGCGCTCGCGCAGCTTTGGGCCACGCGCAGTGACGCGGTCGGCTCGGGGAATTCAGTCTTCGTAAGCATTTCTGACGGCGTGGGAGTCGGAGTCGTCGTTAACGGTGAATTACTGCGCGGCCGCCACAACACAGCAGGCGAGTTTGGTCATGTACCACTGAGCATCGACGGTCCACGTTGTTCGTGTGGTGCAACTGGGTGCTGGGAATCATATGTCTCTAACATCGCAACTCTATCGCGATACTTCAGTCGCGATTTAACGGAAGCTAAACCACGTGGTGCTGAAACCACCACCTTTACTCTTGAAGACCTAATTGCACGTGCGCGCGCGGGAGATGCAAAAGCACTGGCCGCAGTGAACTCCACCGCGCGCTATCTCGGCCTTGGTCTCGCTTCAATTATCAACTCGCTCGATCCCGCTCGAATCTATATCGGCGGGGAGATCACGACAGCATGGAGCTTGATTGAGCCAATTGTTCGCGGAGCATTGAAGGAACGAACATTGACTGACTTTGGGGGCGCGACCGAGATTCACGTTGTACCAGCTGAAGAACATCCACGATTGCGTGGCGCCGTTGCATTGGTTGCCGCTCCGGCTTTCGCGGCTCCCATGGTTGCGTAGGTTTTAATGATCAAGGTTTCGATATCGATACTGCATTCATTCCATCTCAACGAGAGCGTAGTTTTCAGTTCTTAAAGCAGTCCAATTGGAATCTCGACAACGTTTGGAGGTGTTAGATATGCAACGCACGCGAAACTATCGAAGCTCCTTAACACGATACTCTTCAATCTGTGCCCTTCTTTTGCTTGTCGTCTTTGCTGCTGATAGCGCGCGCGGGCAAACAGTCTTCGGGCGCATCTCTGGAACCGTCACCGATACTTCGGGTGCGGTCGTACCTGACGCGACAGTTACCATCAGAAACAGTGCGACTAACCTGGAACGAACTGCTGTGACAGATGGTGAGGGGTTCTATACGGTGACGAATCTGCCTGTCGGCAACTACACAGTATCTGTTGAGCGGACGGGGTTCAAAAAGTCAGTCCAGAACGATAACGTTCTTGCCGCTGACAACCGGCTAACTGTCAACGTCATGCTTGAGGCGGGGGCCGTTTCTGAAACTGTCGAGGTTTCAACTGTTGCCGGGGAGACTATCAACACAACCTCGGGTGAAGTTGCTCGCGTTGTTGATAAACGGCAGGTTCAAAATCTCGCGCTCAATGGTCGGAATTACATGCAGCTCGTAACGCTTATTCCAGGCGCTGTGATTCTCGACGAAGACCAACTGGCTCTGACAACTAGCTTGAGCATCAGTCAGGCAGCTATCAATGGCAATCGACCTAACTACAACAGCCTGTCAGTTGATGGCGGCTTCAACATGGATTCCGGAAGTAACAACAGCCAGATCAACAATGTGGGTATCGACTTCATCCAGGAAGTTAAGATTCAGACCTCTAACTTTTCCGCGGAGTATGGTCGTAATTCCGGCGCGTCTATCAACGTCGTCACACGCAGCGGCGGCAACGATTATCATGGAAGTGTTTTCGAGTTTGTTCGCAACGACAAACTGGATGCGCGTAATTTCTTTTCCTCGGTCAAACAGAAGTTACGCTTCAATAATTTTGGGTGGAACTTTAACGGTAAGATTGTCGAAGATAAGCTCTTCTTCTTCGTAGGCCAGGAGTATAAGTACATTCGACAGGACGCCGCCCCAGTGCGGCGGATCTTGCCGACACGCGCAGAGAGGCTCGGTAATTTCTCGCGACGCCTGGCGGGATTCGATGGGATCATCGGCACCGCGGACGACGGAGTGCTTCGTGATCCTGGCAAGGCTGCCAACACCTGCGTGGCTCCGGTCGTGAACTCAAGTGGTGTCGTGACCACGCCTGCGATCCGCACCGGCTGCTTCACAGGCAACATCATTCCGACTGGTTTAATTACAACTGATGGCAGGGCCATTGCCGCCCTCATGAGTGCAATGGAGGGTCTTGCAGTCTCCTATGTCGACACGCCGACGGCGAACAATGCCATATTTCAACAGCCAAATCCGTTCGATTACAGAGAAGACAACATCCGTATCGACTACAGGTTCAACGCGAAACACAGCGTGTACGGTCGATATCTGCATGACAAGTATGACCTGATCGATCCGTTTGGTACCTTCATCAATACGCCACTGCCAACGATACCAACCAACCGCCTCCGACCCGGAAACAGTTATCAACTCTCGTATACATGGCTGATCTCGCCGACCTTGATCAACGAAGCTAAAGCCAATGCTTCATGGAATGGCCAGCGCATCCCGCCCGTTGGAGAATTTTGGAAGCGAGAGACTTTTGGTTTCACTTACCCCCAGCTTTTTAAAGGCGGCAGGTTTGACAATGGCATCCCTAATACCACGTTTGCCGGCGCCGGCTCACCATCCAATTTCAATGGACCATCTGGTTCATTGTTGTCGCCTACGACGGATATCGCTGTCAGTGACAACATCACGATAATCCGCGGCAAGCACTCGTTGAAAACGGGCATTCTCGTTGTCCGCAATCGGAAAGATCAGAATGGACGCTCGGGATACACGGGTAACCTTGCGTTCAATACGAATGCTACGCGATCGACGGGTAACTCATTTGCCGATGCGTTACTTGGGAACTTCCGCAGCTATAGCGAAGCCAACGATGATCCGATCGGGTTCTTCCGGTTCAATCAGGTTGAGGCATACGGTACTGACAGCTGGAAGATTGGGCAGAATTTGAGCCTCGAGTTTGGCGCTCGTTTCTACCACTTCACTCCAACTTTCACTCAGGCAAATAACACCGCTAACTTCGATCCGATTCGCTACGATCCGGCACAAGCAGTGACTGTCCTGAACAACGGAAACATCGATCTTACAAAGGGCGGCAACCGTTTCAACGGATTGGTTCGGGCGGATAACGGAATTCCTGCCGACGAACGAGGGCGCGTGAGCGTCAGTGATGCGGTGTTAGCGACCATTCCGACAGGTGCAACACGTGGTTTCTACGAGGCAAAGAATAAGATTGCCCCGCGATTTAGCTTTGCGTATTCGCCGTTTCGTGACGACAAGACTTCGATTCGGGGCGGGTTTGGAATGTTCTATGACAAAGTTGAAGGGAACTTGATCTTTTCGCAGGTTAATCTGCCGCCGTTTGTCAGTACGCCGAATTTCGATAACGGCAATCTTTCGAATCCTTCAGGCGGTACCCCTTCTAATGCTGCCCTGCTTGCTGATATCAATGCGATTGATCCCAATCTGGATATAGCTTATTCGATGAATTACAGCTTGGGGTTACAACGTGAGTTGCCGCGTGGATACTTTGTAGAGGCTACGTATATTGGTAACCTCGGTCGGCACCTGATACGTCAGCCAGACATTAATGCAGCCTCATTTGCGGCGTTAACTGCAAACCTTCCTGCCAACGGAGGCCCAAACGCAAACATCAACGCTCTTCGTCCGTACAAGGGATATAACCGGATCCTGTATAGACTTTCTGACGCCAACTCAAATTACCACGGCATGCAGCTTTATGCTGCTAAACGCAAAGGTAACCTTGAGCTGACCGCCGCCTACACCTGGTCTAAGGCACTCACCGATACCAGCGCCAACGGTGACGGTGTTGACGTTGGTGAGGATCCCTTCAATCGCCATTCGAATTATGGTTTGGCAACTTTCGATCGTCGACACATCTTCGTTACCACGTACGACTATCAACTGCCATTCTTCAGCAATATGAAAGGAATTGGCGGCGCTGTATTGTCAGGTTGGGAAATTAGCGGCATCACGCGCTATCAAAGTGGCGCGTACTTTACGATCATCGGTAATACTGCGATCGGAAATCGTCGTGCCGATTATCTTGGCGGCCCAGTGCTATTGGAGAACCCGGGACCGAACGGGTGGATTAATCCGGCGGCGTTTGCTGCCGCTCCCCCAACTCGTCGCGGAAACAGCGGAGTCGGCATCGCTCAGGGTCCTAATCTGCAGACCTGGGATTTCTCAATGCGTAAGCAGTTCAGGATTTCCGAACGGTTCAATCTTCGATTCCAGGCAGACATGTTCAATGCCTTCAATCGAGCCAACTTCAGAGCGCCGGCTCTTACGGTTACGACTGCCGGATTTGGCACGATTGGTGCCGCGGGTCCTGCTCGTAATATTCAGTTTGGTCTGAAGTTGAATTTCTAATTGGCACGTTGGTTTGGATGCGTTCACTTATGAAGAGCAAGCACGGGTTGTCTAGGGCTGCGTTTGCTGTCCTCTGCTTAATCGGAGGTTCGTTCGCGAGAGGCAACTTCGCAGCCCAGCCTTTGTCTGCAACCGGTTCACCGCCGGTGATTAGGACCGCTGATCTGCGAAGCGAAGTGAACGACTTCCTTGGCAGAGAACTGGCCGCTCATCTGAGTGCGATAGAAACTCTGAATCCACCACCAGAACGGATTCTTGGTGTTCCGACGACCGGCGAGTTTTCATGGGGCACATTTATGCGTGCTCTTGCAGCATATGCCGACACCACCGGCAAGAAAGAATTGGCAGGCCGTGACCTGACGAAAGTCATCGGTCAAATCGGCTTAATCGAAGCGCGAAATGGGAGCAAGACTTTTTCACAGTTATACGCGGCGCTTGCCTTACGTCATTTCGGTCGCGATCTAAAAACAAATCCGCTCTGGTTAAGCCTGTCACCTGAAGAACAGAAGGCCTGGCTATCACTGCTCAATCCTGAGCGATTCTATGATCCGAAAACAAAGCGCGTAATCAATCTGGCTGAGAATTACCTGGGCGTGGCCGCACGAATCGCAAGTATCGGTTATGAATTGGGCATATCGAAGGACCGAGCATTCCTGGATAACTTGATCGATCGCGCCGCTGCTCAATTCACGAGTGGTGGGTCATACGCCGACGACGCGCCACCAACTGGTCGATTTGATCGTTACTCAAACGAATATGCTCGCTACGTTTGGGAAGCCGCTGAGCTGACAGCACGCAAAGACATTCTCGAAAAGTTGCGGCCCTCACTCAAGAAGCAGATGCGACTCTGGTGGGACGTCGTATCGGACGATGGTTACGGTTACAACTGGGGCAGAAGCCAGGGCGTAGTTAGTTATCTCGACACGCCGGAGATAGTCGGATTTCTGTCGGCGCATCCTGAGTTTCGACCGGCGTCTCTTTCAGATCTCGCAGCCCTTTACTACCAAGCCTGGAATTATCTGCTTCATGATTATCGCCCGAACGCACATCTTCTATCGATCTTTGCTTTCGGTCGGGGAAATTATTCTTACATCAGTCGCGAGCGAGAGTGGCAACAGACGACTGGTTTCTTTGGCAAGCTTGCGAACTCGCACACCGCCCTGATTAACGCATTGGATCGCGAAGGTGTGACGACGTTTCCAACGGTTCCTGCTTTGCCAAGGGTCAGTCGTTTTGAGTTCTTCCGGAAGGATCCACAGCGACTCTTTGGCGTTTGGGTTGTGCGCCAGGACGCGCTGCGTTTCGCGTTGCCAATCACTACTGGTCCAAGGCCGGGAATGAGCGATTACCTGCCGGCTCCATTTGGCTTAGACGGATTCGCGGCGCCGGTTGAACAGGTGTATCCCTCATTGGTTCCTTATGTGGAATTAGCCGACGGTCGTGTTGTAGTCACAACTGACGGCGCAGATTCAATTGAACCTGCTGCTGATGGTCAATCACTGAAACTCCAATGGACCCACTGGGCAGTCGTTGGCGGTCCTCCCGGGAAACCGGTTGACGTCGGTCTGACGAGTGAAGTCACGTGGCGTATAGCCAACAAAACTCTGATTCGAGAAGAAACACTGACCGCGACTAAGCCGCTGACGATCCGACGTTGGAAACTCGCGGTACCCTCGACCTATCCGAATGTTGATACTGAACAGAGTAACGGCGGCCGTCTCGATCGTTTTTATTCTTCAACCGGTGGGTTGGAGGTGCAGATGGCAGGCGAATCTGTGCCGATTAAGCGTTCAGTAATGGCTGCAGGAGACAGTGCTTTGGGTAAAGGTGTGCATGGCGCCATTCCGCTGCACCTTGTCTTTGAGGCGGAGAATCTAACACTGAATGGAAGGGCCCTAAAGTACCGGCTGACTTTGAAGCCAGTCGATTACAGAACGGGAACGAAGCGACCGCTTCCAACTAACAGGATACTCAACGCAAGTTGGAAGCGGTCGCTTCGCTCCCGTTCTGAGGCGAGTTCACATGGACGATAGTTGATTAGTTCACACGGAGGCGTTAATGAGTCAGCAAGTTGCTTTGGAAAGAATTGATCCACGAACCTGCTTTGTGCCGCGCACACATGAAGGCACAGGCAGAAGAACAGCAGTGGCGCCTGGACCGACGGCTGCGCGTTACTTGCACTATGGCCGAATCACGCTCGGTCCTGACAGCTCGCCGGCAGTGTTTCGCAATAATGATCATGAAACTGGTTTGATCTGCTTGAAAGGTAAAGCGACCGTCAAGGCGGAAGGCGACTCGTACGATCTCGAGCAGTACGACGCGGTTTACGTACCTCGCGACTCGCAGATTGAAGTGACTCCGAATGGTTCCGAAGGATGCGATCTGGCAGAGGTCTCTGCGCCAGTTTCGAAACGCTATCCCTTGAAGTTCGTTTCTTATAAAGAGGTGCGACAGAATCCGAAGCTCCACTTGATTGCCGGTAAACCTCCGGCCGAACGTGACCTCAATGTGCTGATCGGCGCGAATGTTGAAGCCGGACGAATAATGGCGGGCGTCACGTTTTCAACGCCTGGTAACTGGACCTCCTGGCCGCCACACGAACACGCGCGACTGCTCGAAGAGGCCTACTTGTTTATAGACATGCCGGCGCCGTCGTTCGGTATTCAGTTCGTCTACACGAATCCCGAGAATCCGGAGCTGGTGCAGGTCGTTCGTGAGGGTGATTGCGTTCTGATGCCACAGGGGTATCACCCGAACGTCGCGGCGCCTGGAGGACAGATCAATTTCCTTTGGATGATGGCGGCGATCAGAGAAGGCGAAGATCGACTTTACGGCGTGGTGAACGTGCAACCGGAATACGCCACAGGCGGATCGGGTTTGGAAGCGGTGAGCGACAAGAAATAGAGGAGATAAGCGATGTCTAACAATTCCCCGGATGATGGACCAAGTGGCAATGGCTCACGAAATGGGTTGCCGCAACATCTGAATTGGTCGACTATTCCTGTGGAGCAGGTCAGTGATGGAATTGAGCGACAGATGCTTGTCGGCAACCAGATGATGATCTGTCGCTTCCGCTTCCGTCCGTTTCTTGTTACACCGGAACACGATCATCCGCACGAACAGATGACCATTGTCGAAAAGGGTAAAGTGCGTTTCTTCATCGAGGGAAAAGAGCGGATTGCTTCAGCGGGCGACGTGTTGCACTTTCCTTCCAAATGTTGGCATGGCGCAACCATGATGGATGAAGAAGTTGTTTTGATCGACATCTTCACACCGTTGAGAGAAGATTTTTTAAATGGAAATGGCCGTCAGCCTCAGAGCAACAGTAGCGACTGATAAAAGAACATCCACAGATTACACAGATTAGCGGATTTCGGATTTTGGAATGCGGATTTCGGATTTCGTGTTGCGAGCGGCATTTGTTTGGTTTTCACTGGCTTCCGGATTAATGCAAAGGCTATAGTCGTTACGAACAACGATCGCAATACGAAATCCGAAATCCGCATTCCAAAATCCGAAATCCGCTAATCTGTGTAATCTGTGGATGTTCTTTTATGATTCTCGACAAATTCAAACTCGACGACCGAGTGGCATTGGTTACTGGTGCCTCAGCCGGACTTGGTGCCGCGATTGCAATTGCACTTGCCGAAGCCGGCGCGGACGTAGCATGTCACGGTAACACGCGTTCACCAAAGGCGACGTGTGACGCTATAACTGCCATCGGCCGCGTCGCGTTTCCCATAACCGGTGATTTGTCGGATCCTCAAACTCCGAGCTCGTTATTCAGCAGCACAATCGAACGATTTGGCCGAATCGATATTCTCATCAACAACGCTGGTACAATTCGCCGCGCAGCGGCAGTCGATTACTCCATTGAAGATTGGACAACAGTCATAGTGGTGAATCTGACAAGTGTCTTTCGTTTATCGCAACTTGTCGGTAAGCAGATGATCGAAAATGGACGTGGTGGGAAGATCGTAGCCATTGCTTCGCTGCTTTCGTTTCAGGGCGGCATTACGGTTCCGGCGTACGCTGCCTCAAAGGGCGGAGTGGCGCAACTGACAAAAGCCCTCGCCAATGAATGGGCCAAACACAACATCAACGTCAACGGCATCGCACCGGGTTACATACGAACGTCCAACACAGCTGCTCTCCAAGCCGACGAGACTCGAAACCGACAGATCCTCGAACGCATCCCCGCCGGTCGATGGGGCGAACCGGAAGATCTCGCCGGCGCCGCCGTTTTTCTTTCCTCGTCCGCGAGCGACTACCTCCACGGCCACATACTCACTGTCGATGGCGGCTGGATGGGACGGTAGTGGCTCTGCACGGCTCAAATTGGTCTGACCGCCCATCTGCCCATCTGTTAATTGGTAATAAATTGTCTTGACACCAAACTTTTGCTAGGGCAGAATACGCGCCCTGCAAGCGAATCTCGGAATATTCTTTCTAGTTACGGAAAATACAGGCTCACGAGTAAGTCCGAAGCGTGTAAGGGCAACGTCAGAAGCCAGATAAGGTGACTCGTAGGCTAGGCCATGTGACGGTAGGCGCGCGGCGTGGTCAAACCAAAACTCAAAACTGAGCCAGCAGGCTGCAAAACCCAGCAGCTGCGAGGCCGACTAC
>DATBSH010000091.1:0-6046 GCA_036559885.1 Pyrinomonadaceae bacterium
GCGTTTGTGGCGATGCAGTACTTCGGTTATTTGCGGCGCGATCCGGACACCACTGGCTACAACAACTGGGTCATCACGCTCAGCGCTGATCCAAGCAATTATCGGCACATGATTTTCGGGTTTCTTTACTCGAACGAATACCGGCGTCGATTCGGCTCTCCGTGACCGCATGAGAAAGAATTCCCGGTGAGACTTTCTTGGACCACCAACAGTCGAAGCATCCCGATAGCCAAGAGTTCATCGTCTTTAAGCAAGTAATCAGCAGTTGTTACAGCAGAGCCGCACGATTTATTCTCGTTAAGAAATATTTGGGCGGCTTTTGGCAGGCCCCCCTCGCAACTTCATCGCTTTATGCAATCTGCACGTGACTTCTCTAGCCCCTATTGTTGGGTTTGTCGCCTTAGAAACGACTTCCTTGCGATACGCGCGAACGATTACCGTGACACGGCAGGAGTGTGTTCTCTTGCATTACGTGCTTAAGGCGCCATGCCGCTCGTGCCACCTGTTCTCTCGAATCGATTCTGCGAGAGTGAGCTCAACGCTCGGTTGATGGAGGTCTCTACAAGTGTCCCGCAAATGTCCCGCAACTGCCTGCAACTTCAGCTACTCACAGCACGACATGCACGGCATGCACACGCATTTTTCTTAAGCATCTTTGTAAATGTTGAAAGTAAAGGGACGCGGGATCAGATTCCCAAGCTGGAAGTTGCGGGTTCGAGTCCCGTCACCCGCTCCAAACTTCAACAAGTTAAATCGATGAGTCTCAATAGGATGTTACTTGAAAAATGGCCTTGTCCAGCACTGGTGCGACACTCGCTGAACTATGTAAGCTGGAAACAGCGCAAGGAAGTGGCTGCAGACCTGAAGACCATCCTCTTTGGCGGCAACCGAAGCGGAAGCCGAACAAAGACTGATCGAGTTTTTAGGGTGAAGTGGGACATAATGTTTCCTACGAGTGTGAAGTCCTGGCGCAGCAACTGGGCCCGAGTGATTCCGTTCTTCGCGCATCCGCCGGAGATTCGCAAAGTGATCTACACGACTAACGCGATTGAGTCGCTGAACATGTCACTGCGCAAAGTGACGAAAGCGCGCGGCTCGTTTCCCAACGATGAGGCGGTCTTCAAACTGCTCTACCTAGCGCTGCGCAACATCGCGAAAAAGTGGACCATGTCGGTGCACGAGTGGAAAGCCGGCTCAACCGCTTTGCCATCGTCTACGAAAACCGCTTGCCGCTGGACTAGCCTGCAAGGCGATTGAGGAAATGAACCAGCAACGCAAAAATCCGGGCTGTGGAAACCGTGGAAAAACAAATTGCGTTTTTCCACCGTTCCCACAGCCCCTACTACCGCTGACAAATCAATATAAAAAGCAGCCGACCCTAAACAAGAGACGATCGTTTACACAAAACATTTGACGCTACCCGCGGGGGTCAGAATTAATACCCCGGTGGGCCAATCCATGAATGCACCTTACCAGGGTCGTCATGAAGGCACCTTACCAGGGTCGTCAAGTGGGTGTGTAATGATACATGCGGATGTGTTGGTCTAACCTGCTCTGCGCCTCAGCGCCCCACGTCTTCTCGTGGTCAGGCTCGAAACTAATGTAGATAATTCTGTTGACACATTGCAGGCACCCAATTCCAAACCGTCGGGCTTCAGGCGATTCATCTCCCAACTGATTTACTGAGTCAAGTTTTAGGGGAAAAGGCGAAGTGGAAATCAATTTCTCGATAATCTGTAGCTGCATTCTTCCCGTGTCCATTTATTCGGCTCCTTTGCCCTTGGCTCCAGGGTTCATTATTCAACCAGTCATTTAACTGTTCCGCAAGCCTCTTCGTCTCGAAGAAAGAAATATACTCCTTGTCGTTTCTCACAAATTCACCTTTGTCGTCGTAGATGACCACTTTCCAAAGTCCGGTGTACGGTACCCGGCCTTCAGGATTCTCTGGCATCGGTTCTACTTCGGCTCGGTACATTGTGCCACGCATGATACACCTTTTCAGAGAATGTACAAATGAGGGGGTGATCGATACTACCACTCAATATTTCCTTCTTATCTACGGGAAAAACCATTCCTCGATCCTCGAAAGTCCAACCGAAACAGTTAGCTTTGATTTTAACTCTACATCTGCTTTCGCAAATCTAATTCGGATAATTATCCGCGCTTGTTTCGCTGATGTTGGTCAACCGTCCGAGTTTGGAGGTGTTAAATTCGAGCGAAAACTTTGCTCATTTCTTCCGCGCGGTTTTTTACTGAATGTCAGGTTTTGTTAGGTCTTCGCCCGCCAACACAGCGTTGATATCGCTTCCCAGCGACTGGATCATCCTGAGCTCGCCGAGCCAGATGAAACAGCAGCGAGGCTTGCTCTTCGTTCGTTGCTTTAACACTGTGTGTTTAGGCAGCGCGAGGTCCAGATAGGCCAAGCGTCTAACGTTATCCTTTGCGAGGTTTATCATCACACCTCCTCAGTACACTTCAGCGCAGATGCGCACAGCGCCCGCGAGCTCTTAACAGGCACGGCCCTGTCCGGTTGGGAGTGGGGTGATTGTGTGACGTTAATTAGTGGCCCACGCCTTGTTTTGGTACTCGAGCCAGGACAGCGACCCGAACGAGATCCTTGAACGACTGTCCCACCTTCCATCTCACGTTGACCGAATGCAATCTGCTATCAAAAAAGCGGACGGTATATTCCTCAGAATCTTCGGAGTTTACCTGCCGAGCCGTTAGCTCGAAAGGGATCAGGTTTTCGCTCCAAAGCTCGGCAAGGGCCTGCTGCGCCTCTGCTTTGAGATTGTCCAACAACGACGCTTCCTTTTGTGTGTACGAGGGTCAGAGCATACGCTTACACTTGAGTGAAGGCAAAGGTTAGCACCACAGATTTAACCCCTCCTCCTATTCCGAATAGATCGACAGCCTCACGGCTTGAGTTATAGGCTTCGTCCACCGTAACAAGGCTCCCATGCAATCAAATTCATTAACCGAAGAAAACGGAGAAATCCTTTCCTCGGAGTTCATCTACTCCGAAGCGGAGATACTGGCAGAATTCCAAGAATGCTTTGAAGCGGCAGCAGAAGCACCAGGCCAGCCCAGCGTTAGACTTAAAATAGTTACAAGCGCTTCGAATGCTCGAGCGTACTTATGCATGTGCGCGTTCCCTGCGCAAAGGAGGACACCGATGTTGATCTCACAGAAAGCTTTAACGCAACCAGATATCGCGCCAGCAGTTAGAGTTAATCCCAACTCTACCGGATGTGGGAAAGTTAGGTTTTCAACAGCAAACCACAGCGTGAACAGCTCACGGTAGGAGCACATCATATAAGTGATCTAGCGCACGGAAGGTCTTCATTCACTTAGGTTATGCTGTATGACACGAGCGTATTAAGGAGATTCAAGAGGTCAGACAGAGTTTTTGAGATAAAGAAATACGATCACCGTTGAGGATAATTCTCGTAACGTTGTTTGTTAGCTAAGTTAGGAGAGTGCCTGTAATGCCGTTAAATCAAAAATCTTGCCGCAATGTTCTGAGTGCGATTGTCGTCATTTTTATGATGGCTACCATGTCGTGGGCCCAAGAGGTCACCTCTCAGAACGACAGAGCAAAAATCAAGATCAAAAATTTCGGACAGATGGACGAGCGTTTTTACCGAGGCGGCCAGCCGAATGGACAAGATTACAAGGATCTTGCCGCTCTTGGTATTAGGACAGTGATCGATCTGCGTGACGACGCCGAGTCAAGTGAGAGAGTGGAAGTTGAAACCCAAGGCATGCACTACATAAATATTCCGATGAGCTCCAAGGAATATCCTAAGGCCGCACAAGTTGATCAGTTTCTAAGACTTATTGATGATCCGCAAGCTGGGAAATTCTATGTGCACTGCGCTGGCGGCCGCCATCGCACCGGTGTCATGGGTGCGGTCTACCGCTTCAACCATGACCACTGGAACTACGACCAAGTCTATGCAGAGATGAAGTCTTATGACTTCTACACTCGTTGGGGACATGGAGCAATGAAGCAGTTTGTCCAGGACTACTGGCAGCAGATGCAGACCAGACAGACCGTTACGGCCGGTTCCTCTAAAACATCTCACTAAGAGGTTCGCATTATGGATACTCAAGAGCCGCTCTTCAGGGAGCGGTTTTTGCTTTGGTAATGCGGAGCGCTTCATCGGCTCGTTGCGGGAGTGCCTGGACCACGTCATTGTGTTGAACGCAGGTTCCCTAAGGCGCATTGTTAGATCGTATTTCCAATACTACGAGCGCTCACGGACACATTTGGCGCTGGAGAAAGACGCGCCGGAATCCAGAGCCATTCAACCTCCAGAACTTGGTTTCGTGGTCGAACTACCGCAGGTGGGCGGACTGAATCATCGCTACGAGCGAAGAGCTGCCTAAGGGCACTCATCGTTTCAGACCACTCTATTACAACAGAAGAGCATGAGGTGTAGTGCATCGCGCATCGACTATTTTCTCAAGCTGTCTGGAGTCATTAACCTTGGCAGCGTGTGCTGAGGATCAAGAAGTCCGCCGCCGTGAAATTGAACCGTTGGCTTATAGTCCTGCTACCCGAATCGAGTTTTTGGTAACGACAGCGGTGCCGGCTTGGCCCTATAGCCGAAACTGGGGGTATTGGGCTAGAGCGAGCATCGGGACGATTCTCCTCATAGTATTAATTCTGGTGTTGCCGAATGCTATCTAGGGTCTGCCGAGAGTAAGTGGGTGAAGACGATGACCACCGGGGTGTAAGTGTAAGCAACTGTTCGGCGCGGGAACGGTGCCCCTTAATCTTAGATTAAGAACTCGTTCTCGGATCTTCGACGCGTTGCATTAACTACCTCGCACTAACTGATTTCACACGTGTTGCATCGGGTGGTTCGTCTTCCGGAGCTTTAAGAGGTTCACTGTTCTTCTCAGCTGCCTTAACTAATTCAATCATCTTGCAGCTGCCCTCAAACACTGCCCCTTTCTCGATTTTTAGTGACGGAGTTTCTATCTTTCCGTTGACTCTGGAGGCACGGCCAAGTACCAAGCGTTGCGTCGCAATCACCTCACCAGTTACATTTCCATGAATGGTGGCCACGGCGACTTTTATGTTTGCCTCAACCTTACCGGTAGCGCCAACAATCAGTGTTCCGTCTTTTGAGCTGATACGACCTGAGAACGAGCCGTCCACTCGCATGACTGAACTGAATGTAGCCTCGCCGGTAACAACAGTGCCGCCAACAATAAAGCCGCTAAGGGTACCCTCCCTGATCTCCTGGACGAGTGACGCGCTATCAGCTAACTCCTGTGACGACGTAGTAGCCTGGCTGATTGGATCCGATTGCTTTACGCCCAAATGCTGAGAAGGAACGGCACTTCGCGCCGACGTATAGCTACCGAACTCCTCGTTGAGGGCTGAGCGTTCGTTATTTTCGTGGTCTCCATTCATCACAGCCTCCGCAATTAAAATTGGAGCAGCAAACTTAAGGGTGTCTGACTAAGACTAATGAACGAGCACGCGCCGAGGAACCTGAATGCTTGCATCCTAGCCGGATACTGAAACCATTTCAAACTACTGTTGGCTACCCGTCGCTTACTGGGAATTCTGTCCACAAATTGGCCACACGAACAACCCCACGAAATCTTGGTTTCATGGGGCGGAAACGCCTGAGTTAGCAGCACACCTCGTGCAGCGCTACTCTCAATTGCCTTGTCTTTGATGCCGACCTTGCAGGCTTATAAACTGGGTTGTGCGTTCCTTCCCGCTGGCATCTTTCCAACGCACCGTCGTCAAACGCGAAATGTTATGCGTCTCGACCCCCTGCTCAAACGTGACAACTTTTATCAGTGTGTGTTGAGCCGACAGCACATTTGCCGCTCCGAGCCTTGCAAGTTCCTGTGGCGCGGCTGGCACGCTGTACGCAAAAACATTCTCACCTAGTTTTTGCATCTTGTATGTCTGACCGTATGTTTCGATAAAATACTCGCCTAAGCTACCGTCGTTGTTAAGCAAATAACCTTCCTTGCCAGATACTTTCATCGGTGGAATCCTGCCGCCTTCAAAAAT
>DATBSH010000092.1:0-3870 GCA_036559885.1 Pyrinomonadaceae bacterium
TATGCGAAACTCCGCCAGATAGCCCAACCCTCCATAGTTAACTCCCAACACCGGCACCTCAGTATCGCCAATCATGCGAGCGGTGGCGATCATCGTTCCGTCGCCGCCGAGCACAAGCATCAGATCTACGCTTGCGGCAAGCTTCTCAAGTTCAAAGACTTCAACCTTGCAGCCGGTTTCCTGTTGGATCCGTTCTCGCTCCAGCTCTGGCCCGCCAACCAGTGTCAGGCCCCGCTCATTCAGCCATTTGACCACTCCGCAGATTGTCTTCAGCGCATCGGGTTGATGCGGCTTAACGACTATGCCAACGCGTTTTGTTGAGGAGATAGTCATTCGTCTTGCCGTTTAAGAAAGCGGCTCGCCTGAGAGTGCCGGCGTAATGATTCTATTCGGAGAGAAAGTTGCAGACGCTGAACGTGCCTGCTTGTTGTCGAGCAGACCGGATGATACGCGGGCGAGCTTTTTAGTGTCAACGAACGCTAAAAGTGCGCCTGACGCCGAACTTAGCACCAGTGGAGTTGAGCAGAAGACACAAAGCAAGCAACAGTCCTCGTTTTGTGCCTGCGTTGCCCTTGTGGTTAGCGCTTCGGTTTTTCGTACAGAGCAAGGAATTCGATGTTCCCACCCGCACCTCGAATCGGTGACTCGATAACCTTCCGCACCTGAAGTCCAAGTTCACTCGCAGAGCGGTTGACTTGCTCAATGACGCGAGCGTGTTTATCAGGGTCGCGAACGATCCCTCCGCTCCCGACTTCACCTCGCCCAACTTCAAACTGCGGTTTGATGAGCGTAATCAAATGACCCGTCTCGGCCAGGAGAGGAAGAATCGCAGGCATGACTCTGGTTGCGGAAATGAAAGAGACATCCATTACAACCAGCTCGAATTGCTGATCGAAGTCTTCCCGCCGCAGGTACCGCGCATTCACGCCTTCTCTCACTTCGACTCGGGGATCGATGCGCAGTCTCCAGTCTATTTGATTGTGACCGACATCGAGGGCAATGATCCGGCAAGCACCGTGTTGCAATAAGCAGTCCGTGAAGCCACCGGTGGAAGCGCCTACGTCGAGGCACACCAGATCGTGAACGTCGGTTTCGAACTCGCGAAGCGCTGCTTCCAGCTTTAGACCGCCGCGGCCAACATAGCGGGAAATTGCGTCATCTCCGCCCTTGATGCGGATCATTGCATCGCCGGCAAAACCAGCGGCAGGTTTGTTTACGCGCTGCTCGTTAACCAGTACTACGCCTGCCATTACCATGGCCTGCGCCTTAGTGCGCGATTCAGCAAGGCCGCGGTCGACCAGCAGCTTATCTATTCGCTCGTGCGTCATTTGATTCACTTGCCGCGGCAGGTGGTAATGTTCCCTGCTCTTTGCGTGAGAAGAAACGGTTTCTTGCTCAGGCGTGCCGCGAACCCTGAGCGATCGCGCGCGGCGTATCAGTGAGTCCGATCTCCGCAGCGCAGTCATGGCAGACCCAGACCAAAATAAGCGGCGCATCTGCCCAGAAAAACGGACTCACTTTACTGGCTACCTGCACTGCCGCATCCACTGGCAGGCGCTGTAGAGCCTGTACGTAGAAAACCCCATTGTAGAAAGCGCCCTCCGCGCCTTCATCCCGATGAATACACTCCCGCTCGCGCAACACCTGTTTATTCATAGAGGTTTACCATTTCCTCGCGCAGCTTTACGCGAAACCCTAAGCCATCAAGGAAAACGTCGGGATAGGTCGGTATGTGAGAGTTCAACGGGGCCCAGCAAAAGAGACTACAACAAGCAGTGGGAAACATTTGATCGCCGTGTACAAGATGATGCCATTCGTTTCACAATCAGTCAACACTTCATTCCATTCAGAATCCATTCAGCACAAGTTTGCCGTCTTTGAACCGCTACAGTCTTGGCGCTCCTTCGAATATCTCTCCGATCCGCAGCAGATCATCAGAAGACTCGTCGCTATTCTCACGGCTTTTATGCACTGTCTCGCGCCTGCGGCGTCCCGCTTCGCTTCGTTCGCGCCTCGCTTCTCGTCCGTCCCTGTAGAGATCGGGAACGTTATTCTGACCAGCTTCGCCTGTTGCGGATGACGCAGCCGCGCGCCTCGTGAAACGCGGCGTCTGGTTCTTTGCAGATCTCGATTTGCGAAGACTATCTACACCACTGGTTGGCTCTCCACTCTTCCAGGCTGCCGCTGTTCGGTCAGATTCGATGGACGAGCCACCAACCTCTGCAGACAATGAGGCAGGGTTAACCCGCTCGGGGGCAATCGAAGTCTGTTGTTTAGTTCCCGCAGACTGACTACCGCCGATGGTTACCTGATCGTCGGGCTGCTGCAGATAACCGAGGAGGATCGCAGTGCAGGCGCCAAATAAAAGAGAAATCATTACAGTCAACCCAAAGAACAGCCGACGCTTTGAACGCGACTTCGTTTTGTCATCCTTGAGCGGAACCACTGGCCGTGCTGAGAGCAACGTCGCCTCATCATCAAAATGGGGCTCCGACATTGGCTCGCTTAGCGGTTGAGATTTATTGGTCATCTATCGGGGTCCCCAGCCCCGGGGTCCCCAGCGCGGCAGCCGCGCTGGCGTGGCAAAGGGGCAGCCCGGCTGGAGTGGTGCTATTTTCTGATTCCATTGTCCCATTAGGCTGTAGTTACTAAAACGCCCGGTCATCAAATTGATGGGATAAGAGCAGTTTGAGTTGTCTGCAAAAGAGAGGCCACACAGGGGGCCTTGAGACTGTCCCGTAATTCGTACTTGTCCGGGCAATCCTCCGGGGCGAATTCCACAGTGGGCGACGATATCGTGCATTAAACCAACGCGCCCGTTTATCGGGTAGTGCACTACCGTTTATCGGGAACTAGCGGACGCGATATCGTTTTGAATTTCGTTTAGAAAACGAGCTTATCGTCCAACCTTCTGCCGTTTCGCGCGACGGTCATCCAAAACATCGACGCTTTCTTTGACGCGGGTATAAATGCCATCCGCATCCAGACCATACTTCGCCAACAGCAACTTGGGATCGCCGTGAGTAATAAGACGATCGGGAACTCCCATTCGTACGACGCGCATTTTGTCCTGTAAACCGTTTGCTTCCAGCAGTTCCAGTACGGCAGAGCCGAAACCACCAGCCAAATAGGCCTCTTCGACTGTGACGATCAGACGTTTTGTGTGGGCGAGCGCGAGAAGAAGCTGAGCGTCGAGCGGTTTGACGAAGCGCGCATTGACTACGCTTGTTTCGATTTTTTCCTTTGCCAGATGCTCTGCCGCTTGCAGTGAGGGGTGAACCATCGATCCATAGGCGACAATCGCTATCTCACCTGCGTCAAGGAGTATCTCGCCCTTTCCAATCTCCAGGAGTTGAGGCTCGCGATCTATAGGCACTCCGACGCCATTTCCGCGCGGGTAACGCATCGCTGCCGGACCGACGTGCTCAACCATGGTCAGCAACATGTCGCGCAGCTCACCTTCGTCTTTCGGCGCCATGAGTATGATATTTGGCACCGCGCGCAGATAAGCAATGTCGAGTAGACCGTGGTGGGTAGGTCCGTCGCCCCCCGCAATGCCCCCCCGGTCCATACAAAACTTCACGTTCAGGTCCTGAATACAAACGTCGTGAACCAATTGATCAAAGGCGCGCTGCAGAAACGTGGAATAGATCGCACACACCGGCTTTAGACCCTCACAAGACATTCCAGCCGCGAACGTGACGCAATGCTGTTCCGCGATTCCCACATCGAAGGCGCGGTTGGGAAACTTCTCAAGAGCACTGCAGATTCCGGTGCCATCTGGCATGGCTGCAGTCAAGGCAACAATCTTGGGATCTTTCGCCATCAGCTCACACAACGTGTCGCCGAATACTTTGGTGTAACTGGGAG
>DATBSH010000093.1:0-4298 GCA_036559885.1 Pyrinomonadaceae bacterium
GCAGTTCCTTTCATCGGCACTGTGTTCATTATTGGGTTTGCCGGCTACGAAATAAGGAAAAAGGGGCTTGTCCGGGGCGCTGTTCATATTGGTCTGGATGCAACACCGGTAGTGGGAACAGCCAAGAACGTGGTGGAGATCTTTACTGGAGATTGGATTCCGGATAAACCGTCAAAGAGACTTCAACTGCAAGAGCCCTCTCCCGTAAAATCAAGAGCATAACCCTGCAAACCGAGCGGGGCACCTTCCACTACAGAACAGGGAGCGGTAGCGACCTGATCCCACACTCAACCTTAATCGAACTTCATGCACGCAGACGCAGCTCGTTGAGTGTCAGCATCAGCTGTTCACGTCGCTACCGCTTCCTGTTTCGTGAGCTTGAGTGTGGGATCAGGTCGCTACCGCTCGCTGTTCTGTAGCTTGAGTGTGGGATCAGGTCGCTACCGCTCGCTGTTCTATAGCTTGAGTGTGGGATCAGGTCGCTACCGCTCGCTGTTCTGTAGCTTGAGTGTGGGATCAGGTCGCTACCGCTCCCTGTTCTGTAGTTGAGTGTGGGATCAGGTCGCTACCGCTCCCTGTTCTGTAGTTGGAGGTGGGATTGGCCGCCGCTCTTCAGGTGGGGACTCAACCAGCGGCACAAATCGGCGGACGATCAGTGAATGGACGCGCAGTCTCATACGCGTGACCCAGCTTGAGAAGGACTGGTTCAGACCAGTAAGCACCGAGGAGTTGAAAACCAATTGGCAGCCGATTCGACGACAAGCCGCAGGGAACATTGAGTCCCGGAATGCCAGCGAGATTGGCAGTTACCGTGTAAATATCGTTCAGGTACATCGCCAGCGGGTTGTCAACTTTTTCCCCAATCAAGAACGCGGGCGTTGGGGATGTGGGCGTGATGATCGCATCGCAACTCTCAAAGGCGCTGCGAAAGTCTTTCTTAATTAGCGAGCGAACTTGTTGCGCCTTTCCGTAGTAGGCTTCGTAATACCCCGCCGACAGCACGTAGGTGCCCAACATGATTCGTCGCTTAACTTCTGGTCCAAACCCTTCCTCGCGCGTTTTGCGGTACATCTGGCGCAGTTCTGGAGCATCTTCTGCGCGAAATCCATAACGAACACCATCGAAGCGAGCGAGGTTTGAGGAAGCTTCAGCTGTCGCGATGATGTAGTAGACGGCGATGCTGTACTGCGCATTTGGGAGTTCAATATCGACTATTTCCGCACCCAGCTCGCGATACACATCCACTGCTGCCTCCACCGCTGCCCGCACCTCGGCATCGAGGCCTTCGCCAAAAAGGGATCGCGGAAGGCCTATGCGCGCACCTTTGATATTACTGGTTAGTTCCGCCGCATAATCCGGAACGGGCACGTCGGCGGTCGTCGCATCATGGGGATCGCGTCCCGCAATTACTCCCAGGACCTGCGCAACGTCGCTGCTGTTGCGAGCAAAAACGCCGACTTGATCCAGCGATGAGGCAAACGCCACCAGCCCATAGCGAGAGTTGCGTCCATATGTTGGTTTCAAGCCAACCACACCGCAGAGCGACGCGGGTTGTCGTACCGAGCCACCAGTATCGGAACCGAGCGCCACCGGCACAATACCGGCGGCCACTACTGCCGCTGAACCACCCGAAGAACCTCCCGGGACACGGGCTGTGTCCCACGGATTCTTGACTGGACCAAACGCGGAGTTTTCGTTCGAAGAGCCCATGGCAAACTCATCACAGTTGGTTTTGCCAACAACCACTGCGTCAGCGCCCAGTAGCCGCTCTATCACCGTAGCGTTGTAAGGCGGATGGTAATCACCAAGGATGCGTGAACCGCAGGACGTTTGGAGTCCCGCCACACAAAGGTTGTCTTTGATCGCCATCGGGACGCCGGCAAGCTTCGGAACTGAATCTTCCTTTGCCCATGGTCGGCTGTCGAGCTGTCGGGCGCGATCCAGAGCTCCTGCGCGATCGATCTCCAGAAACGCATTCAGCGATTCGTTGAGATCCTCCGCCGCCTTTAGAGATCTTTCGACAACGCTGCTCACCTTGATCTCACCACTGGCAACCCGGTTCGTAAGTGTCTCGATGTTTTCTATGGTTTCACTCATGGCAAAACAAATTGATGCCGGAACGGCGACGGCTACTGCCGAATGGCGCCTGCCGACTGCCGACTGTTCTTAAAGGACCTTAGGAACGCGGAAGTGGCCGGAAGCAGGATCCGGCGCCTCGGCGAGCGCTATCTTTTGGCCCAGCGATTGAATGACAGCGTCCTCGCGCGACGAATCCGTTGCTGCGCCTTCGGGCGTAAGGCCGCCCAGGGCAGGCTCAACATCGCGGGTAGCGAGTGCGTTAAGCTGTTCGACATACGCGACGATGTCAGCCATCTGCGGCGCAAAGATTTTTAGCTCGTCTGGTGTGATTTCCAGGTGCGCTAGCTGCGCAACTTTTTCAACATCAGATTCAGTAATTGGCATGGCGAGTGAATTTAGGATTTCGGATTTCGGATTTCTTCTAAGACAACAAATCTCAAACCTTAGGTTTTTCCAACCGTCTCACACAACTAACGGCGGCGCCGAGAAATGCACGCCGCAAAGCGGTATCTTCAATACCTGCGGCCGCGGTCAGCAACTCAACCGGCACTTTGTAATCACGTTGCTTGTTGCCCTCGACCGAGTCTTCTGATTTGTTTGTCCTGGTCAGGATTTTCGGATCGACGCGGAACTCTAGAGAGTTCACCAATGGCTGACCCAGGATCGAGTTCAACTTAAACAGCAACTGGCCGCGCATCTGCTCGAGTTGGGTTTTCCAAATATTGTCAGCAACGACGATGACAAGCTTCCTGCCTTGAAGTTCAAGAGGCGCTGCGTGACTACTCAAACCTTCACCAACAGCGTGTTTCCAGGCAGCAATGCACGCAGCCTCCGCAACCTCCTCGGAGGCGCCCGCGGCTTTGACTATCGCTGGTAGCACTTTGATTAGTCTGTCCATCTGATCGTGCTCTTAAACGCTGTTTCAGAATTCGCCCGCATCAATTTAAGATCAGTACAGAACCGTGAGCGGTAGCGACCTGGTCCAGGCAGTCAAGCGAGTTGAACCGCAGCGATTTACGAGCTCGCGAATGATTCTGCAGTGTAGCGGAGAATTGTTTCGCGCGACAAGCGGAGGCGTTTTTGGGTAGGGATGCACTTGGCCTTTGACTTATACACAGCTGCTTTGGCCCGGCGGTCAAAGAAGCTCCTTCGACTTGGAGGGGTTGCACATCAATCGGAAGCGGACGAATTCATGTTGAGTGCCTTTCCCGCCCCGAGAATGCCGCGGTTTGAATAAGAGCGTGTGGCTGTTGCGTCGGATTTAAAACCTCGGTTCAGTTTCCAAATTGCATTAGTACCGCGTTTTCGGTGACTGGTTCGTTTACAATGTCGAGTGGCCCAAGATTAGCTGCTTTGTACAATAAGAATCCGTTAAAAGAAAAGCTCGTCCTGGCCTCAAGGAGCCCGCGACGGACGGAAATACTCCGTGCGGTCGGCTGGGAATTTGAAGCTATCGCGGCAGACGTTGATGAAACCCGACATGCCTCTGAAGATGCGGCGAGTTATGTAAAGCGGCTCGCACGCACCAAGGCCGAGACGGTGGCAAATAAAACCTCCGGCTGCCTGGTGCTGGGTGCCGACACGGTGGTTGTCATTGGCGAAGAGATCCTGGGCCAGCCGAACGATGACGATGATGCACGCCGGATGCTGCAGCTCCTCAATGGCCGGTGGCATGAAGTGTTGACCGGCGTTGCGCTGGTGGACGCCGGCCAATTAAATCAACCAGGCGAGCCTCGAATCGTGGTTGATCATGAAACTACTCGCGTGCGTTTTGCGGAACTGTCGACTAACGAGATTGACTGGTATGTTTCGACGGGCGAGCCGCGAGGCAAAGCGGGTGCGTACGCAATACAAGGAAGAGGAGCGCTCTTCATCGAAGGCCTGCAAGGTGATTATTTCAATGTTGTTGGCTTGCCGGTCAGGTTGGTTTATGAACTTTTGGAAAGAATTAAGTAAAGCAAACTGTTAGTTTGCGACGAGTCGCTATCACTCCAGCCTGCGCCTCACGCCCCAACGCAAACTAACAGTTTGCTTTACGTCAATACAACACTGTACCGCCGTCCACGTTAATCGCCTGACCGGTTATCCCACGTCCTTCCTCAGACGCCAGTAACAAAGCAAGCGCCGCCACCTCTTCGGACGTAACGAGTCGATTCTGCGGGCTCATTCCTTCAAGGGTGGCTTTTGCTTGTTCCGGGGACACTCCGGTTCTGCGCGTG
>DATBSH010000094.1:0-20519 GCA_036559885.1 Pyrinomonadaceae bacterium
GCGGAACTTCACCTAGGGTAATATGTTTGAGTCCCTGTCAGATAAATTAAAGCGCACTCTGAAGAATCTGCGCGGCGAGGGTGTCCTGACGAAGGAGCATGTGGATGCTGCTCTTAGGGAAATTCGTCTGGCGCTGCTGGAAGCCGACGTTAACTATAAAGTCGCCAAAGACTTTATAGCTGCCGTAAAGGAAAAGGCCGAGGGTCAGCAGGTTTGGCAAGAGCTAAAACCGTCTGAGCAAGTCGTTAAGATTGTCTACGACGAATTAGTCGATCTGCTAGGTGGCCAATCGTCTCGACTGGTCTTCACCAAGCAGATACCTAACACGGTGATGGTTGTCGGACTACAAGGCTCCGGCAAAACAACCTCAACGGGAAAAATCGCCAGATGGCTGGTAGCTAATCAGAGTCGCAAGCCGTTATTGCTTTCCGTCGATGTTTATCGGCCGGCGGCACGTGAGCAGCTCAAGGTCATTGCGAAGGCCACTGGTCAACAGATCTTTGAAAAACCCGAAGTCAACGATCCGCTCACGTTAGTGCGAGAAGCGCACAAACATGCACAGCAAACAGGCTTCGACACGTTGCTGGTCGATACGGCAGGACGTCTCCACATCGACGACGAGCTCATGGAAGAGCTCGTGGCCATCAAGAATGAAACGCACCCTGTTGAAATCCTTTTTGTCGCCGATGCGATGACCGGTCAGGACGCCGTTCGCTCCGCCGAAGAGTTCCATCAACGCGTGGGAATCACCGGCGTGATTCTGACAAAGATGGATGGCGATGCTCGCGGCGGAGCAGCGCTGTCGATCAAACAGGTCACAGGCCAACCGGTAAAGTTCGTCGGCGTTGGTGAGCGATATGACGCGCTCGAACCGTTCTATCCTGACCGTGTTGCTCAACGAATCCTCGGCATGGGTGATGTTCTTTCGCTGATCGAAGAAGTGCAGGCGAAAGTCGATCAATCAGAGGCGGAGGAGCAGCTCAAGAAGCTACAGAAAAACGAGTTCACGCTCGATGATTTCCGTTCGCAACTGCGGCAGGTTAAGAAGCTCGGTTCATTCTCAAAAATAATGAAGCTATTGCCCGATCAGCTTCTCGGCGGGATGGGAATGCCGCAACTGAATGACGAGCAGTCAGCGTTGATGGAGAAGGAGTTGAAGCGTACCGAGGCGATCATCGACTCGATGACCATCGAAGAGCGAAATGATCACCGATTGTTGAATGCGAATCGCCGGCGACGAATCGCGCGCGGATCAGGCACGACAGTGGCGAGCGTAAATCAGCTAATTAAGCAATACGTCGAAATGCGTCAGATGATGCGGCAGCTTTCGAGTTCGGGTCTGTTCGGTGGCGGTGGTTTCAAGGGAAAGATGATGAGAAGGATGACAGGTCTGCCTGACATGTCTGGATACACCGGGAATGGTGACGATTTACCAGGAATACCCGGATTGCCTACTGGACCATCAAGAAAGAAATTAAAGAAGAAGAAGAAAAAGAGACGAAGATAGCACCAGGAATCTTGGCGCTATGCAGAAGGAGGATCGATTTTGTTAGCCATTCAGTTAATGCGAACGGGGGCGAAGAAAAGTCCATCGTACCGCGTAGTTGTAAAAGAAAAGAGATCAAAGCGGGATGGTTCGTACCTTGAGAACCTGGGCACTTACAATCCGACGAGAAACCCCATCGAGATCAAACTTGATCTCAATCGGGTGAATTACTGGATCGAGAAAGGTGCGCAACCGACTAACACTGTGAGCCGTTTAATCAAGGCCAGCACTAAAGCCGAAGCTGCTTCGACTGCTGCATCTTAAACATGCGAGACGTTATAGAGATGATCGTGAAATCGTTGGTAGACAACGCTGACACGGTCGACGTGCGCGAACTCGAGCGCAATGGTGCCACCTTAATCGAGGTACGTGTGGCACAACAGGACGTGGGAAAGATCATTGGCAAGCAGGGACGAACGATCCGAGCTTTGCGATCTCTCGCACGTATCGCCGGGACTAAACGGAATCGGCGTTATCTCTTAGAAATTGTTGAATGAGTAAGACGGGGGAAGATAACGTAGAGCAGCCCCTGGTTGTAATTGCTCGCGCACTGAGAGCAAGAGGTTTAAAGGGTGAAATCGTTGCCGAGGTTTTAACAGATTTCCCCGAGCGGTTTGAAAACGTTGGCGAGTTGACGGCAATATCACCTACTGGCAAACGCCGGACTGTTGAGCTCGAGTCTTACTGGTTTCAAAAAGACCGGGTCATTCTAAAGTTGATTGACATTGACACGATCGAATCTGCTGAAGCACTTGTGGGTTTCGATTTCGCTGTACCTGAGGTCGATCGGGTTCCACTTCCCGAAAGTCACTACTACGATTGGGAACTGGAAGGCTGCATGGTTAGCACTACCGATCACCAACCGCTGGGAAGAGTTACTTCCGTAATGCGTACCGGCGGAGTTGAGCTGTTAGTTGTTACGAATGAGGAAGCAGGTCGCGATTACCTGTTACCGATGGCCCAGTCGATTATTAGTCACATCGATCCTGCAGGAAAAACGATTGTTGTTGATCCTCCGGAAGGGCTACTTGATTTATAGATCTTTGAGTGGTGATTCGCTCGGTGTCTGGCGATCACCAATAACATCTTGAACCGATTATGCTGCGCATCGATATCATAACGATCTTCCCTGACTTTTTCCGGGAGCCGATTGGTTACGGTATCGTTAACAGAGCTCGCAGTGCTGGGCTGGTATCAATCACAGCACACGATCTTCGCCGGTGGACCACCGATAAGCATCACATGGTTGACGACCGGCCGTTTGGCGGCGGCGACGGAATGATTCTTAAACCGGAGCCAATCTTTGCTGCGGTTGAGGCGCTCACGGGTAAGATGAAACGGGAAGACTTCTCGCCAGACACGCGAGTCGTTCTGTTATCACCGCAGGGCCGAGTGTTCAGTCAATCCGTCGCGCGGGATCTCTCCGAGAGCTCGCACGTCATTTTGCTGTGTGGTCGCTACGAAGGGGTAGATGAGCGGGTCGCCGAAGCACTTGTGACGGATGAAATATCGATTGGTGATTACGTGCTTTCCGGTGGAGAACCCGCAGCGATGGTGGTCGTTGATGCAATTGTGCGATTGCTGCCGGGCGCGCTTGGAAGTGACACTTCCGCGGTGAACGAATCGTTTTCGAGCGACATGTTGGACCATCCACAATACACTCGGCCGCCTGACTTTCGCGGCATGAAGGTTCCAGAGGTATTGTTGAGCGGCAATCATGGAGAGATTGAGCGCTGGAGAAGACAGGCGGCAGCTGCAAAAACAGCGCGAACGCGGCCGGATCTTTTAAAAGAAAAATAGTTTTTATGATGGGCACGAGGCGTGAACCCGCGTGGTTAGTATCGCTGCTCGAGCTAAGGAGCATTTAAAATGAATAAACTGGATAAAGTTGAAGAAAGCCAGCTGCGGAAGAATCTTCCTCGATTTCAGCCGGGCGATACTGTAAGAGTTCACGTCCGTATCAAAGAATCCGAGACGAAGGAACGACTCCAAGCTTTTGAAGGTGTGGTCATCGCTCGCAAGCATGGTGGTGCTCGCGAAACTATAACTGTGAGGAAAACAAGCTTTGGTGTCGGCGTGGAGAGGATCTTTCCCATACACGCTACCATCATCGACCACATCGATCTTGTGAAGAAGGGCCGCGTCAGACGCGCGAAGTTATATTACTTGCGCGACTTGCGCGGAAAAGCCGCACGCATCCGCGAACGCGATACTCGTGGTCAGCAGTCAGATGAGGCGCAAGCCTCTGTCGCCGGCAAGACGAAATAAAAATCCTGCGCTACGTGGCCCGACCACAATCGGCGCATTCCTGAACGGAGAGTCTCCGATTGCGGATCGCAATCGATGCCCATTCAATTGGGGCAAAGCTTGGCGGTAACGAAAGCTACGCCAAGAATCTTATTGAAGGCCTCGCGCGAGTCGACAACGTAAACCAGTACACTCTTTACGTTACGACCGACGAGGCCTTTAATCGTTATCATCAGCGCTGGCCCAATTTTTCAGTGCGTTTAACTCGTCCTCATACTCCGCTAATTCGAATTCCTCTGACACTGAGTGCTGAGTTACGAAAAAAGCCGGTTGACGTCTTGCACGTCCAATTTACCGCTCCTCCTTTTTGTCCGTGTCCAGTGGTTGTAAGTGTTCACGACCTTTCATTCGAACATCTTCCGAGTACATTCAACCGCCGGAGCCGGACGCAACTGCGGTTAACGGTTCGTCGCTCCGTGCGTAAAGCAGCACGTGTGCTGACGCTCTCGGAACATACCCGGAACGATGTAGTCGAAACGTATAGTATCGACCCTCACCGTGTCGAAACGATCCCAATTGCCGCCTCGCCTCACTTTGGTCCAGTGTCAGACGAGAAAGAACTTCAACGCGTGCGACATATTTATGGAATAGACTCTGATTACATACTCTCAGTCGGGTCTATCCAGCCTCGTAAAAACCTTATTCGTCTGATACGCGCATACAAACTATTGCGCAATAACCGTTCAATGGCTAAGCTGCCTAAACTGGTCCTTGTTGGCAAGCGCGCGTGGCTTTACGATGAGACCCTACGTGCGCTTGAGGAAATAGGCTTAAAGGAAAACGTAGTCCTTACAGGGTACGTCCCTGAATCAGATTTATCACCGCTGTATTCAGGCGCACTATGTTTAGTCTATCCCTCGTTCTTCGAAGGCTTCGGATTACCACCATTAGAAGCAATGCAATGTGGCACTCCAGTCATTATTGGGAACAAAACGAGCCTTCCAGAGGTAGTCGGCGATGCTGCCATCGCAGTCGATCCATTTGATCTTCATGCAATTGCACGTGCAATCGAAGATATGATCACTAACCCGGCTCTGCGCGACGAACTGCGCGTCAAAGGTTTTGCTCGAGCGAAAACATTTGATTGGGAAGAGACGGCACGCCGGACCTTGAATGTGTATGAGCACGTTGTGAAAGAGAATGCTCAAGCAAGCGTCCAAGCTGGGAATGCACCTTAGGCTCTAAAAAGTAGAGACATGCGAATCGCAATTCTGGGAACACGCGGCATACCGGCGAGTTATGGAGGGTTCGAGACCTTTGCGGAGCACCTTGCCACACGTCTGGTCTCACGAGGTCACCAGGTTACCGTCTATTGCCGCTCTCACTACGTATCGCCTCGGCAACTTGAGTATCACGGCGTTAAGCTAAAGGTTCTGCCCACGGTTCGGCACAAGTACTTCGATACTGTAGTCCACACTTTCCTGTCAGCAATTCACGCCATTCCAGAACGCTTTGATGCGGCGCTCATATGCAATGCCGCAAATGCTCCGTTTAGCCCGATCCTTCGACTTACAGGTACGCCTGTAGCAATCAATGTCGATGGCTTGGAACATAAGAGAAAAAAATGGAATATCTTGGCGCGTAGGTACTATCGGCTGGCGGAATATCTTTCGACGTTATTGCCGAACGAGATGGTAACTGATGCTCAAGTTATCCAGGATTATTATCTTGCGCGTCACAACGCTCGCTCTACGATGATCGCGTATGGTAGCGAAGTAGAACGGCGGCCCGACCGCGCGGCCGTGCTTAAGTGGCGAGTCGAGCCCAATCGTTACATTCTTTATGTGTCACGTCTCGAACCAGAGAACAATGCCCATCTCGTGATTGAGGCATTCAAGAAGGTCAAAACTGCTTATCGATTGCTTATTGTTGGTGATGCACCCTACGCGGAGCAATACATTAAGGCTTTGAAAGCTAAGGCCAAAGGTGACAAGCGCATTATCTTTACTGGCTTTGTCTTCGGCCAGGATTACCGATCACTTCAACAGAATGCCTATTGCTACGTGCACGCAACTGAAGTTGGCGGGACTCATCCGGCATTGCTGGAAGCGATGGGATACGGAAACTGTGTTCTTACGCTTGCTACGCCGGAAAACATTGAGGCAGTGGGCCAGGCGGGAATTCCCTACGCCGACGAATATGATTTAGCGGAAAAACTGCGGCGGGTGTTAAGAGATGGCTCGCTTGTTCAATCTTATCGGAACAGAGCGCAACTGCGCGTGCAGAACTTTTACGACTGGGAAAGGGTTGTGGATCAGTACGAGCGCTTGTTTAGGAAAATAGCAGGAGAGCGAGTGGAAGGCGAGGAGGAGACGGAGAGTTTCGCGCAGCCAGACATCGCCAACGTCCGAGATTGATTTCGAAAATTTCGCCTGAAAAGGAGGGCCCCGCCGATTCAAAAGAACCGGCGGGGCAGAACTTTACGGGTAGGTTCGGGCAAATCAGGGTGGCGGAGCTAGGAACCGAGAATCGTCAATTAAGGGACGATTCTGAAGGAACAGGCGGTGCGTTTGAGCGGGCGAAGATAAAGCCAATAAATTCATCTCGCACCAAGCCCAACCTACCCTCAAAATCTAAAAGAACTGCCAAGCTTTTTATTAATCTTGCTCAGTCTTGTGTGAAATTATACGGAAGAATCGTGACCTGTCAAGAATATTATTAACTTTTTCGCAAAAAATTTGTGACAGACGTAGGACGAGTGAGCGGCGAAGAGCATCCCAGGTTGTTATAGTCCCAACGCTGTTGTGCAAATTTCAGGTCTGCTTCAAGTCGCCAGCACGTGTTTCAGATAACCGAAGGGCTTGCCGTCGGACAGCCTCCGAGATGTTACGGTTCTGAGCTAAGAGATTCAGGTCCTTGGTTCGAATGCGAGGCAGGATGTTCATGACGGTTGGAATTGGGACACGTGGGTTTCGTGCAAGATTGGGAATGATCGGATACGAACGAGCCCAAGCGCGATTAAGGGCGATAAGTCTCAGGACCTCATCTGAGATTGTTCGCATCGCAGCAATGTTTTCCACTTCCTGATCTGTGACACGTGGATTGTTTATAACGGCCGACGAAACTATTCTGTTTGCATCGCGAACCAAAACACTTCGCGCTTCGCGGTCGCCCTTCATTGCAAGTTTCAAACGGTCTTTTGTATTCATCAGCATGATTCGCCGGATCATCGAGATTCGTTCCGTCGAAACATCGCCGGTCTCTAATCGCTCGCTCTGGATAATTCGTTGAACGGCTGCAGCACGTTCCTCAGCAGTCTCTCCCAGGAGTTCTTCGTACCGCTCGGAAGGTAACCAACTGTCGTCAAGGTCAGCATCAACTACCTCAATGTGTTCAGCAATCAGCCACGCATCCTCAACGTTCAGTTCGCCGCCCTCCACTGTCAGCTCGGCGCTCTCGAAGAACTCCGCAGCGGCAACCTTACCGCGCGCTCGAAGTTCGTCGGCAATTTGTCTGGCGCCACGTTCTTTTTCGAAAAATTCCCGGCGCGTTTCTTTTGCTCGACGTTCGGCTTCGGATGTGCGTGCAGAATTTCCGAGAATCGCATCAATAAGTGCAGGAAAGCGAACAAGACGCTGTTGATTCAAAGCGATAAGCTCGAGTAGCGGGCCATCACCGGTCGTAGATGCGAGTTGAGCTAATGCTTCATCAGGTGTATTTCGATTCAGAATTGCGGCCTCGCGTAACTCCCGTGTTCCGGTCGCACGGCAGGCCAGGTATCCCAACACTTGCGGCGACGTGGTATCAAGCTTCGCGGCGAGTAACAAATCTTGATTGTTCTCTCCCTTCAGACTCTCAATCGCCGCAGCGTTAATCTCAGCATCATTGCTTTGGCTTAGTGAGACCAGAACCTCGAGCAGGTCGTTCTGGGGAAGCGGCAAAAGCCCGCGGGCGGCCGCAAGCCGTGCTGGTTGTGGAGCGGTCCCTTCAATGATCGCTTTCACCACCGGATTGGTTGATGTGATTTCAGTAGTCAGGGTGAGAGTCTCCGAGTGAAGACAAATCAGTCGGTTTTCAAGTTAGCGGATCTGCTTGAAGCTGTCTACCGGTGGATTCAGTAAAGATTGAAGTTGTATTCCAGCTGCATAAACATCGACACAGGCCAGGCGTTAACTGTAGCCGGAATAAACTTAATTTGTTTGGCAGCCCGCACTGCTTGCCACGTCAGGCCGTCGGGGAGTCGAGCCACGATCCTTAAGCCACTGCACCGTGGCATTTCTTGTATTTCTTTCCCGAGCCGCACGGGCATGGCTCATTGCGTCCAACCTTTGGTTGATCCCGAACCACCGTTTTTACTTTTCCCTCTTCCTCGCCTGCTGGTGTGGCGCCCTGGTTTGGACCAGTAAAGGTCAACGGACGGCGCGGCAGCCGGACCCGTCGCAACGCTTCGGGAGGCTGTTCCTCAACGACTTGAAGGTTGAAGAGCGAGCGAATCGTACTCGTGTCGATGCGATCGAGCATCTCTTGAAACAGATCGAAGCTCTGCTTTTTGTACTCAACCAGAGGATCCTTCTGGCCATAACCAACAAGACCGATACCTTGTTTGAGGTGATCCAGCGAAAGCAAGTGGTCCTTCCACTGAGCATCGATGATGTTCAGCATGATGATGCGCTCATACGTCCGCATCGCCTCAGGACCAATTTGTTCTTCTTTTCGGCTGTATTTGACTTTTAGTCGTTCCCAAATCGCATCGACAATTTCCTGCGACGCCATATTGGGCAACTGCAGCCCTTCAGTATCAACGTCAAAATCGTAGATGGTCTTGATTTGGATCTTGTAGTTCTCAATGTCCCAATCATCCGCAGAGACGTCGGGGTTCAGGTATTGTTTAGTAATATCAGAGAGTAGATCGTAAGCGACTCCAGATGACGGCGGATCTCCCATCAGGTATTCGCGTTGATCCGGTTCTTCCATGAGCTGTCGCCGCAGCCCATAAATCGTCTCCCGCTGCTTGTTCATGACATCGTCATATTCAAGCAGGTGTTTTCGAGCTTCAAAGTTACGGCCTTCAACTGATTTCTGCGCGGCGGCGATTCGCTTCGAGACCATCTTTGATTCGATTGCGACGCCTTTCTCCATGCCAAGGCGCTGCATAAGGGCCTTGACCTTGTCGCCCGCAAAGATCCTCATCAGGTCGTCTTCAAGAGAAAGGAAGAAACGTGACGATCCAGGGTCGCCCTGACGACCAGAGCGACCACGTAGCTGATTATCAATACGTCTTGATTCGTGTCGCTCTGTGCCGACGATGTGCAAGCCGCCTAGTTCGACAACCTCTTTGTGTTCTGCCTCTACAATCCGCCTCGCTTGATTGTATGCAACCTGCCATTGCTCTTCGGTCGCCTCTTCAGGATCGACTTCATCCTTCTTGAGGAACTCGCGCGCCATGAAGTCCGGGTTTCCTCCAAGCAGAATATCTGTACCGCGACCAGCCATGTTCGTGGCGATCGTCACAGAGCCTTTTCGTCCCGCCTGGGCGACAATCTCTGCTTCCCGCTCGTGATACTTCGCGTTCAGCACGTTGTGAGGAACTGACTCCTTCATCAGGCGGCGAGAAATTAACTCTGAATTCTCGACCGACACGGTTCCCACTAGTGCGGGTTGACCCTTTGTGTAGCACTCCTTGATCTCATCAATTACGGCATCCCACTTTTCTGGCAACGTCCGATAAATCACGTCGGAAAAGTCGGTCCGAATCATAGGCATGTGAGTTGGGATGACGATAACGTCGAGCTTATAAGTTGAAGCAAATTCCGCTGCCTCAGTTTCCGCAGTACCCGTCATGCCCGACAGTTTCTCGTACAGCCGGAAATAGTTTTGGAGCGTGATCGTCGCCAGCGTCTGATTCTCTTTCTCGATCTCGACGCCTTCTTTTGCTTCCACGGCCTGGTGTAACCCATCAGACCAGCGACGTCCCTTCATCAGACGACCAGTAAAATCGTCGACGATGATTACCTCGCCATCTTGCACAACGTACTGATGGTCGAGCTTGTATAGAGTGTGCGCTTTGAGTGCCTGCTCGACACAGTGGAGAAGTTCCATGTTCGATGGATCGTAGAGGTTACCAACACCCAGGAGCCTTTCCGCTTTGTCAACGCCTTCTTCGGTGAGCACGGCGGTGTGAGCCTTTTCATCGACCACGTACTCACCGGTTTTCTTACCGTCGATGTCTTCGCCTTTTTTCAGATGCGGAATTATGGCGTCGGCATTCTTGTACTTATCGGTCGCTTCGTCAGACGGTCCGGAGATGATCAACGGAGTACGAGCTTCGTCAATCAGGATTGAATCTACCTCGTCAACGATCGCGAAGTAATGGCCACGCTGTACGCACGTAGCCAAATCAAACTTCATGTTGTCGCGTAGGTAGTCAAAGCCAAACTCGTTGTTGGTCCCATAGGTAATGTCAGCAGCGTAGGCAGCTTGCCGCTCGAAGTCGTCCATGTCGTTTTGAATGCAGCCAACTTCGAGTCCCAGGAAGCGATGGATTTGTCCCATCCATTCAGCGTCGCGTGAGGCAAGGTAATCGTTCACAGTCACAACGTGAACGCCGCCGCGGCCTGTCAAAGCATTCAGATACGATGGCAGCGTTGCGACAAGTGTCTTACCTTCGCCGGTTCGCATCTCTGCGATCTTGCCTTCGTGCAAAACAATTCCACCGATTAGCTGTACATCGAAGTGCCGCATACTGGTGGTGCGCACGCTCGCCTCGCGCACTATCGCGAAAGCCTCCGGAAGAATCTCGTCCAACGCAGCCTTTTCGCGGATCTTTCGCTGCTGCGGGTCCTCCGCGTCAGCAACTGCTTGCTGAACGCGTTCTTTGAATTCTGCCGTCCGGGCGCGCAGTTGTTCGTCTGATAACGCCTTAACTGAAGATTCGAGAGAATTGATCTTGTCGACGATCGGCTGAATTGATTTCAGATATCGTTGATTACTACTGCCAAATACGCGGGTTAATAATTTATCGA
Source organism: Pyrinomonadaceae bacterium (assembly GCA_036559885.1). Lineage (GTDB taxonomy): Bacteria > Acidobacteriota > Blastocatellia > Pyrinomonadales > Pyrinomonadaceae > PSRF01. The sequence goes on from DATBSH010000094.1 coordinate 10,816, forward strand.
AACTCATAGCTAATAACTGTTTGGATGCTGCATTGCAGCGATTAAGTTAATTGTGATCAGTGTCGGCAAGCTTGAATTCTAGATGAGTGCCCGTGAGAGAGGCAAGCAGGTCGTCAAACGCCCGGTTCTAAACTCTTCTTGATTAAATCAACGAGATTTTGTCGGGGCATTGAGAAGTTCACAACAATCTTTTTCCCATCCGGGGTGGCGTTAGTATTCTTCATTATAACTGCTTCATCTTTTCCAGCTCGTGACCCAGCGCCAAAGACGAGTGCCGCATTCAACGCTTTTGCCAGCACGCGAGCGCTGTCAGACGAAGACACTTCCGACTCCACTGATGCGAGCACTTCACTCTCGCCCTGCTTAATCGTAAACACTACCGTCGCTCCGGGATTGTCTCGGTTGATGGGTTTTAAGTAGATCAGGAATCCGCTGTCGTTCAGGGCAGAAACAAACCTGCCAAAAAGATCAATTAAGTTCGGATCTCCGGCTTTCTTGGTGAACCGAGGATTCTTGAGCTTACCGTTTTCATCGAGTTCCGCTTCGATGACAATCTCAAACGGCTTATTGAGATCAAGCTTTCCCGCCTTCTTAAGTTCATTTGCGTAGGCCGCAAAATCTTTCAGCACCTGTTTGTTTATCTGATTTTCATCCGGCAGTTCGAGATTGTTCTCTTTGGCCGTTCGATCGAGTTCTGTCTGCGCTTGATCGGGTGTCAAGTCCGCCGGATTTTTGTTTGTATTGCTCGACTGCTCCGGGTTAACAGCCACTACTGACGCACTGGGACTCGGAACTGGCGACGGACTAACCGTCGGGCTTGGCGACGGACTGGGCTCGGGTGCCTCATCCCTTGCTCGCGAGATTATTCGTGGAGCGAATGGATCGGAAGGAAAGGCACCATTCCCCGCCAACTCGGCGGCAGGTGTGTCCATCGCCCAATAACCATCAGGATAGCGAAACTTCTGTGACGCGAGCTCCAGGAGTCGGACATCCTCTCCGATCTCAGTCCGGTTATATGGTTTCTCCACGAACGTCGTACTAGCAATCAGGCTCGCAATATTGAATGTATCTCTCAAGACTGGCACGTAAATCATTGCCCATACGAACGCGATATGGACGATTAGCGAACCCGCCAGGAGGCGCAGAAGAACGCCTTTTCTCGATTCGCGATTTACCTCAATATTTTCGAATAATTCAGCCATCGGCAACAGCGGTTTAGACGCACTTCGGACCTGAAGCGTTGTGAAACAATTGTAGCCTTCTCCGCGGGCATTAGCACTTCGCAGACCACCCGCTGACCGTTAGAATACCGATTCATGAGACGACCCGGGGGACGAAGTTGGAAAAGTGACCGCAAACACCGTCCAAAGCACCCTGAACAACGAGTCCGGAAGAGCCCGGACGTCACGCTGGAGCGTCATCAAACCTGGCTCCAATCTGCTGAGGTGCGAAAATTACTAGAGGGCATCGGTACTCCCGCACCGTCTCCTTTTAAACCTGACCCATTTCAACTCGAAGCACTCTCGGCACTTGAGTTCGAAGACGTGCTGGTAACCGCGCCGACCGGTAGCGGAAAAACCTGGATTGCCCGCGAAGAAATCCGTCGATTACTCGAGCAAAACCGGCGTGCCTGGTACACCACACCTCTGAAAGCACTAACGAATTCCAAATACCAGGAGTTCATTGACGAGTTTGGACCCGAACGCGTGGGGATACTCACTGGTGATCGAAAAGAGAATTCTGATGCGGCTCTGATCGTCGGCACGACTGAGATCTACCGAAACCAGTTGTTTGATTCACTTCGCGGAGGGAGCGACGTTAACGCAGAGCTCGTCGTACTTGATGAAGCGCATTATCTCGGTGATGAGGAACGGGGTCACGTGTGGGAGGAGGCGATTATTCTGACGCCGCCGCGCATTCGCCTTTTGCTGTTGTCGGCAACAATTGGTAACGCCGGAGAGTTTGCAGGATGGATAGAGGAAGTAAGAGGTGTTCGATGTGGTGTGATTCCCGGCCCTCAGAAGCGGCCGGTGCCGTTGCGCTCGGCGGTTTTGCTACCAGACAAGCGATTGCTGCAGTTAATGAATGAGAAGGGAAAGTTGAATCCTGAGATCACACAGTTGATCGAGAGGAACAGAGATGAACGAGATAGATATCGAAGACGGTGAGCTTATGTCCGATACGCTTCAGCTTGTCGTGACGTGCGACAGATTCACCTGCTTTCAATAATTGATGTTGCTGATGATTGGACACGCATTTCTAAAAAAACTTGAATCTGTGGCACGTCGCGACAAGCTGAAGCGCATCGGACATTTAAGAACATGAAACTACGAATGCCGGAGATGCCGCCAGCCACACTGCTGGCAGCCCTCTCGGAATACAAATTGTTGCCGGCGATTGTTTTTCTCCCAACCCGCCGCCGTTGTGATCAGGCGGCTTCTGAAGCAGCTTTGACCCGGCGAGACCCCAACGAGTCACGACGCGAGGCGCGTCGCGACTTCATGCGCTCCTTCGTCGAACTCAATCCTGAGGTTCGCAACCACCGTCACTGGGACACAATTGTTCGCGGCGGCATCGCGTCGCACCATGCGGGTCACATTCCTGCCTGGAAACTCGTTATCGAGAAATTGATGAGTGCGGGATTGCTCGACGCGATCTTTGCCACAGCGACGGTCGCTGCCGGTGTCGACTTCCCCGCTCGTACAGTTGTCTTAACAGGCGCTGATGCACGTTCGAGTAGTGGATGGCGCTCATTAAGTGCGTCAGAACTACAACAAATGACCGGAAGAGCAGGGCGCCGAGGAAAAGACAAAGTAGGATTTGTCATAGCTGCCCCGGGCCTGCATCAGGATCCCGAGAAAATAGCTGAGTTGTTGACCGCTCCGGCCGATCCGCTCGTCAGCCAATTTCGCTCAACGTACACCACGCTGCTCAATCTGCTTGATGCATACGGATCTTTTGCGGCCGTTCGTGAGATCGCTGAACGAAGTTTCGCCTACCGCGATTCCGCACGGCGTATTCATGAGCTCGAGAAAACGCGCGAAACGAGCGAACAGACGATTAACACAAGATTGCAGGAATCCGGGTGCCAACTCTCGACCTCAAGCGTACTTGGTCTCGAAAGATTGACGAGCGCCCGGTCGCGTCTTCAAGAGACCAAGCCACAAACTCGCGCGGAGCTTTTTCATCGCTGGGTTGATGAGGCGGTGAAGCCAGGACGAATCGTCGGAATTGGCCGCAGCGGCCGGCGGCTGGTGATGATCACCGAGAAACACGACGGCAACGTCACTGGTATCCGTGAGGACGGACGCGGCGCAAGTTTTCCTTTCGAAAGAATCGGGCGAGTGTATTCGCCCGTTTATCGTCTACGCGAGGACGATATCGAGCGAGCGTTCGAGGAAGTACGTGAGCGCGGGAAAGAACTGGTTTTGTCTGAGCCTCGATTGCGCGATTCACACGCTGAAGAGGGCGAAGCATTGAATGTTATCGAAGAAGCAATCGATAACTTGCTGCCACGAGATATGAGCGACCACGAACGAGCGAGGTGCACTGAATTACTTTGGCAGCTGCGCGAGACTGCGGAAGATTACGAACGAGCGACGAGGCGGATAGAAGTCCTGCGTGATCGAGTTTGGGAACCATTTGAGCACCGCGCCCGCGTGCTCTCTGTTTTCGGCTATCTGGATTTTGCGGTGGAGAAGGTTACTGAACGTGGTCGCTGGCTCGCTGATCTACACATCGATCGTCCCCTGCTTGTCGGTGAAGCGTTGGAAACTGGTTTATTTAATTCGCTCGAGCCGAAACAGATGGCCGGAATCATGGCGGCGTTGACGGCGGACGAGGATCGAGATTATGGCGAGTTGGAGCTGGAAGATGAGGTTGTAACTTCGCTGGCGAAGTTTGAGGACATCGGATTCAAAGTTGCGGCAGAAGAGTGGAAGTACGGTGTTGAGCCGGCGCCGGAGTTAAACTTCTCCGCAGCCGGCGCCGCAGTCCATTGGGCCAATGGTACTGCATGGTCACAGATTGTTCGCGAAACGCGTGCTGAGGAAGGAGACCTCTTCCGCATGTTTTCACGAACAGGTGAAGCTCTTATCCAAGTCGCAGGACTACGTCGAACTCACCCACAGGCGGCGCAAGCGGCGGCAATGGTGGCAGAGAAGGTGTTGCGTGAGCCAATCCGTTAGGGCTAGAAGGAACCGAGACGGAATTTAGCGGATGACACGATTTCAAGATAGAGCTTGGGTGGTCACCCAAAATAATTCGTGTTGTCACTCTTGAGCATTTGACCCAAGCGCTACCTAGTGAGTTAACATTCGCGCCGCTATATTCAAATTCAAAAACCAAAATTCAAAAGAGGTGCAATTATGTCCAGTTCTCCCGCCCAGCAACCATCACCACAACTGTTCTTCCAAACCATCAATGCTCATCAGCATACCGAAGCACTGAAGGCAGCGATCGATTTAGAGGTTTTCACTGCGATCGCCGAGGGGAATCAAACCGTCGCGGACATTGCTAAACGCGTGAATGCTGCCGAACGCGGAGTTCGTATTCTGTGCGACACGCTTTGCATCATGGGGTTTTTAACCAAGAAAGATCAGACATATAGCCTGACGCAAGACTCAGCCGTATTTCTTGATAAGCGGTCGCCTTCGTACATCGGTGGCGCCGCGGAGTTCTTGCTTTCACCTATGCTAATGGAAGGCTTCAAGACTCTGACCGAAGCGGTCCGGAGGGGTGGAACCGCAACTTCGGCTGAAGGAATGGTGTCTCCGGATCATCCGATCTGGGTGAAGTTTGCCCGCGCCATGGCCGGGATGATGGCGATGCCCTCACAGCAGATTGCGAAAATCGTCGATCCCAAAGCAGACAAGCCGTTGAAGATCCTGGATATCGCTGCCGGTCATGGAATGTTTGGGATTGCGTTTGCCACGAATAATCCGAAGGCGCAGATTGTCGCGCTTGATTGGCCGAACGTTCTTAAGGTTGCTAAAGAGAATGCCGAGAAGGCTGGAGTCGCGGATCGGTATCAGACCATCGAGGGAGATGCCTTCGAAGTTGACTTTGGTGGCGACTACGATCTGGTGTTACTCACGAACTTTCTGCATCACTTTGAGCCTTCAATGAACGAAACGCTTTTGCGGAAAGTGCACAAGGCTTTGAAGCCAGATGGACGCGCTGCAACATTGGAGTTCGTTCCCAACGATGACCGGATTTCACCTCCAGATGCAGCCACTTTCGCGCTGATTATGTTAGCGGGGACGCGCGCAGGCGATGCGTACACATTTGCCGAGCTGGACCAGATGATGAAAAACGCCGGCTTCAAGCGAAATACTATTTATCCACTGCCACCCGGATTCCAGCACCTTGTAGTCTCGGAGAAATAAGAGGAGCCGCAGATACACACAGATAAAACGTAGATCTGAATAAAAGAGAGATTGCGACTTCTTATTTTCTAGCGAGCTTCCGAACGGCTTCGCCGCCTGTTGTGAGGCATGGCTCTGCCCGCGCTGAGAATTTGCGGCTAAATCTTTGCGAAAGGCTAAACCCATGCGATACGTTTTCCTACTCGTCCTGTCCGTAACTTTAGCCTTACCGTTCGAATCCCAGAATCCACCAGCTCAAGCTGTTCAGGCTGATACGGTCTACGTGCTCAAGCCAGCCCGCGTCTTCGATGGGACAACAGCGCAACTGCATGAAGATTGGGTAGTCGTTGTACGTGGCGAGAAGATCGAATCAGCTGGTCCAGTCACCGGCGCACAAATGCCCGCCGGTGTCAAAGTAATTGATCTACCCGGACTCACGTTAATGCCCGGCCTGATTGAAGCTCACTCACACGTGCTGCTTCATCCCTACAGTGAAACCGTTTGGAATGATCAAGTCGCGCATGAGTCGCTGGCACTCCGTGTCGCTCGTGCAACAAACCATCTTAGAAATACACTTCAAGCAGGCTTTACTACGATTCGAGATCTGGGAACAGAGGGAGCCGGCTACGCAGATGTCGGCCTTAAGCAAGCAGTGCAACAGGGGATTATTCCGGGACCCCGCATGCTCGTTGTCACTAGAGCAATTGTCGCTACGGGCAGCTATGGTCCGAAAGGTTATGCGTCGGAATGGCGTGTACCGCAGGGCGCCGAGGAAGCAGATGGAGTAGATAGCCTTACCCGAGTCGTTCGCGATCAAATTGGCCACGGCGCTGACTGGATAAAGATCTACGCTGATTATCGTTGGGGCACACAGGGCGCCGCTCCGACCTTTTCGCTGGATGAATTGAAGTTGGTAGTTGAAACGGCGAAAAGTGCAAACGTCCCTGTTGCAGCACACGCAACCACAACTGAGGGAATGCGACGCGCGATATTGGCAGGAGTGGAGACGGTTGAACACGGCGACGGCGGAACGCCGGAAGTTTTTCGCCTCATGAAAGAGCGTGGCGTCGCGCTGTGTCCGACGCTTTCAGTAGCTTCGGGCGCGAATATTGAGCGTAAGCGCGGCGTATTCAAGGCGGCACTCGAAGCGGGGGTCACAATCGCAAGCGGCAGTGACGTCGGGGTCTTTGCGCACGGCGATAACACGCGCGAGCTCGAGGCGATGGTGAATTTTGGAATGCCGATTGTAGACGTCCTAAGATCCGCTACTTCGGTTGACGCACGAGTGTTGCACCTCGCTGACAAGGTGGGCCAGGTTAAAGCCGGCTTGTTCGCTGATATCATCGCTGTGGAGGGAGATCCGACTCGCGACATCTCAGCTCTGCGTCGCGTCCGGTTCGTGATGAAGAATGGTGTGATCTACAAGCAGTGATTACGTGATCTGTTTTGCGATCAACCTCTCAACTGTCGAAAGCAGATCATCTGTCTTAAAAGGCTTCCCTACAAATCCGTCGAACCCCAATTGAAGAACACGTTGCCGGTCTGAATCTGCCTGGGCAGTTACAGCAATACATGGGATTGCTGCTGTGACTGGGTCTGACTTGAGGGCACGGACTGCTCCCCAGCCATCCAACTCCGGCATCGACAGGTCAACCATGACGAGGTCAGGAGGGTTCTCTCTGGCGACTCTCACGCACTCATTTCCGTTTCTGGCTTCACGCACGTCGTATCCTGCTGCACTCAAGACGAGGCGCAGCAGCTCGCGATTGTCGTCGTAGTCTTCGGCTATCAGGATAGTAGGCATTTGTCGTGAAATCGGGCCCGATGCTCCGGGATCGGCATTTTAAAATATCAAACAAAGCGTCGGTCTAGAAATCGCGCGGGCAAAGAATATCCAACGAGTACACAGATTGGGAGCTAAGTCAGCCTAAGTTGAGGCGCAAAGCAAGGAGACAATCGGATTGTAGTGAGCAACTTAGCTGATTTAGCTCCTAATCTGTGTAATCTGTGCAATCCGTGGATATTCTTTGCCTGCGGGATTTGCAGTGCCTTCAACCCGTCTACCGGCAACCCACAAAAACGATTTCTTGACTAGCAGATTACCGGCCGTTCATAATCACTTCAGAGACCCTAGATGTCCCCTGGTCTCTCACGTGTAAACCTGGGTTCGAATCCCTACCTTTAAGACCTGAGGTCGCCTTAACAAATCACAGATGGAGGACCAGCCTGTGGCCGAAGAACATTTGGAAGATAACTTGCGCCAGGAGATCGAGCATTACTTCGAGGGCCGGCTAAGTGCCGTACGACAAGAAATCGCTTTACTTCAGAGCCAGTTCACTGAATCCCTCTCGACTTTGCTCGAACGGCAGGCCGTCGTGCCAAGCGAAGGAAGTTTGACCACATCGATTGCCGAGTCCCTTCGTGCTGCTCACGAGCGCGGGGTGGATTTGGCGGCGGCGGAATCGGCGCGAGCAAAAGCGTCGAGCGATATGGCCATCATAAAGGCGTCTATCGATGAGATTACTGAGCAACAATCACAGGCCGACATTCTCAAGGCGCTCATCAATCGTGCATCTTCGTTTGCGCCTCGCGTCGCTTTCTTTGTGATCAAGGGCGACCAAGCGTCAGGGTGGCGAGCTCGTGGATTCGAGGGCACTGTCGGCGATCGTGCGGTTCAGGATATCACGCTGCCTGTTAGCGCTGACACTGTCATCGGCCACGTCGCGCGCTCCTTAGCGACATGGAGCGGTGGTCCAGGCTCACACGCCGATGACCACATGCTTGTGAATCGGTTTGGCGAAGAACCGCCACAGAGGATCGTTGGAATTCCGCTCACGGTGCGTAAGCGTGCAGTGGCAGTGTTGTACGCAGACTCAGCCGGCCTCGATTCCGAATCAATCAACCTGGAAGCCCTCGAAACATTAGCTGGTGTTGCAGGTATGGCAGTAGAACTTTTGTCAGTAGCAAAGGCGGCACCAAAGCGAGAAGAACAACCCGCACCAGCAGCACCAGCGTATACGCCGGAGAGAGAATACGAACAGCAGGTTCAGCCGGAATCAACCGAACCGATGGCTGACACGCTTCGCACTACTTACGTTCAAACTGAACCAGAACCAACCGTTGAAGAGCCACCGGTCGCCCACGAAGTTGTGCACACCGCGGATGAAACTAGTTTCGTAACATTAGAACCCGAAGCAGCCGAACCGACTCCGGAGCCGTCCGCTCCGACGCCAACGCGGCGACGCTATGGACAAGATCAGGAACTGCCCGTCGAAGTAGCCAGCGAAGAAGAGAGACGCCTGCACAATGATGCTCGTCGTTTTGCGCGACTCCTTATTTCAGAAATCAAGCTCTACAACGAACAGAAGGTCGCCGAAGGACGTTCGCAGGGAGACCTGTACGATCGTCTACGAGAATATATCGATCGATCGCGTGAAATGTACGATAAGCGTGTACGCGCTGAAGTTGCATCCCGCTACGACTACTTTCACGGCGAACTCGTTAATACTCTCGCCGAAGGCGACGTGTCGAAGCTCGGCTCGAATTATCCCGGAGCAACCGTGAACGCGTAATGAGACACTAACCGACGTTGTCTTGCGCCGCAGTTAACAAGTGGCATGATGAATCGCAAGTTGCGTAAACGTCGTTTACTTCTGATTGTTATTAGCCTGGCGATTGTCGCGGGAGCTTCCTTTCCCTTCTTAATGTCAGCGAGCTGTCTCACCCGGCAGCAAACCCCAGCCGAACAGAATGCGCTTGTGAGCCTGCGCAATATGACGCGCGGCAATGTGCTGCCCTCTGAAGAGGTCGTAGCTGCGATTGAGTCGCAGTTTCCGCGAACCAAAGCTGCGGCGTTGGCCCGAATGCTCCGGGCACGAATCAAGCTTAACGCCAAAGACTATGCCGGTGCTGCTGACCTTCTAAACGCGCCAGTCATTCGGGATCAAAGTGCACTTAGCGACTACGCTTTGTTCATGCGGGCAGATGCGTTTGAACAAGCAGGTCGTGCCGCCGAAGCACGCGCGACTTATCTTCAGTTGATTAACGACTATCCCAGTTCGTTGCGGGCTCGAGAGGCTGCTTTACGTGTTGCAGCATTAATGAATAAGAGCAGCGAGTCGGCTGCTGTGCCGTTGTTGTTAAGAGATCTTGTGAAAGTTGACGATGCTGAAGCGCTGTTGGCTTCGGCAAAGGCTTACGAGCAAACAGGCGATCAAACAAAAGCACTCGGCATGTACCGCCGCCTATATTTCTTCGCCCCCTCCTCCGAACTCAACGCCGAGGCACCCACAGCACTCACGCGACTTGGTTCCTCGACTTCTGCAGCGAGCATCGAAG
>DATBSH010000095.1:0-4865 GCA_036559885.1 Pyrinomonadaceae bacterium
CTGATTCATGAGTATGTAGCGAACTTATCTGTTCCGTTCGTAACGCCTCCATACGTTGCAATCTTATTTTCCCCGCTCGCTCATTTACCGTTCACCCTTGCCTACTTGATTTGGATCCTGGTTTCGATTGCTCTGTATTTAGGAGCGCTCACGCTTTTATTGCGCGTTGAGCCTTTGCCACCCCGAATGACTCTGTTGATTTGCTTGGCATTTCCGCCATTCTTCATGCTGGTGCTCGCCGGCGGACAGATATCGGCGATCGGCTGTTTCATCTTGGCGTTGTGGTTGTATTTGATGAGGACGAACCGAGAGCTTTTGGCTGGTGCTGCTTTAGGACTACTGCTTTATAAACCTACCCTTGTCATTTTCCTTTTGCCGGCTCTCCTGTTTGCGAGGAAGCTTCGGACCCTGATCGGCTTTGCTATCGTCTCAGCCTTTCTAATCATGCTCTCAATTTGGATGGTGGGTCCTGCAGGGTTGGTGCACTATGTTGCTGTCTTGCGCGAGTTTAGTGCGCTCGTCGACTTGGGTTACACGCCACCCACAATGTATGTTGACCTCGCTACGTTCCTTCGACAGTTATTTCACGTAAACGTCAAGTACATAACCATTCTGTTGGCGGTGCCGCTAACGTATCTCACTAGAAACAATCCGGAGCGAGCAATCGTGCCGACAATGGTTCTTAATTCTTATGCGCCGGTCTATGATCTGATTCTGCTTGTGCCAGTATTGATCGTGGCTTACCGATTCGTAAGCCGCAAGTTGTTGGCTGTTTTGTTTGTTGTCTCATTCTTTACGGTTCCTATTTGCCAACTGACAGGACTTCAAATCATTACTCCAGTTCTGCTAGTTCTTTGCTACGTCCTGTGCGTCAAACATCAAGTTCAGTTTGCACCTCTTCGGCTCCGCGAAACTCTTTCAACTTGACGATCTTTCAATAGATTGTGATCCTCAGTTTGTCCCTTAAGCGTCTCCTTTAATTGATAAAATCCAATAGCAACCAACACTAAGGTAAGCGGTTGGAATCTGAGATCTCGCGCAACGTCAACTTCTATCCAAGGAATTACAAATAAGGCCACCAGCAACCAACGGTAAGCGCGCGGCAATCTACCCTTGAACAAAACCGCTGCGGATAATACGACTCCCAAGATGATCAGAGTCACATCGTAAAGAAGCAGATAATAGTTCAGAACTAGCGTCCAGGTGATTGTGTGAATGTATGCGGCATCGGGGCGGAATCACCAAGCCTTAACAAGAAACGCAAAGACAACCGCCGCCATTACCAACAGCACGCCGACCGCCATTCGACTACCTACCATTGGCAACAGAAAAGAGAACATATCAACCTCCAGCCAGGTTGGTTGCCCTTGTGACTTCATTCGGGCGAAGCCTTTAACCATCCCAAAGTATTTTCCTAGCCCAGCTCGCCCAACTACACCGACAGAAATTAGACCAAGGACCAACGAACCCGCGATTAGTCCCACTAGTGTTCGCCAACGCCGTAAGAACAGCAGCATAGGGACCAGCAGAACGCATGTAGGAAAGGATCCAAGTAGCAGAGTCGCCTCGTCCCAACTATGCAGAGGAGCTGCTCCGAGGCGAAAAGACAAAACGCTGAAAGCGAGGAGCGCCAGCGCTATAAGCGAACGATGAGAATGCATAATACTCTGGGAAGATCAATTGGTATTGGGAACTCGAGATAATCAATCAGTCAGCCGAGAGTCATGGCGCAAGGCTTAACTTGGACGGCAGTAGGGTTCGCACAGGATACAGCAAGAACTGACCTGACCGAAAGGGCCGAACAATTTAGGCTTGCCGCCGGTCCCTTGCTCAAATATGCTGTGGCGTCTCCTAACACCGATCTCTCGAACATACATAAATGATACGACCACACAGTTGTCACGCACGGCCGTTTTTATCGACCCGTTTGAATTTAAGAGTAGCCCGTTGATGCGTCGCAAGACGGTTGACTGATGGCGCCAAGTTACCCCCAAGCCACGACGGCATTAGACCAAAACCATTCCAGAATTGACGTGCTCCTGCTCGTATTCTGTTCGTCATTCTTCGCCCTGTATAACTCAAATGCCGCGTATACCTCCGATGAGGTTTGGAGTATCAACACTGCCCACCTGAACTACAGCGGACTGATGACGGCCTTGAAAGCTGACGTCCATCCGCCTCTCTACTTTCAATTGCTGCACGGATGGGTGAGATTGTTCGGAACAGGCGAGCAAGCAGTTCGAGGCCTATCTGGATTATTTTACATCTTCGCTGTTCTTGCATTATATCGCCTGGCTAAAGATCTCTATGGAGAGAATACGGCGCTGCTCTGCGCCGCGCTTTATGCGTGTAGCCCGTTGGCGATTTTGTCGGCCCAGTTTGCGCGGATGTATTCCCTGCTGTCTTTGCTTTCAATTCTATCAACGTGGCTGTTTGTGCATTTCGCAACCGAACGCCGAAACACCCTCCCGCCAATTGCACTCTACGTCGCGATCAACGTACTAGGAACGTTTACTCACATAGCGTTCTTCTTTACTTTATTTGGCCAAATAGTCTTTCAAGTGCTGTATCGGCGTGCGCAATTAAAAAGGTTCGCCGTGGCCATCGTGCTGTCAGTTATTCCTTACCTCATTCTCTGGGCGCCAGTGCTACTGGGTCAGATTGGAAATTCCGCCGAAGGTCTGGCATGGGTGAAGAAACCGAGACTCTCGATGCTTACAGATGTGCTTCTGCTTTACGGCGGTGTGCTGTGGTTGTTATTACCCATCGCTCTCTACCTGTCATGGAGAAGAGGCTTCAAATTCTGGAAAGAGTTCGGGTCGAATCCCTTGCCGCCCCTTCTTCTTGTGTTCACGATAGTGCCTCCGGTGCTGATTTCGATAATAAAGCCGGTTTTTAATTCGCGGTTGGCGATCGTAGGTCTTCATCTCTTCGCCCTAACTGTTTGCCCGCTTTTGAAACGAACGGCCGCTGGCTATGTGCTAGCACTTCTGTTAGTTGTGCTTACTGGCTGTTTCATGGTCGTGGTCCATCCCTCTTCGGAGGCTTGCGACAATCGCGCGCTGGCCATGTACCTGGTCCAAAATGCTCGTGATAACGATGTGGCGATATTTACAAGCCTGACACGCATGCCAGTCGATTACTATTTCGATCAGACGGGATCAAAAAAGTTGGTCAAGATAAGCTTCCCTGCTGAAATAGATGATCATCCCGGCTATGAAGGACGGATTAGCGATCCAGCGAACAGGCCTACATTGGAACGAGAAGCTCGGGAGCTCGTTGATAGGATCGGCTCGATGCAATCGACAAACCCGACACTCCGAGTGTTCTTCTTTCATGGTTTACATCCTGAGATTGACGCAATCTTGGAAAAGGAACTACAAACGCGGTTCGAGGTGCTTCAGGATCAAGAGGTTCATTGCACCGAAGGATCCCCGTACTTAAAGACCATCTCGGTCTACAGAGTACAAGCTCATTAATCGCTTCGTTGTCAGTTTCGGGGTTTCACACGGTAAAGTGTGTACGGTCCGTATTGCTCACCTCGATCGCGTTCATACCAGCGATCTATTGACGACAGATTTGGTTCGGAGTCTGTTTTTGTCACCACATAAGTCAGAGGACGCTCCTGCGCTTTTTCTCGAGAAAAGGAATCGACATAAGCTTTGTATATTTTCACTTGTTCCTCAATCTCTTCCGGCTGAATCGGGCGGAAATCTGAACTGAGTAAGCGCACTACACGCTCATGACCAAAAACTGCAATGCGAGCGTAATGCCCCATAAAAAAATCCTCCGTTCGCCCGGCCAACAACTGACGCAAAGCCTCGGAGTCGGTGCCGGAATAGTAGAGGTACATGTACAGAAATCCTCTTCGCTCGGTTTGAGACGCGCTACCAAAATCCAATCCGCCTACGCTAAGCAGTGTTCCCTGGGACGTCCACGTCGGCAGAAGGGCCATCACTTCACGGTGCGGGGAAAAAACTATTGTCGGGGTCTTACCAGTGGCACGCAAACCATCCAAAGTACCGTCCTTCTTGGATAATTCGTTCAGGCGTCGAAGCACAGGGACCATCTGATCCGCAACGATGGACGACTTATAGTGCGCTAGCACGGTCATGCTGACTTCAACGCTGCCCCACAGAAAACACAGCACCGCAATCATCACCGCTCGCCTTCGAATCAATGGGTTCCACAACGTGTTGGCGACAACTACGAGTGCAATCAATGCGGCATAGTTAGCTACGAACGTTTCGAAGTGATATGGCTGCATGGATCTTCCGGTCAACATCTGTTGATTGAAAACCAGAAACGGAAGCGCTGCGAACGACACCGCAAAAATAAGTTGAGGTTCCGACCAATGAATCTTTCCTCGCCGGACCGCCAACGCAACAACGACCAGAACCATAGTCCCAATGATTTCAGGTACTCGCAAAAGATCGGGCCTGTGAGTAACAACCATTGTCTGCGCCTCGTCCAAATACATAGACCGATGTGACACGAGATAAAAATAGGGAATGACTGCAAGGAGTAGGAGACCGCAGATTATTGCGAAGGCCTGCCACCGCTTTAGGTTTTTTCTGGATCGATAACCAGAGGCTATCCAAATCGCGGCGAGAACAGTTAGCCACGCGATCGCGGCAGTCCAAAGGTACAGGTAAGAGAACACGAGTATGGCTATGGCTAACCCAGCGACGAGCGCAGCACTTCGTGCCCGTGAGTTGTCTTCAATCGTCAGAGCTTTAAAAACGAATGCGCAAAACACGAGGAATAGTGGAAACGACGCGGAAGGCTGATACCGGCGCAGAAACGGTAATCCGAGAAACAGTACATCAGTCTTCAGTGTTAACCAAAGGAATCCCTGGCCGGCC
>DATBSH010000096.1:0-59293 GCA_036559885.1 Pyrinomonadaceae bacterium
TAAGGAGAGCGAGGCGAATGCTGGGGCAGGAGTTGGGCCGGGTAATCTGGCCTATGTGATTTACACGTCGGGGTCAACGGGCCAGCCGAAGGGAGTAGCGATTGAACACCGAGCGCTGACGAACTTTCTCTTCTCAGTACAGAGACAGCCTGGCTTGGCTGCTGATGACGTATTGCTTGCGGTCACGACGCTGTCATTCGATATTGCCGGACTCGAAATTTATTTGCCGCTGATAACCGGTGCCCGAGTCGTTATTGCAGATGCTGAAGTTGCTTCGGACGGGATTCAGCTGAAACAACTGCTGGCTAAGTCCGGCGCTACCGTGATGCAAGCCACGCCTGCCACGTGGCAAATGTTGATTAATGCAGGCTGGCGGGGACAAGCGGGTCTGAAGGTGCTCTGTGGCGGTGAAGCACTCTCTCGCGAACTTGCCAAAGAGTTAGTGGCGAGGGGCGGGACAGTTTGGAATATGTATGGGCCAACTGAGACGACAGTTTGGGCAACCATCCGCCAGATCGAGGCTGGAGATGAGCCCATTTCGATCGGGAGACCAATCGCGAATACACAGATCTACTTGCTTGATGAAGGAAACCATCCGGTTCCGGTTGGCATAGCTGGAGAGTTACATATCGGTGGTGATGGTTTGGCGCGGGGATATCTGAATCGTCCGGAACTCACTGCCGAAAAGTTTGTACCCAACATTTTCGGCAATGGGTCTGATGCGCGGCTTTACAAGACAGGTGATTTGGGGCGGTATTTGGGAGACGGTAGGATCGAGTATCTGGGTCGCTTTGATAGCCAAGTGAAGGTCCGTGGTTATCGGATCGAGTTGGGTGAGATTGAGGCGGTGCTGCGAGAGCACGCGTTTGTACGAGATGTCGCAGTCGTAGTAAGGCAGGAAAAATTGGTGGGCTATGTGGTTGTATCTCCCGAACAACTGTTCGACGGAACGAAACTCGGCACCGAGTTGCGCAGCTTCCTGAAAACGAAACTACCTGGGTATATGTCGCCCGCGCTGTTTGTCGAACTGGACGCATTGCCATTGACGCCAAACGGCAAGGTTGATCGCCGTGCCCTTCCGACGCCTGATGAATCACGACCTGATTTACCTGAAGCTTACGTTGCGCCGCGAGACCGTTTGGAGGAACAACTGGCTACGTTGTGGACCAATGTGCTGCAGCTGAAATCAATCGGCGTTCGGGATAACTTTTTCGAACTTGGCGGCCACTCATTGCTGGCAGCGCGACTCTTTGCGCAGATTGAGAACCGGTTCGGCAAGCACCTTCCGCTCGCCACTCTCTTTCAGTCCCCGACGATCGAGCAATTAGCGAATGTACTGCGCGAGTCAGGCACGTCTAAAGCATGGTCGTCGCTCGTCGCGATTCAATCGGAAGGTTCCAGGCCGCCGCTCTTTTGCGTTCATGCCGCAGGCGCAAACGTTCTAATCTATCGACCGATGTCGCGACATCTTGGCAACGACCAACCCGTCTACGCGCTGCAGGCCCAGGGGCTTGATGGACAATCACCTCCACTCACACGTGTAGAGGATATGGCCGCACTTTATATTAAGGAGATTCGGGCTTTCCAACCCGAAGGTCCCTACTTTTTGCTTGGCGCCTCCTTCGGGGGGCTAGTCGCTTTCGAAATGGCCCAGCAGCTTGTCGCTGAAGGACAGCAAGTCGCTTTACTGGTGATGCTGAATACCAATTGTCCAATTTATACGTTGACGAAGAGAATACGTTGCCACATCGGCCATCTGATGGAACGTGGATTGAGGGGATATGCTAATGAAATTGGCAAGACTATAAGGCGGCGACGAACGAAGGAAGCAGTAGAGGGAAACAATGGACCAGGAAACATTACCGTTCTGGATCCAGAGCTAGCCAAAGTGCTTGAACGACATCGCGAGGTCGACGAGTCCTTAGTGCGGACGGTGCGCGCGATACTCGATTCCGAACAAGACTATGTCCCGGCGCAACAGGTGTACCCGGGCAAGATCACATTCTTTTGGGCGCAGGATGCTGTTCGAGATTTTGAGGACAACCGTCTTGGGTGGCGCAGGATCGCAGCAGGCGGCCTTGACATACACGTCGTGCCCGGCACTCATACCTCGATGCGTGAAGAACCATATGTTGCGGACTTGGTCGCGAAGCTAAAGCCCTGCCTGGAAAACGCAGACTTACAAACACGCAACTAAGTCGGACTTAAACGAAATGACACTTAAGAGCAAAACCGAAAAGAGCAAGCCGGAGAATTTGGAAGATCTTTACCAGCTTTCCCCGATGCAGCAGGGCATGCTCTTTCACTGTCTTTACACGCCCAATTCGAGTGTCTATTTCGAGCAGTCGCTATTCACCATTAAAGGCGAACTGAATGTTCCGGCATTCGAGAATGCCTGGAAACGAGTGGTACAGAGACATTCGATCTTGCGCACCTCTTTTCTGTGGGAAGATCTGGAAAGGCCTGTGCAGGCGGTTTACCGGCAAGTGGATGTTTCTGTAACGAAACACGACTGGCGAGCTTTAACCAGGGAGCAACGTGAAAAGCAGCTTCAGTCTTTCATTGATGCTGATCGCGACGAGGGCTTCGTATTGAGCGAGGCGCCCCTGATGCGCCTGGCGCTGCTTAGCTACGCTGAGGATGAGCACAAGTTTCTGTTCAGCCGTCATCACATGGTCCTTGATCGCTGGTCGCGCGCTCTGCTGCTGAAAGATTTCTTCTCTATCTACGACGCGTTGTCCCAGGGTCGTGAACCCGCTCTGCCGGCCCCCATTCCGTATGGAAATTACATTGCGTGGCTCAGCCGGCAAGACACAAAGACCGCCGAGCAATTCTGGAGAACAACGCTGGCCGGATTTACCGAGCCCACGTCTTTTAGCGTCGAGCGAAAGGCAAATCAGCCAGTCGAAGAAGGAAAATACTATGCTGATCGCCGAGTTCAACTCTCCGAAGCGGCTACTGATAAGTTACGGGATTTTGCCCGGCAGCACCGGCTCACTCTGAATACGCTTATTCAGGGAACTTGGGCGCTGTTGCTCAGTCGTTACAGCGGTGAAGATGATGTTGTTTTCGGCGTCACCATTGCAGGCAGACAGGCAACTTTGGAATCTGTCGAGTCGATGGTCGGACTCTTCATCAACACGCTACCGCTGAGGACGCACATCCCGTCGCACAAGCCCGTACTTTTCTGGCTTAGAGAGCTCCAGGAACAACAGAGCGATCTGCAGCAATATGAATACAGTTCGCTGCGCGACATTCAAGGGTGGAGCGAAGTGCCTCGCGGGGTTCCGCTTTTCGACAGCATCCTGGTTTTCGAAAATCTGGCCGTGGGCAGCACTCATCGAGCAGCAAACAACAATGTCGAATTCCGTGAAGATCGTGGGATTGGCTCAACCACGGGTTATCCCCTAACTGTGTTGATAAGCCCGGGCCGCAGATTCAGCATTCAAGTTGTCTACGACTGCTCACGCTATCACGACGAAGCGATTCACAATTTACTGACTCACCTTCAGACATTACTTGAGAATCTACCGTCTGGGGCCGAAACCCTGGTTTCGCACTTGCCGCTGCTTAGTCAAGCCGAGATGAAAAAGATCCTATTCGACTGGAACGACACTAATGTTCCCTCACCACCAGTGTCGATTCAGAAGCGCTTTGAAACTCAGGTCGAACGCACACCCGATGCGGCGGCAATAGTCATTGAAGGGCAGCAACTGAGTTATAAAGAGCTAAACAGTCGCTCCAATAAACTGGCCCGTTATCTGCGCCGGCGTGGAGTGAGCACCGATGTGAAAGTCGGCATCTGTATCGATCGCAGTATTGAAATGGTAATTGGTGTGCTAGCGATTATTAAGGCGGGAGGAGCTTACGTACCGCTCGATCCTGAATATCCGCACGAGAGATTGCGGCTTATGCTCGAGGATGCGCAGTGCTCCGTGCTGCTGACGAACGAGCGCATGTTGAATCGCTTGCCGGAAACAGAAATCACTGTTCTTTGTTGCGATAGAGATTGGGCCAAGGTTGAGCGCGAAAGCGAGGACAATCCGCAAAACGACATTGGCGGCGAGAACCTCTTATACGTGATCTACACATCCGGGTCGACGGGCCAGCCCAAGGGTGTGGCGATGACGGAGCGCGCCCTTTCGAATCTAATCTCGTGGCAACTGGAACACGCCGGTCTCTCTACGTCAGCGCGAACGTTGCAATTTGCCCCACTGGGTTTTGATGTTTCGTTTCAAGAGCTCTTTTCGACTTGGTGTTCGGGCGGAACACTGTTGCTGATCTCGGATGAAATGAGGCGGGATGCGCTCTCGCTACTGCGCTTTCTGGCCAGGCAAAAGGTGCAGCGGATCTTTCTGCCGTTCGTTTTTCTCCAGCATCTGGCAGAAGCGATCGAAAACGGCGGCGTGTTGCCTGCATATCTAACAGAAATCATTACGGCCGGTGAGCAGTTGGAGATTACTCCGCAGATTGCAAAACTGTGTGCCCGGTTGAATGACTGCGCACTGCATAACCATTACGGGCCTTCTGAAACACACGTCGTGACTGCTTATTACCTATCTCAGACGGTTGACTGGCCCACACTCCCGCCGATTGGTCGACCGATCGCGAATACGAAAATCTATATTCTCGACAAAAACCTGGAGCCGGTTGCGATTGGCGTGTCTGGCCAACTCTGTATCGGTGGAGTCAGTTTGTCGCGTGGTTATCTCAATCGGCCAAACCTAACGGCGGAAAAGTTTCTTCCGAATCCTTTTGGACAGGAAGCGGGCGCGCGTTTGTACCTGACTGGCGATCTAGCCCGTTATCAACCTGATGGCAACATCGAGTTTCTCGGCCGAATCGACAACCAGGTGAAAATTAGGGGCGCTCGCGTTGAGTTGGGTGAGATCGAGGCGATGCTCGTGGCACACCCATCCGTACGCGAAGCGGCCGTGGTCGCACGTGAGGATGTTAAAGGTGAGCGCAAGCTTATCGGTTACGTCGTTCAGGCAACCAATATCTCCGAAGATCTTCCTCGCGAGTTGCGCACCTATCTCAGAAAGTCATTACCGGATTACATGATCCCGGTGACTTTTGTAACCATGGAAGCATTGCCGCTGACTCCCTCCGGCAAGATCGACCGTCGCGCTCTGGCGGGGCTTGAGACTGAGAATAGCCAGGGCATCGAGCCGTACGAAGCACCGCGCGGGCCGGTGGAAGAAAAGCTGGCGGAAATTTGGGCGGCAGTGCTGAGGATCGAGCGGGTGGGCATCAGGGACAACTTTTTTGAGCTGGGTGGACACTCGCTTCTGGCCACTCAATTGATCTCTCGGGTGCGTAACGCCTTTAAGGTAGAATTGCCGTTGCGGAAGTTGTTCGAATCACCTACCGTCGCTGAGCTAGCGTCCGTTATCCTTGAGTTCGAGCATCCCTCGAAAAACGGCGCTGCGAATACCATAATCAGAGACCGAAGCGGTGAAACCGAGGAACTGTTAACCCGAATCGATAAACTTTCGGACGAGGACGTGGATTCCCTGCTCCGGCAAACTCTGGCTGAGACAGTTAACAACGAATGAGCAGTTTGGAAAACAAGTCGGATCTGCTACCGGCGGAAAAGCGCGCTTTACTTGCGGACTTGTTGCGCAAAAAGGCGGCCGTGGCCCGGCAAGTTCCGGTATCTTTCGCGCAACAGCAGTTGTGGTTCCTGGACCAACTCGATCCTGGGAGCGCTTCTTACAACATCTCGCGAGCGGTGCGTCTAAAGGGACAACTAAATCTCCAAGCCTTGCAGGAGGCGTTGAACTCCATAGTAGCCCGGCACGAATCGTTACGTACAAACTTCACCTCCATTGACGACGAGCCAGTGCAAATCATCGCCCCTACGCGTGAGATTGAAATTCAACTCTTAGACCTTAGCGGAATGCCTCAAGGCGACAGAGAGAGCGAAGCCAGGCGATTAGCATCCGAAGCAGCGCGTCGTCCCTTTAATCTGGCGCAGGACCATCTCTTGCGAGCTGCTCTTTATACGTTGGACGATCAGGATCAGGTGCTGTTGCTGGTGCTGCATCACATCGTTAGCGACGGATGGTCCATGGGAGTTTTATTCCGAGAGCTGGAGACTCTTTACGAAGCTTTTTCCAACTCGCGCCCTTCACCGCTCCCGCACCTCCCGATTCAGTACGGAGATTTCGCTCGCTGGCAGCGCGACTGGCTTCACGGCGAAGTACTCGAGGAGCAGGTCAACTTCTGGAAACAGCAGCTGGCGGGCGCTCCTGCGGTTCTCGAACTCTCAACAGACAAACCACGCCCCGTAGTGCAAACCTTTAACGGCGCTTACCACGTAAGCATGGTGGGGAAGGAATTGACAGAGTCGCTCAATGAGCTGAGCCGGCGCGAGGGCGTAACGCTGTTCATGACCTTGCTGGCGGCGTTTCAGACAATGCTGCATCGCTATACAGACCAGCAAGACATCGTGGTAGGCACGCCTATCGCGAACCGGACGAGAACAGAGATAGAAGATCTCATTGGTCTGTTTGTGAATACGCTCGTAGTGAGAACGGACCTCTCGGGTAATCCAAGTTTTCTGGACTTGTTGGGAAGGGTTCGTGATGTCGCCCTCAACGCTTTCGCCCATCAGGATTTGCCTTTTGAGAAGCTGGTCGAAGAGCTGCAGCCTAAGCGCAGCCTGGGGCATATGCCCCTATTACAGACATTGTTTGCTCTCCAGAATGCTCCCAAGTCTGCATGGAAGCTGGACCGTCTGGATTTGACGGAGTTTCCTTTCACAAAAACCACTTCGAAACTGGATTTGTCTCTTTATGTGGGAGAACGACCTGAGGGATTGATACTCACATTCGAATACAGCACCGACCTGTTCGATGCAGTGACAATCGAGCGGATGGCAGCCAACTTCCAAACGCTACTGGAGGGAATCGTTGTAAATCCAGAACAGCGCATCTCGGAGTTGCCACTTTTGACGAAGCGGGAGCGGGCGCAGCTATTGGTGGAGTGGAACGAGACGGAAGCCGATTATCGCGACGACACATGCATCCACGAGTTGTTTGAAGAGCAGGTTGAAAGGACCCCTGAGGAAATAGCATTAATCTCCGGCACAGCACAGCTAACCTATAGTGAAATAAATAGCAGAGCGAATCAGTTGGCCCACTTCCTGAAAGCGCGCGGCATCGGGCCTGAAGTTTCGGTAGGGGTTTGCATTGAGCGCTCCATCGAAATGGTTGTGGGCCTGCTTGCAATACTGAAGGCAGGAGGGGCTTACGTCGCTTTGGAGCCCGCCCATCCCACCGAACGTATTTCTTTTATGCTCCGGGATTCCGGCGCCCGGCTCTTACTGACTCAGCAGCGACTGGATAAGACATTAGCGAGTTGGGGCGGAGAATCGGTTTATCTCGATAGCGAATGGCCTGAGATTACAATCACTCCGGTCGAGAATCCTGCGAACACAGCATCTGTGGCAAACTCCGCTTATGTGCTGTACACCTCCGGCTCTACTGGCCAACCGAAGGGGGTAGTGAGTGAGCATCGTGCATCGATCAATCGTTTTGCCTGGATGTGGCGCACATATCCTTTTGCCGAAGGCGAAGTTTGTTGCCAAAAGACTCCACTGAGCTTCGGCGATTCGATCTGGGAGATATTTGGACCACTGTTGCAGGGTGTTCCGTTAGTGCTAATTCCTGACGAAGTGGTGAAAGATCCGCAACTCTTCATAGGTGCGCTATCAACCAACAGAGTTACGCGCCTAGTCCTCGTGCCCTCGCTATTGCGCGTCATTCTTGAAAGCGGTGAAGATCTGGCCCAACAGCTTGATGCGTTACGTTATTGCGTTTGTAGTGGAGAGACGCTGGCGGTCGCACTGGCTAAGAGCTTTCGTGAACAGATCCCGCATGCAACCTTAATCAATCTGTATGGTTCTTCAGAAGTTGCGGCAGACGTCATGTGCTACGAAGTAAATAACACCGACGGCCTCGCCTGCATTCCGATTGGCAAGCCCATCGCCAATACAAATGTTTTCATTCTCGATTCGAATCTCCAGCCGGTTCCGTTGGGCGTACTCGGAGAGATTTACATCGGCGGGGAAGGACTCGCGCGCGGTTACTTGAACAGTGCAAAGCTGACTGCAGAAAAATTCGTAGCCCATCCCTTCAGCAGCGGTTCGGGCTCAAGGCTGTTCAGAACGGGAGACATTGGACGTTATCTGCCGGATGGAAATCTCGAGTATCACGGACGGCGCGATCATCAAGTGAAGGTACGCGGCTATCGCATTGAACTCAGAGAAATAGAAGCCCAGTTGGCGATTCATTCTCAGGTCCATCAGGCCGTCGTCATCGCCTCTGGCAACGAACCCGGCGATCAACAGCTCGTGGCATATATTGTCGCCGCAGGAGAGGCGCCGACCGACAATGAACTACGTGCGCATCTGCGTCGTAACCTACCCGACTACATGATCCCGTCTGCATTCGTATTGCTTGAAACGTTGCCACTGACGTCCAGCGGCAAAGTAAATCGGCTCGCCTTACCGCGGCCCACTGGCGCTCAACTTGCGACCGGAAGAGATTTCGTCGCACCTCGGACTGACGTCGAAAAACAATTAGCTAGTATATGGACCGAAGTACTCAGGCGAGACAGGGTAGATGTAAATGACAACTTCTTTGAAATAGGTGGACATTCATTACTCGCAACCCAAGTCATTTCCCGGGTACGGAAACGTTTTCAAGTAGAGATGCCGTTGCGTAGCATGTTTGAATCACCAACGGTCGCCTCTTTGGCCGCCGTGCTAGAGGATCAGCAGAAAGTCAGACCCGCTCCGGTTCAAGCCCTTAGGAGACGACAAAATTCTGCGAAGATTGAACAACTTTCGTCCGAAGAGGTGAATAGTCTTCTCGCAACGGTTTTGTCCGAAGCAGATTTAAAGTAATGAGCAGCAAGCTGGTAAACGTCTCAGATTTATCGCTTAAGGAAAGGCGCGCTCTCCTTTCCGATTTACTGCGCGAAGATGGGGGCGATGCGGAGGCTTTTCCTCTTTCATTTACGCAGCAGCGATTGTGGTTTCTGGCACAGCTTGAGCCGAACAATCCTTCATACAACGTTCCTCAAACCCTGCGGCTAAAGGGCGCGCTCAATGTCGACATTCTCGAACAGGCGATCAACACCATCGTCGCACGGCACGAATCGCTACGCACAGTCTTCAAGGAAGTAAACGGACAGCCGGTTCAAATTGTCTCACCCGAGCACCAGGTCAAACTTCTCTTTAAGGATCTAAAAGGACTGCCTCCGGCGGAACGCGAGCCGGAGGCCCGGCGATTGGCGATTGCTGAAGCTCAGCGCCCTTTTGATCTTACGCGCGACTATTCACTGCGGGCAGTTTTGGTGCGCATCGAGGACGACGATCACTGGCTGTTGCTGACAATGCATCACATCGCTAGCGACGGCTGGTCCATGGGACTACTAACCAGAGAACTCTCAATCATCTACGAGGCGCTTGCGACAAACCAACCGATCGATCTGCCTGAGTTGCCGGTTCAGTATGCGGATTTTGGTGAGTGGCAGCGAGAGTGGCTTCAGGGCGAAGTGCTGGAGGAGCAACTGAGGTATTGGCTAGACAGTTTGGCGGGGGCGCCCGCAAAACTTGAGCTGCCGACCGATCGCCCTCGCCCGGCGCAGCAATCATTCCACGGTGCAAGTGTTTCCTTGAGGCTCTCTCAGAAGCTAAGTGAGTCGCTAACCGAGTTTAGCCGGCGCGAGGGCGTGACGCTTTTCATGACCACGCTTGCCGCTTTCCAAACTTTGCTGTTTCGGTACACAGGGCAGACAGACATCGTGGTGGGTTCCCCGATCGCCGGCCGCAATCGAGTTGAAATCGAAAGCCTCATTGGGTTCTTCGTCAATACGCTGGCTTTAAGAACAAACGTCTCGGATAACCCAACCTTCCGCCAACTATTGGGACGCGTTAAAGAGGTTGCTTTAGGAGCGTACGCTCATCAGGATTTGCCTTATGAAAAATTGGTAGAAGAGTTAAACCCCGAGCGTAATGTTAGTCATTCACCAATCTTTCAGGTGATGTTTGGCATGCAGAACGCTCCACGCGAAACTCCCTCGCTGAGTGAATTGACGATAACTCGGGTGCCACTCCCAAGTGTGACCGCAAAGTTTGATCTAACGCTGTTTCTTAGCGAGTCAGCCAGTGGGTTGAACTGTTGGCTTGAATACAACACCGATCTTTTTGATGAAACCACGATTGCACGGATGCTCCGCCATTTCGAACGCTTGCTCCAGGGCATCGTTGACGATCCCGAAAAGCGTCTCTCGACGTTGCCACTCTTGACGGATGCGGAGCGGGCGCAGTTACTGGTGCAGTGGAACGATACGGAAACCGAGTATGGCGCCGACAGATGCATCCATGAGGTCTTCGACAGCCAGGTTGAGCGAATGCCGAACTCAATTGCCGTAGTGTCTGAGACGGAGCGGCTAAGTTACGTTGAGCTCAATCGCCGTGCAAACCAACTGGCGCATTACCTGCGAAAACGCGGAGTAGGGCCAGACGAAAGAGTTGGTCTGTGCGTCGAACGTTCTAACGAGATGCTCGTCGGAGTGCTGGGCATCTTGAAGGCAGGCGGCGCGTATTTGCCACTTGATCCCGCATACCCGCTCGAGCGGCTCTCATTCATGCTCGAAGATGGCGGCGCTAAAGTGCTGCTGACGCAGGAGGATCTACAAGAAAGGCTCCGCGCTCACTGTGCCGAGACGATATTTATCGACAAAGATTGGGAAGCAATAGCGCGAGAAAGCGGCATCGGTCCTGAGAGCGTGGGCACTTCAGAGAATCTTGCATACGTAATGTATACCTCTGGCTCGACCGGCAAGCCTAAGGCGGTGGGAATCACTCATCGAAGCGTGCTCCGGCTGGTGAAGGAGACAAACTACGCACAGTTTGGTCCGAATGAAGTGTTGTTGCAGTTTGCGTCACTCTCATTTGACGCATCGACGTTTGAGATCTGGGGGAGTTTGCTGAACGGTGGCCGGCTGGTGGTGATGCCGCCAGAGTTGGAATCACTCACGAAGCTTGGCGAAGCAATCAATCGGCATGGCGTTACGACCCTCTGGCTTACAGCCGGTCTTTTTCACCAGATGGTAGAAACAGAGTTGGAAAGCTTACGCGGCGTCCGGCAGCTGCTTGCCGGCGGAGAGGCCCTTTCGGTTCCGCACGTTGAGCAGGCGGCTCGAGAGTTGAAGGGCTGCCAGTTGATAAATGGCTATGGGCCAACCGAGAACACAACCTTCACCTGCTGTTATCGAGTGAAACCCGACGAGCGGTTTGTAGGCAGTGTGCCGATAGGTTTCCCTGTCTCTAACACCCGGGTGTACATACTCGACGATGAACTGGAGCCGGTACCCATAGGTGTAGTAGGAGAGTTATATGCCGGCGGCGGTGGTTTGGCAGTCGGTTATCTAAACGATTCGGCACTAACAGCACAGCGGTTTGTGCCTGATCCATTGTCCGGAAAACTGGGAGCCCGACTGTACCGGACTGGAGACCGGGCCCGCTATCGTGCAGATGGGAGCATTGAATTCCTGGGCCGGATAGACCACCAAATCAAACTGCGCGGCTACCGGATCGAACTCGGCGAGATCGAAGCCACCCTGAGAGAGCACCCCGGTGTGCAAGACGCCGCAGTGTTGGTAGGACACTCGGCGCAGGGGAATGAACATCTGGTCGGCTATGTTGTTGCGGACGTAAATCACCCTGAGTTTCAAAGTAACTCGAACGCGAACCAACTTAAGGAGCACTTGAAAAAGAAGCTTCCGGACTACATGGTGCCGGGCCACTTTATATTTCTGGAGAAGCTTCCACTCACACCAAACGGCAAGATTGATCGGGGCTCACTACCTCTGTCGGATGCCAACAGGTCGGAGCAGGAAGAAGCATACATAGCTCCGCACGATGATTTGGAAAGACGACTGGTTCGCATTTGGGAAAAACTTCTCGGAGTGGAACCGGTTGGAATACGTGACAACTTTTTCGACCTGGGAGGTCACTCGCTGCTTGCCGTGCGCCTGGTCTCGGAAATCGAGAAAGAAGTAGGGCAGCGCCTTCCGCTCGCCAGTTTTTTTCAGGGCGCTAACATCGAGTCGCTCGCGCGCCTTTTGCGCGAGGATGTTAGCTCCATTTCCTGGCCCACAATAGTTGATATTCAGCCTGGCGGATCAAATCCCCCGCTTTTCTGTGTTTCCATGCCCAACGTTAATGCGCTTGGCTATCGTTCGCTGGCCGGCCATCTGGGTGCCCACCAGCCTGTATTCGGCTTACAGTCCCAGCATCCTGAAGATCTTGAAGGCGAATACAGTCAAGTGGCTGTGGACCGGATAGCCACTGAGTATTTACAAGCGCTCCGTGCTGTACGACCAACAGGGCCTTACCAGTTTGTCGGACTATGCCGAGGCGCCCATATTGCTTACGAAATGGCGCGACGCCTGGAACAGGAAGGCCAGGACGTTGCATTGCTCGGCATCCTTGACACTTGGGTGGGCGAGAACACGTACAATCATTTTTGGTATCTCGAACAATATTGGATTCGCCTCGTTTATTTGGCGCGACTCGGCCTGAGAGAGCAATTGAGCTTCATTAAGAAAAAGACCCGTGACGCGCTGACAAACCTTGGGAGGCAGATTTCCATCTTCGTGGGCGCGGAAGGATTTGCCAAGCAAAAACGGAACCCCCTCTACGATCTATATTTTCCAGGACCAGACTTTGTGCCGCGCACGTACGAGGGACGCATCGCGGTCTTTCGTGTGCACGAACAGCCTCGTAACCGGATCCGCGACCCGCAACTGGGGTGGGGCAAGCTCGCGAGAGGCGGCGTCGATGTACATATCATCCGCGGCGGTCATGCTAGCCTGTTGAAAGAACCGCATGTTCAGGGTTTGGCGGCGGAATTAAGAAAATACCTATTGCAGTGTTCGGAGCAACCCCGAGTGACGAGTAATTCCGCAGAACCTGCTCTGTGACTAATTCTTTGAGTAACTTTTCCATCCATGCGGAAGCGGCTGATGGTCGAAGTGGCGTTCGACCGCGATATGAGATCCGCCCGCCCTCCCTTTCCGGAATCAATATACCCGCCAACTTAGCGAAGCTGGTCCAATATAAAGATTTGATCGGGACATTGAGTCTCCACCGCATCAAAGTCAGATATAAACAGTCGGTACTTGGCGTCTTCTGGGCAGTTTTGCAGCCGCTATCAATAATGCTGATTTTTACTTTCGTATTCTCGCTGATCGCGAGAATGCCGAGCGAAGGCGCGCCCTACGCGCTCTTTGCTTATACCGCGCTGCTGCCTTGGAATTATTTTTCTGCGGGCGTTTCAAACGCAACTAACAGCCTGGCAAGCCACGCGCAATTTGTAACCAAGGTCTATTTTCCGCGTGAGATTTTGCCAATCACTTACGTGGTCGCCGCGCTCTTTGATTTTGGGGTGGCTTCCACGCTGTTGGTGGGTTTGATGATCTACTACCGCGTCTCTCCGACCATCAATGCTCTTTACGCAGTGCCGATCATTCTGGTGTTGACTTGTTTCTCTCTGGCAATGTCTTTCTTCTTCTCCGCGACTCAGGTTCGTTTTCGCGACATCGGCGTAGCGGTTCCGCTGCTCTTGCAGGTCTGGCTGTTTGCGACGCCCGTCATCTATCCCCTTAGCGCAGTGCCCGCACGCTGGCGGCCGCTCTATATGTTGAATCCGATGGTCGGAATAATTGAAAGCTTTCGTCAAGTTATACTCAGCGGCAGTGCACCCGATGATTCCTTCCCGATCTCAGCTGCTGTTTCCGTCATCCTGCTGGTGGCCTCCTACATCTATTTTAAATTGGTAGAGGCGACCATGGCCGACTTCGTTTAGCTCGTTATGATTGACCTGAAGTTTGATCGCGTTTCAAAGAAGTACCGCATCTATCTGGACTCAGAAGCGGACGCTTCTCCGAAAAAACTGCGGAGTTTGACTCGGCGCCTGTGGGGAAACGCGAACGACTTCTGGGCATTGCAAGATGTGAGCTTCGAAGTCGAGCGAGGCGAAGCCTTGGGCATCATCGGCCAGAATGGAGCAGGAAAAAGCACGATTCTGAAGCTTCTCTACAACATCACGGCGCCGACAAAAGGTCGGATTTCTATTAATGGTCGCCTGGCCGCGTTGATTGAAGTGGCTTCGGGTTTCCATCCCGACCTGACGGGACGCGAAAATGTTTACCTAAATGGTTCGCTTCTGGGGATGAAGCGGCGCGAGATCAGTAAGAAGCTGGACAGTATCGTCGATTTCGCCGGCGTTTCCGCCTTCATTGATACGCCAGTCAAGCGTTATTCATCCGGAATGTATTTGAGACTGGGGTTTTCAATCGCGGCACATCTTGATCCGGACATCTTGCTATTGGACGAAGTGCTAGCGGTCGGCGACGCGCAGTTTCAATCAAAGTGCATCGAGAGAATTAATCAACTGAGAAACGCCGGGACGACGATTGTTTTCGTCTCTCACAATCTAGGGGCCGTTGAAAGTCTTTGCGATCGGGTTTTTCTGTTGCGGCAAGGCGAGATATTCCGCAGTGGCTCCCCACGCTATGCGATCTCTGAATACGAACACATGCTCACAACCACGCTGGCATCAGCCTCGGTCAAACTCACCAGTGTAGAAGCATCGCCGGCGGCCCAGATAATCTCTGTCGCTTTTTTTAATTCAAAGGGATTTCAGACAACGATGTTCGCCACTGGCGACGAGGCGAGGGTCGAGGTTGAGTACGTTGTGCACGAACCGCTCGACGATGCGGTGATCGAAATCTATTTTTATTCTATCTTCGGCAACCTTCACTCTCATTTTTCGACTGAGGTTAATGGAGACAGACTTGATCTAGCTCCGGGCCGAGGCGTTATCGAGTTTCTCTGTCCCGAACTACCGTTAGAAGTGGCGTCCTTCAACGTTGAAGCAAGTATCAGACGCCGCGGGTCGTCCTTCACTGAACATGTAGATTACAAACATGCTGGTAGTGTGAACATTGCGAAGGGCAAGCCAGTGCACGGAGCCTTCCACACACCACACACTTGGAGAATGAAAAACGTGGAACTGAAGGCGTTAAAAATTTCGAAGGTCCTTCAAACGAAGGAGTGATCTCCAATGACGTTTCACTTCCCATGTAGTCTGCGTTGAATGCGGAGAACTGTCGCTGTTTTCCTGATCACCTGCTGGGTCAATTCACGAGACCGAGTGCAGTACCTTAACTCGATTGTGGCGACCGGTGATGAAAAATGTTTTCCTTTTAGATGGCGATGGACCATTCCGGCGGTGTGCGCTGCAGAAACGGCGGCCAGCAACCTCGTCTCGCCATCGAGCGATAGTCAACTGTTTCTAGTTTTCCTTCTCGCTTGAGAATGGTGTGAAATATTTCAAAGCACGCACATCACCTTGCGAGCTATCAATCACTAATTCTACTTCTCAAACCACTTACGCAATCTGACCTCCGCATAATCAGCGCGGAGGTCTGACGTGAGTTCGCTCGTATCTGATCTGCAATCAGCATTTTCATTAGACTTTTTTCATACTGGCCAATTAAGGAACCACGGAATGCAAAGACAGCCCTATCTCATCGACGTCAATATCACGCCAAACGACTTTTTAGCTGATTTATTTGCCTCCTTGTAAGTGACTGAAGATGAGGATGTTAGATGGTGGAGCAGAGCGAGATCGAACCCCTGGCCTTCCGTATTGCGAACGCGGCTCTGCTCTTTTTATTAACTGAATGACTTTGACAGCGGGTGCAGCCACGGCGATTTGCAGAAGGTTTTATATGCTTCTATATGGACTTGAATCCTACGCGAATTTATCTGTACTGAAGTCACAACGGCGTCACAAGAAACTTGGCTTTGCGCTATGCCGTTTAGAAAATTTTGATGTGCGGCCGAGGTTTGATTGAAGCTCTGCTATTTTCCGATAAGAGATCTGTGGGACAAGGCCTTCTTGAAAGTTGTCAGCCGCCAAGAGATTTTTAAGGGTTTTCCGTTCCTTCCCATTGGTTACCTTCAGATATACCGAGCGTGCAGTTATTTTTGGCCCCATATTGGCCACTTGGAAATATCAGAACATCGTATTGTCGTTATCAGATTCTTCGGGCACGCGTTGTAGCACATCCCAGTGTTCCACTATTTTGCCATCTGCATCGAGCCTGAATATATCAATCCCGGCCCAATCGCTGTCACCTGGCCATTCCTGATGGCAATGCAATACTACGTAGTTTCCTTCTGCAATCACGCGTTTGAAGTGAACCCGCTTATCAGGATACTCCAATGCCATCTTCTTAAAGTAAGCGATGAAAGCCTCCTTCCCATCGGCCACTCCCGGATTATGTTGTATGTAGTCATCGCCGACATACTTCGCAATGGCATCAGCGGGCTCCGACCGATTGAACATCAAGTCGTAAAAGCCAGTCACGTTCTTCTTATTACGTTCTAGATGATCTAGCGTTGACTTTGGTAACTCTGTGCGGTGATTTGTCCCTAGCGTCCACGACGGCGGATCGCTGGCGGGAAATGAACCCATCAAACTTTTATCAATCTCGGCCTCACTCATCTCGCCTCCCTTCGACTGCGAGGCGTCACGCGTCTTTCGATTGCCGGAGTCTGACATGGCTACCCCTCCTTATTTCGGACATACTGCATCGACGACTAGACTGAACATCTTCAGAGAACTAATCAGTCTTGAAAGCGGACCGTGACATCACCTTACAACAAGTTGTTTTGGCGGAGGAATGCTTATAGTACCTACGGTCCGTTCATACCTTTCAAATACCTGGTTACGCTTTCCTCACTCAGTTCTTACTTTTCAATGATCTCGAAACGGCAGCGCGGAGAACCGTCACGGTCGCACCGTTCGCGGACCTCCAGTCCGATTATTTCGGACAGGAGTGTTTCCGCCAATCTGCAAACTTCAGGGTGCTCAGCTACGGCGAGAGCCAGGGGGCAACTTTCGCTGCAAATCAAGACCTTCTTATCCTCCTTCTCAAGGCGTGCGGCTCCGCCGATGGCTTCTAAAGCCGCGAGCCCCTGAGCGTAACGACTGTTCAGATCGCCTTTCTTCCGGTCGGCAGCTTGAGACTCAGCGAGAGACCGACCCACGTCTCGAAGGACCTTCTCGAGAGCTGAAGGTGCAAGTTGGCCTTTAAGCACGGTGATGAGTTGATTGAGTAGCGTGTCGTACGCTTTGGGAAAGAGACTATCCGCCTCCGCCGTTAGCTCATATGCAAAGTGGGGCTTGCGCGTCCCCCGCTGCAGCCCGCTCTGCTTAATAAGACCGTCACGTTCCAGAGAAAGCAGGTGAGCCCTTACAGCGTTGTCACTCAATTCAAGCTCTTCCGCTAATTCGTTGACAGTTCTCGTGCTTCCTCTTAGCAGGGTGACAATGCGACCCCGGGTACTGTCAAAAAAGCGTTTGTCCAACTTTGTTCGCTTCATTTTCAAGCGGATTATCGCACCTTTTTGAAATAAATACAATAAGTCAACATACTACTTGACTTATTGGGATAAAGGTGTATCCTTCGCTCAAAAGAACAGTCACTTAGCGAGATTCTAAATTCTTTAGCATCAGGAGGACACGAGAGATGGAGCACATAATCGAAAGCCCAACCCGCATCACTTCTTTAACCAACGCCGAGGCGGAGGCCGATGTTTCCGGACCCGCCTACGAGGCTTACCAAATCTTGCGCGTGGGGTTCACTGTCGCTCCGATCGTCGCCGGACTGGATAAGTTCTTCAATCTCCTCGTCAATTGGGAACAGTACTTACCGCCATTTGTTAACAACCTCGTCGGCGGCTACGGTCACGAATTGATGTTTGCCGTCGGCGTCATCGAGATCATCGCGGGACTCGGAGTCTTTTTTAAGCCGAGAGTTTTTGCTTACGTTGTTTCGGCATGGCTCCTACTGATTGTTGTCAACCTCCTGATGATCCCAGGTTACTACGACGTTGCGCTACGCGACTTCGGTCTGGCGCTAGGCGCTCTCGCGCTGGCACGTCTGAGCGTGAAATTTGACCGCTGAAATTGGCAAGAAATTAAAGGGTGGCAGGACGCTGCCATCAATTGTCGGGTAAGGACAAGGTCATGCTTGCTGAAGTGGAACAAGGAACCAGTACGCACAACACCGGCTTCCGCGACTTCGTCGCCAACCAGTCCAACGGCTCCGAACCAGGCGCCGCTTTGAGCCCCGCGCTTAACGCGTGCTTGTCAACGGGGATGGAAGTTGTTTCGGTGCTGCCGGAGTGGGTTGAGCTGCGCGTTCCTTGCGACCTCGCAGCCATCTCTCCACTTCAGAAGTTACTCACGCAGCTTGAGGCTGACCTGCCGAAGGAGATCGGCGAAGCGATCAGTTACGCCTTCCGAGAGATGCTCAGCAACGCCGTCGAATACGGTTGCCGGCTCGATCCGGCGAAGCGTGTGGAGGTTAGATTCATACGCCTCAAGCGCGCTGTCATTTGTCGGATCAAAGATCCGGGCGAGGGCTTCGATCCCATCCGGCTGGACCATGCCGCCGTGAATAACCCTAATCACGATCCTCTTCGACACGCCTTCGTGCGTGAAGAGAAGGGCATGCGCGCGGGTGGCTTCGGCATCCTGCTAACTACCCAACTCGTGATGAGTTGGTCTATAACGAGCGGCATAACGAAGTGCTGTTCATCAAATACATACCTTGAACTGGGGGGGCGAGTTGATGTCAGCGAATGCGAAGCAAGTAACTTCAACCATCATGAGGGCCAGGGATTGTAGGTCGCCTTACAGTCGAAGCGGCAGCGATCTCAGCGTACATGGGCAAAAGAATTCACGTCGGTTTTTCAATTCGAGAACAGTTGAGCGCGTGGCCGAGGCGTGCTTGCCGACTGACTACGGCGAGTTCCGCATCATCGGCTACCGAGCACTCAATTCCAGCGAAGAGTTCGTTGTACTTGCCCGGGGCGATCTCCGCAAAGACCGGGCAACGCTCGTCCGTATTCATTCGCAATGTCTGACAGGTGAGGCGTTTGGCTCAGTTAAGTGCGACTGTGGGCAGCAGCTCCGCACCGCGATGAAACTGATCGCGCGAGAAGGGCGCGGCGCAATTGTCTATCAGCAGCAAGAGGGCCGGGGTATCGGAATCATCAACAAGATTCGTGCTTACGCTTTGCAAGATGAAGGCGCTGACACGATCGAGGCTAATGAGAGGTTGGGACTGGCTATTGACCTGCGCTGCTATGAACAATGCGCGGAGATTTTGCGCGACTTGGGCCTGAATCAGGTGAGGTTAATGTCAAACAACCCCGAAAAGGTGCAAGCACTTGAAGATATGGGACTCAAAGTAGTTGAGCGTGTCTCGTTGGTGCTCCCGCCGACTGATGCGGCCAGGGATTATCTGCGCACCAAAAAAGAAAGAATGGGTCATCTTTTGGAGCTAGTGTGAATGAGGATGAGGTCTTATTTATGATCTACAAAGACGTAACGGTTGCCAAGATCGAAGAATTCACAGATGGCCAAATGAAACAGGTGTCGGCCGAAGGGAAAGAAATCCTGCTTGCGCGCGTCAATGGAAACTTTCATGCGGTTGGCGCACATTGTACGCACTACGGTGCGCCACTCGTGGACGGCGTACTTAGGGGCGAGCGGATCGTGTGCCCCTGGCATCATGCCTGTTTCGACATCACGATCGGCGATCTGCAAGAGCCGCCCGCGTTCGACGCGCTCCCGCGCTATCAAGTGAAAGTTGAAAACGATCAAGTCATCGTGCGCGTGCCGGACGACGCGTCCGATCGCAGAACGCCGCAGATGGCAAAGCGAGATACGAAGGATCAAAGGCTGTTCGTCATAGCCGGCGGCGGCGCAGCGGGTTATACGGCGGCGCAAACTCTGCGCGAAGACGGATTCACAGGCCGCCTGGTCTTGATTACTCGAGAAAACCATTTGCCTTATGACCGCCCGAACCTGAGCAAAGAATATTTGCAGGGAAACGCCGAGCCTGCGTGGCTACCGCTGCGGTCCGAGGACTTTTTTGTCGAACATGACATCGAGGTTATGCAGGGCAAAGAGATCCGGGGCATTGACGCGGTTAAGAAGACAATCAAATTTGCGGATGGCGAGGACATTCGTTTTGATGCTTTGCTGGTCGCCACAGGCGGTGAACCGCTCAAGCTGCCTTTTCAAGTTGATAGCCAGGAGAATGTTTTTCTGCTGCGCAGCTACGACGACTCCGATGCGATTATCGCCGCTGCCGAAAAAGGAAAGCGAGCAGTAATCATCGGAGCAAGTTTCATCGGCATGGAAGTAGCGAGTAGCTTGACGGTGCGCGGGTGCGAAGTGAAGGTCGTCGCGCCGGATGATGTGCCGTTTAAGAAGATTCTGGGTGCGGAAATCGGTAGGTTATTCCAAGACATTCACGAAGAGAACGGCGTCAAGTTCAAACTTGGCGTGTCTGTCGCCGGTTTCAGCGGACCAGAGAAGGTTACCGCGGTCATCCTGGAAAACGGCGAGCAGTTGGACGCTGATCTAGTGGTGGTTGGTGTCGGCGTTAAGCCCGCGACGAGCTCGCTTGAAGGGATCACTCTGCACCAGGACGGCAGTGTCATTGTTGATGAATACATGCGAGCTGCCGATGGCGTATATGCGGCCGGAGATATTGCTTACTTTCCCGATCCACGCACGGGCGCACGCCAACGCATAGAACACTGGCGCACGGCAATGCAACAAGGTCGCGTTGCAGCGCACAACATGTTGGGCAAAGAAATTTCGTATGACGGTGTGCCGTTTTTCTGGACGCGACAATTCGATGCCGCGCTGCTCTACGTCGGGCATGCCAAGCAGTGGGACGAGATCATCTATCGCGGTGACATGTCATCACGTGATTTCCTTGCGTTCTACGTGAAGGAGAATCGCGTACTAGCTGTCGCCGGAATGAATCGCGATCAGGAGATGGCCGCGATCGAAGAATTGATGAGGTTGAATCTTATGCCAGCGGCCCGTCAACTCAAGGATGATTCTACGCATTTTCTGGAACTAATTAGAACCGTCGCCGCCACCGACACCCCGGTGGCTTTGGTCCTCACAAAAGCCGGAACGGAAGGAATGTGAGATGAAGTTTTTTCTCGACA
Source organism: Pyrinomonadaceae bacterium (assembly GCA_036559885.1). Lineage (GTDB taxonomy): Bacteria > Acidobacteriota > Blastocatellia > Pyrinomonadales > Pyrinomonadaceae > PSRF01. Next base: position 21,134 of record DATBSH010000096.1, read on the forward strand.
CGGCAAACTTGAATGAGATTCGTGAAGGCATCGCGCTAGGTTTAGTTGATGGAGTTACAACCAATCCATCCCTGGTGGCTAAAGAGAGTGGCGTTGATTTCAAGGAGCACGTTGCCGCCATCTGCGAGCTCGTCAAGGGCGATGTTTCTGCCGAGGTCACAAGTCTTGACACCGAAGGCATGCTGCGCGAGGGACGCGAGTACGCGGCGATTGCGCCCAACGTAGTGGTTAAATGTCCGCTCACTACTGACGGGTTGATGGCCACGCGCCAACTGACTTCGGAAGGCATCAAGGTCAACGTCACTCTCTGTTTCTCCGCCGCGCAGGCGATTCTCGCCGCTAAGGCGGGCGCCGCCTATATTAGCCCCTTCATCGGCCGACTCGATGACATCGGGCAGAACGGTCTCCAACTCCTCGCCGAGATCGTCGAAATCTACAACAAGTACGATTGGAAAACGGAAGTGCTAGCGGCGAGCATTCGCCATCCCATTCACGTCGTTGAAGCGGCACGCATCGGTGCAGATGTCGCCACGATGCCCTTCAAAGTGATGCTGCAATTATTTAACCATCCACTTACAGATAAGGGCCTCGATCAATTTCTCGCCGATTGGCGCAAGGCCGCATGATGAAAGCCAAGACTAAAAGGCGAATGCCGAAATGCCCGCAACGGCAACCAAAGTAGACCGAGCATTGTTCACGTCGGGCGGCGCGCTTGCCGTCGGAAATAGTTGCCAACTGCTCTCGGAATGACTCTTGAGTGGTTGCTCTCTCAAAAAGGAGCTCGTTATGTCAGAAACAAACAGTCACGGGATTAACCCTGTGGAAGACGCGAGGCGAAAAGGGAGGGACGCGAAGGACGGACTCATGATGCTAATCAAGGTCCTAGTGTTAGCGGCGAGTCTTACCGTTGCGTTCGGATATCTTACCGATCGAAGCCGCGCCCAACGCTCAGATCAAAAAAGCCAGGGATTCGATCATCGGATCAGCGAAAACGCTCAACAGATGATGGAGCAAGGGAAGCAAATCTTTCGCTACGACACCTTCGGAGATGAGGCTTATTGGAGCGACAAGCTCAAACTTCATCACGCAATTCAGGGCAGCAAGTTCGGCGGTGTCGGTTCGGGTGTCAGTCCGAAGACTGCCCTTGCCGTGGGGTTGAAAGTGGATATGGATGCGCTTCCCGCTGACCTTGTTGAGAAGATCAAGAAGGGCGAAGTCAATCTCGATGATCCCGCGACCACGCTGGCTCTTATTAAACTCGACTCAGTCCTGGGCGTGAAAGGAACCTTCAACCCGGATGGCAGTCTTAAAGCAGTGGGTCTTAGTTGCGCTGTCTGTCATTCTACCGTTGACGACGCTTTCGCACCTGGCATTGGCCACAGGCTCGACGGCTGGTCCAACCAGGATTTAAACGTCGGCGCCATCGTGTCGCTGTCACCGGATCTAAGCGTGCTCACCAACCTTTTGCAAGTTGATGAAGCGACGGTCAAGAAGGTGCTTGCCAGTTGGGGGCCAGGAAAATTCGACGCGGAACTGAACCTTGATGGTAGAGCTTTTCGTCCCGACGGCAAGACTGCCGCGGTGCTCATCCCGTCTGCATTCGGACAGGCTGGCGTGAATCTGCACACCTGGGGTGGCGGATGGGGTGGAGTCACTTATTGGAATGCCTTCGTCGCCAACCTTGAACTGCAGGGCCAGGGGACGTTCTTCGATGCCCGTCTGAACGATCCGAAGAAGTACCCGGTTGCTGCTCGCGCCGGTTTCGGGAACAAGCGGAGCGCCACTGATATGGTGACCGCGAAATTGGGCGCGCTTCAGTTTTATCAACTGGCGATCCCTCCGCCGACGCCACCGGAGGGCAGTTTTGATCGAGCAGCCGCCGCTCGTGGAGAAGCGATCTTTAAAGGCAAGGCAAGCTGCGCGCAGTGTCACGTGCCGCCGCTCTTTACTGAACCGGGCTGGAATACTCACAAAGCTTCGGAGATCGGCATTGACGATTTTCACGCGAACCGTGCGCCCGATAATTCTTATCGCACCACACCGTTACGCGGACTCTTCTCGCACATGAAACGCGGCTTTTACCACGACGGGCGCTTTGCGACTCTGCTTGATGTGGTCAATCACTACGACGGTTTCAAGAAGTTGAGCTTGAACGAGCAGGAGAAGAAAGATCTCGTGGAGTACTTGAAATCGTTGTAGTTTCCGGTCGGGATGATGCTGTGGGGTGGTGCTAATTGACGCGGTCTCAGTGCTGGCATCGAGCGAGAGGTGCAAGCTAATGAGCATTAGGAGATGAAGCCATGTTGATACGAATTGAAAACGCAAAAGATGTCCCCGCGGGAGAGATGCGAGTCTTCGATGTCGCGGGAATCAAGGTGAACGTTGCGAGTGCAGGAGGACATCTGCATGCCTTCGATGACACATGTACGCACAGGGGGTGCTCGCTCGCGAAGGGGAAGCTGGATGGTACTACAGTGACGTGCCCCTGCCACGGCAGCCAGTTCGACGTTACCTCCGGCGCCGTCCTCCGCGGACCAGCCCAGCGGCCCGTACGTTCTCGCGTAGTGCAAGTCGACGGCGAGGATCTGCTTGTTGAGTCATGACGAGAAGCTCACCCATTGCGCACGCAATAGACGCGCTCACGATGGTGCCACCAATTGGATTTGGTTTAGCGGGGCTTCAGGGATTGAACGGGATGGAGTTTGTCTTAAAAGGGAATGCGAAGTGACTCTGAGGATGGAAATGCTAGGTTGGGCTGGTACAGCACTTGTCATAGTGGCGTATATCCCTCAAATCCACCACCTCTATGTTGAGAGATGCGCCTGGGGCATCAGCATTTCAACGTGGCTAATCTGGCTTGCTGCCGGCGCACTCCTTTTAAGCTACTCCATATTCCGCAACGACACTCTGTTCACATTCGTGCAAGTTATCAACATCACAGCCATCGTAGCGACCGTCATGCTCGCGCGCAGGAGCAATCGGATTTGCCCCTACCACTTAAGGAGTGACTTGGAAGAGTCCGCAGAAGTAGAAAAGGTGAACGATCGTGCATTATCCAATCGTGGCATCACTGCTCATGATGCAGAAGCGGAAGCGCGGTAAACGGCGCTGGAATCCTGATCTTAACGAAACGCCCTGCACCGAGCTCAGTCGGAAAGAGAAACTTCTGAATGCCCTCTGAAAGAAAGATGCTTCCTACAGCAACGCGAATCAGGATTACCGATGCAGGTGCAGCCGTAGTCATAAGTCTTCCTATTGAACTCATCGAATTATCCCCAGGATGTTTTAGACCTTTGGTTGAGGAGGCGCGTTAAACTGCGCGATATCTGCAAGACCAAGACTGCTCTCGATCGTGCTAATCTGTTTGATGGCATCAGCCGGATGGGCGCTTAAAAAGTCATCACGTTCCGATCCCCAGATAGGTCCATTTTTTCCAATACAAGGCCCTCGGAACTTCATAATCATTGCGCAGAAGCGCTGGACAGATGTTTCCGCAAGTTAAGGAGGTGGGTAACATGAGAAAATGGTGCGCTTTCTTGCTGTGTTTCATTGGTATCGCGATAGGAGGTTATATGAATCAAAAGGAATCGTCCGCAGCATCATCCGAGGTTGGCGCAAACACAAAGGAAGACCAAAGCGTTGTCTTGGGTCTTTGGGGTGTGCGGTATCAAGTGAAGGACGTGAACCGCTCAATCGACTTTTATACAAAACAACTTGGTCTCAAACTCGATATGCAAAACCCGCCTGCGTTCGCCCAAGTCTCCGTCGGCAATCTGAAATTGATTCTCAGCGGTCCAGGCGCTTCGGGTTCTCGTCCGATGCCTGATGGTCGCCAGCAAGGGCCGGGTGGATGGAATCGCATAATTCTGCAGGTCAAAGACTTGCCCGCTCGAATTGAAGCGCTGAAAAAGGCTGGTCTGCATTTTCGGAATGAGATGGAGGTAGGTCCGGGAGGCAAGCAAATCCAATTGGAAGATCCGGACGGCAATCCGATTGAGTTGTTCGAGCCAGCAGGCTAGTTCGAATTAGGGAACGAATGCTTGAGGATCTGTAAGGCGGAGCTTCACTTTTTGCGAAAGAACTTCTTCGCGGCCTTCTTATCCCTCCTGTTCTGGACCAGAATGTCCAATAAGTTGCCATCTTGATCCACGGCTCGCCAGAGGTAATGGAGCCGTCCGTTGATTAGCGCAAATTCAGATCGCTAATCAAAACAAGATCATGCCGCCAGCCGCCCCGGGTATCTCTCGCGCCGCGTCAATACCACGTAAAAAAATTTAAAAAAGAAGGGACACTAAAACCTATCGGGCCGCACATCAGATGGCATAGCTGCGGATTAGTACAATCTGATCTTCAAATCATTCTTCTCAAACTCACTTTTAAGCCAACGCGCCTGACCAATTCAGTAAAACGCGGTTCGTCGCGAAGGGGATCAAAAGGTGGGTCGACATTAAGCATGATCATCTGGCCTTGATGCTTATCAAGGGCTTTGTTCAAAAATGCAAACGCTTGTTCCTTATCGCCCATCAAGGCGCACTGCCTCGCCAGCGAGTAGTAGTTGGCCGGCAGTCAGGCAAAAAGTTTTTGAGCTGAACAAGCTTAACGACCAGCCGAACGCGGGCTAGTCGGTTCTGGTAACTACCCGATACATTTGAGCCTTTACCTAAACACCTGCTGGAACTCGCGCGGTCTGTTTAGTCTATCGATCATTTGCAATGCCGCTGGAGTCTGTTTCTGATTGACGAGCTCTCGCAGTCTGTGAAAGGCATTGTCGGTCCATTTAATGTGAATCAAGTTTACGAGTGGGTTTATCCTGCCTAAGAAATAAGCGTCCCCGACTATTCTCGGAGAAAAGGAAGCCACAAAGCGACGTGCAACGGGAGTAAATGCTTCATAGGCTCGCCACCGTTCACGCATCGGACTGATGCACTGCTCTGTTAGAATGTCTTCCGTAATCATCTGCGTGAGACCCTCCAGAAGGCCGTGCTGCAGAAGATTGAAGACAGTGCCTCTGATTAGATTCGATCGGCCGGGAGGATGTGAAAACAAATGTACGGCTTCATGTAGAGCCAAGCCCAACTTAGACTTGCCAAAGTTTCTCTCTGGAAACTCTTTCAGAATGATCATGGCATTTCGTCGATCAACAAATCCCTGGGCGTCAGGGTCTGGTGCTTGTCTGAAGATCCGACGGTACCCGGTGACAAATTCGCCTGGATCGCAGATCCGAATCGGCTTCGCGGGCAAATCCCGTCTGTTCGAATTCAAATTTGCTTGCAAGTATTGCCGCCACGGTGAGGGACCGCCGAGAATTGTGAGAACTTGTCCTGCATCATTCTCCGTAATGTCGCGTTCAGCGGAGTTAGCAAACGTTGCGCAAGTAGAGCCGGCTTCTGAGAGTGTATTTATGTACATTGCTTTAGAAATTTCGCGGTTTACTTCTTTTGCTTTTCCTTCGCGCGGATTCTTTGTAACTCTCGCTCTACTGGCAGCACCATACAGTCGCGAATGTGTCCCCACTCCTGAATCAATTGAACTTCAGTCGCCTTAGCCGATCTTAGCGACGGCAACTTTTTGAACTCCAGCGTGGTGGTATTTAATCGATCCGGATGTCGATTGATGAATAACACATCCGTGACTTCATTGACCCTTGCTCTCGAGGACAGGTTACTGAGTTTGTCGAGTGCGCTGATAATCTTCGGTACCTCAGCCCCTGGAATTGGCGGACATTGCCCTCGTGGAAAATCACCAAGCCCCGAGTCTAGTACGTACATTTCTTCTCCCTTTCATATTTCTACTTTGTGCAGCGTCGTCGGAGCCCGAACCAGATCCTGGACCACCCGGAGATGTTTGATTGCACTGAGTACTTACATCTGCTTTGGCGCGCGCTTTCTTGATCGCATCAAGCAGGTTTGCATGCGCTCTCGTGATGTTTCTGAATTCTTCGATGCGAACGACCTTCGTGCCTCGTGTTCGTCGAAACGTCCACGGCAGTGCACGAACTTGCGCCTCGAGGGTCGTGAATTCATCTGCACAACAGCCGCGATCGATGTAATTGAGAAGGTCGTCGGCTAAAGCCGTTGCATCACTCACTACAAGCTCACCAATCTTTGCGAGTCGCTTCGGATCTCCATTTGTTTTCTCCGACTCTTTCTTAAACAACTTGAGAGATATTTCCAGTCGTTCGAGACCGGGTTGGGCGGCTTCACAAACTGGTGGATCGCCGAATTGATTGGAGGCCCAGTGATGGACCGGTTGAAACGCGAACCCATGCAGCGCTGGCGCGCGCGTCGTTGTGCGCGCAGCCTGTGCTCGCCAACGCGCTTTTGCTAACGCACAACGAGCCTTCATCAATTCTGCTTTCTCAGTTCCCAGAGCGTAGCCAGGCGGATAGACGTGACTCATTTGCCGTCTGAGCTCTTCATTGAATTCTGTTTGGCTCTTTCGACCTTCTCGAACGAGACGTTCGCCTGCGCGCTTCATGGCGAAAAGTTTGGGAAGCCATCTAATTACCTTTTCCCAAAATTGAATTGGATCTAAGGCAGTCCTTTGCAACACCTCAAGCACATCAACTCCAGCACAAGCGCGACCGTACTCGTCAAACAACCTACGGTCCTCGAGTTCCATTGCTTCGCGATATGGAGGCGGACCTGATCGCCGATGATGTTCGGACTCTGGTGTCCCGATCGATGAAGTTATGTACATAGGTGCTTGGTAAATGTCGGTTATCGACTAATCGGCACATCAAGACTTGCCTGTATCGTTTTCCGAATTGCTTCCTGCACATCCGATGGCAATCCAGTCGCGCCGACGATCTGATTCAAAAGAGCTTCTGAGCCGCGGCGAATCGCTGCGTGTGCTCCATCTCGAATGTGACTTCGCAGTGATGTCGGAACGTTTAACCGACGCATCACCGAGTTCAATCGCTCATCTACTCGCTGCCAGAACATCTGATTGAACGACCGTCGCGACGGTGGGGCTGGCGGTAGCTCACGCAGGATACGTTGAATGCGCTGCTCAGGTGTCTCAGGTCCAGGCGGTACAGCACGTCGTGCAACTTCAGCAGGTGACGGCACTCGAACAAGTGGAGGAACAGGTGGAGCTGACGGCCCGGCCCAAAGAAAGATCTCAACCTTTGCTGTGGAACCCAAACCACGATCTTCAGTTATCCACTGCAATCGCGTTGGGAGACCTGTACGGGAGCGACTCAAGGCGCTGACCAACGCGTCGCGGACAGCGGTAGCTCGTCGCTCGCCCAAATCAGCCTGCCATTCCTGACTGTTGATATACCCGGTGATGCGAATCGATGTGATAGGATTTGTGCCGCTCCAACTACGTGCGATGAAATCAGCAACGCGATTGATTCGTTCTAGCTGTGTGCCGTTCAAGGTGGCGTTGTCGGTCAAGAAGCCTGTGACGGTTTCAAATGGCGGCATCTGAAGCTGCGGTCCGCCAGCAGTTAAAGGCGATCGTCTCGGCTGCCGCAACTGTCCAATCCCGGCAAGTACACCGGGATTTGAAGACATTGAAATGTTTGGTGTTGATGAATCGCTGAAATACATAACGGCTTCCCTTTCAAAGAGACCTTCCGACTCGAATAGCAATGAAATCAACAGGCGATGATCTTGATCATTCCAAAGATGTGATTCGCTTGCGGATTATCAATTCCACCGTTCTGGTTTAGCAGCACGTGACGAATTCGCACCGAGTTTTGCTCGTTACCCCCGATCGTTTCTGCGAACTGTTGGTTTCCAATCAGAGTAGTTCCAACTACGAGTGCACAATGCGAACTGCCGGTAGCCTGCTGGTTTTGGTTTGTTACCGGCCAAAACCGATTTCTGAGATTTGTGTATGAGTGAGTTGTTCGTCGTCCCGGCTGCCCATCGCAAGGAGGCTGCGTAGGATCCGGCACACACCGATTGAAACAAATGAGGTCGCCAGGTTCCGGGGTGGCTTCATTTTGAATCTCAATTTGATCCAACAACCAGAAGGGTCGATTGCGATCGCTGTTTTCACGATTGCGAAGTGCGCCTACGATGTACGTTATGTGTTTTGAACCGAACTGGAATCCGTGGACCGGTTGGACGCCCGCACTTCGCATGACGAAACAAATGAACGCAGCACTCCATGGGAAGTTTGGATTATCGACAGCAGACTGTACGGCCGATGCAGCGGGATTTGAAACGGGTACGGCAGCCCAATAGTTTGTCAGAGCTTGAAGCCGACCAGGATGACTTTCAAGAAGCTTCTGACCATTTGGCGCTGTCCAATTTTGCTCCTCCGCTCTGGCGACATTCGCGATGTTCTGTCGCATCTGACACCAATTAATCTGCGGCGCGGGCTGCTCACCAAGCCACGAACCGAGACCTACTGGCACATCGATGGTTCTTACGTACATTTGACCTCCGTCGTCAGAATCGGTCAGTCTCAAAACGGTCGAGCTGCACAAGCGTTTAGATCATCGGCTTCCGGATTCAGACCATTAGCCAGTAACACAAAGGCTTCGTAGCAATGAGAGTTGTCACGATGCCGCTCAGGATCTCCGCTGGGATGTCCAGCATGGTGAAAGAACTGCGAGTAAAGCAGGTGAAGCATTTCGTGGAGAATTACACCCGCACGAAATGAGCGGTTCGAAAGTGTAGGTGTGGCCACGCGATTCCAGAACCTCGCACACAGATTTATTAGATTCGGATTTACCGCCGCATTCGTTTGAGCATTCCTACCAGCAGGCGCACCTGGACAGTTGCAACCGAAGTGGACCACTCGTCCATGTAGTGCTTCAGCAACCTTGCGCAAACGATGAGCAACAGTGTCTCCGGACGGTTGATTATTGGCCCAGGGAACAGGCCGGGACGGGTCGTGACCGAAGATTCGTCTGAAGTGTCTCACTGTATCCGGATCTCTCGCGTCGAGCTTGTTAGCAGCTGTTACGCAGAGTCGAATGGCGTCCGCAGTTGCTTGACGCAACGCTGTCCGACAGTCGGCAAGTGTCGGTAAGGGACAGTTCGCGGCCGTGCAATCGAGACGGAAAACTGGGATCGGGAATTGCGCTGGCTCACCTAGTTGAATGTATGACATGCTAATCTCCGGCTCCGCAACTACTGCTGTGGTTATCAACAAGCTCCATTGATGACGTGTTCTCTAAAATCAAAGCGGACTACATTTGTCCGGAACCGCCTCTAATTAGAATCTCCGCTGCGCTACGACAATTATTCTTGGGGGGCACGTCGATGCGAGCTCCAGAGTTGCTGCGTCGTGTATTCCGCGAATTACAAATCCGGCTGCTTGCAAAGCCCTACCAATCTCCGCTGCCGAGTACGCGCGCTCCCGGTACAACTCAACAATCCTTCGCGGCGTAGTACGCGACCGAATGAAAACCAAAATCGACAAGAGCTTTCGTTTTGGTTGCCAACGAACGTGTTGAGTTACTACGCGTTCAGCCGTACGAAAACGCCGCATATACCGATGAGCTCCGCCCAGAGGATTGCATTGCATCACCATGTCAAAAATGAAGTGTCCTCCTGAATTGAGATTGTGATAGACACTTCGGAACGTTCGCTCCAAATCACCATCGCCCACAAGGTGGTTCAGCGTATCGAAGTTGCACGTTATGAGATCTACGCGGTGCGGCAAGCGCAAACTTCTGATGTCTTGACGTAACAGGCAGACGCGCAGGCCACGGCAATTTCGCGCTGCGATGCGAAGCATGTCCCCCGATATGTCGACGCCGACAACGGGAACGCTCCACGAACGATTCAAATAGCTTGCAAATAGCCCTGTGCCACAACCAATGTCGGCAGCGGTGCGAAACTCTATTCCGTATCTTCTAATTAGGTTTTCAAATGCCAGTCGCGTTCTGAGAAAAAACGGAATGCCAACAGTCACGTCGTAGTTCGCAGCCAGTTGGCTGTAAGGACGCGTCGATCTTGCTAGTGAACCGCTAATAACCATCTTCGGATCACCGGCGGTTCTGAAGCCGTCTGCTTGCCTCTGACCAGACGGCTGGTAGACCACGTTGCTGGTAGATCCGGAAGCATTCCTGGACACTCATGCCGACAGGTAACTCGAAATGCGGGTAATCCTTGAAGCTGGTCCAATCACCACCCCAGCTCAACCCCGAGCGCTTACCTGCCTCACCAATTGCTTGCCATAAAGATTGCGGTACGTTCCACGTTAGGCGACCATTCACAACGGGAACAATGTCGACAGCAAGGCCGTAGTTGTGATTGCTCTGACCACCTCGCGCCGCCGTGACGATGTTGCCTGGACGCGAGCGGCCCTGAGCATAGAGCGCATCTTGCTCCTGAAATGTTCTGCGGCCTCCGCTTCGAGGAATTACCACTCGTATCGAACGAGTGGCGAGAGCAGTGGACATGGCTTGGATTCGTTGAACCAATGCCGGGTGAAGACCAGAAAGCGTGTTGTATGGATCAAAATTTCCAGGAGCAGGCTGGGCAGTTGTTTGTGCTGCCGTCGGGCGTGATGGTCGCGGTGCAGCGCCACCTTGTCCAGGTGGCATAAAACCGACATGCAGATGATTGTCATGTCCGGCATACGACGTTACTCCACGCACACCAGCATCGTTGAAGAGAATTGTCCTAACGCGCAGAGCCGAATTGCGCCTGATTACGTCTACGAGTTGTTGGGTTAATACTCGCGAGTAGGTTGGGTCTTTGTAGGTCGCAGGTTGTTCGCGTCCATCGGTTCTCAGCGGACGAATATCAGCTTCCAATCCTCTTTGATGAGCACCGTGGCGCGGTGTCGGCCCACCGCCGAGTAAACTCAAGTCGCCAAAACCAATACGTGGACCGCGCGGGTGTAATCGCTGCCATTCCGAAGCAATGGACAACAGTGCGCGTACAACTTCCTGCAGGGCATAACGGTGGTAGCCCGGAGGACTATCGAGACGACCTCGAGCATCGGTTGCGTAGTAGCTATAGAAACCGGGTCCGGATGAGGGCAGTTGTGAATTTACTTGCGGATACGTCAGAGCCCTGGCGGCCGTCGCCGGTGCTTCCGAAACTGTGTACCCCAGGTTTGTCCCATAGAAACCAGGACCCCAGCCACTCAACTTCTGCGTTGCAGTTGAAGCATGAGCAGGCGCAGATTTGGTTGGTAGTTGCTCTGGTTCATCTTCGTCAGGCTCATACCATTCGCTCAAGTTGCCTGAGCTCGATCGACAAGGCGCACAATTACACGAAGGTCCGCAGCCAAGTTTGGCCAAGTCCGAATCTTCGGTACTGATCGAAAGGTACGACATAGACGCGCACAATAAAATTGCACCGAGCCATCAAGAGTTGGGCCAGGCTCCTTACTTCTTGCTTGCTTTTGCCGAAGTATCATCTGACTTCGATTCGGCGCCGTAATCATTCTTTGGCGCCGGTAGCGATGCGAGTTCCTTTTCAAGACTCGCTTTCTCCTTCCGGGCCTCAGCTGCTGCTTCAGCTGTGTCTGTTACCGTCTTGTTGAATTCCTGGAGCCGTCTGTTTAGCGCTGACCGTACAACGTCGGGAACGTCAGCCTTGTATTTTTCAATCAGCAGTTCGTTCTTTTCTTGAAGGTCGCTAAGCGCGGTGATTCTTTGCTGATACCGGTCATTGCTAGCTTTCCAGGCTTCGTCGCGTTTGAACGCATCCTCGACATCTGGCGCTGTCCCATGCAAGTCGTTAGCCAATTTTTTTGCCAGGTCGAAAACTGCGTCATCACGTTTCTTCTCTTGATCCTCGATCGCTTCCCGCAGTTTTACGCGAGCAGCGTACGCATTGAGGATTTCATCTTCAAGAGTGCTTGCTTTAGCAGCCTCAACGGGAAATGCTACAGGTGCGGATGACATATTTCTTCTCCTCATGGTGATTCACTCATTGCATTTACAAGTTATTGGTCAGACTGCAGCTATAACTGCTTTCGTCGCCAAAACACTTCCCACTCCGAAATCATTTTTGAAACGTTGTAACCGGCAAGCGTCAATGTTCTGGTTACCCACTCCCGTACAGTTGGACTTGAGAACAAGTCTGTCGGTGGTCGAACTGCCCACAGTTGCTCGTCCAACTCTCGTCCAGCAAGTAGTGCTTGCCACTTGCGCAATTCGTTGCGTCTTTTGAATACCTGCAAGCGACGAGCGACCCGGCGAATTAATGTTCCCGGCGAGGGCTTTAAGTTGATGTCGTAAATTGCTTCCTCGCGGCTAATTTTGAATTCCCCTTCCTTAACAAAGCTCCGTGGAATCTCCTCCTTCAGAATTACTTTGGTGGGCTGCCTGTCGATCACGCTTTTTGCTTCGGTCACGACCGCCTGCTTCATGTTCGCTGGTTCGGATGAGACCTTTAGACTTGCAATGTCAACCGTTGGATCGTTTGCGACTAGCAGCCGAAAGACACGGTCGTGTGGCATCAACGTATGTGGAGTACGCTCTTCATGGAGCGGACGCGGGGGAACCGTTGGTAGCAGGGTATTGAGCTCAAGTTTCGCTGCGATCTCGTCAGTTAGAAAATATAGTGAAGTCTGATTTTCATGCTCGCGTGCATAGGCGGCAGCCAGTTCTTCGATCTTAACCGCACGTGTTGTTTCAAACACCTGAACGTAACAGGGCAGCCGATAGTTATCTCGCAACCGTTCTGGGTGGGCCAACTGCTTCGCCAGGATTTCCTTGAACTCACCCCACCAGACAACTCGCCACTGTCCCGGATCAGCAAACAACTTGCGATGCGTTGGATTGGAGTCGTGCGCTGTTGTGCCCAGGGCAACGAATGAAGATCCGGAACCAATCTGAGTGGCATTCTGTGGTGACACAGAGGGCACGTCATTAGTCTGTGATGAGATGACTTTTGGTCCAACTGGAGCACTCAACAAGCGTAATCGGCCTGGGTTAACTGGCATCAACTCAATCAATTCGCCCGACGGACCACTTGCCAGTTGATGAATCGGCCGGACTTGTTGTCCAACTTTTTCGAACAACGCGCCGTTTTCATCACTTAGGATTTCACCCTCCACGATTCGTTGGCGAAAGTGTGAATCCATTTGAGGGAACGACGTTGCTGCTTGCGGAAGTGGCAGAAGATTGGGTTCCGAGAGATCATCAAGAACGTTGTCGCACCGACCAGGTTGGATCACGATGACTCGCATCGGCTGCAGTGTGCTTCGCATATGTAGAACTGGCGGGGCAACAGCACGCGCAATCGCTAGCAACAGCAAATGATGAGGATCCGGAATCACCGGTTCCTGCGTTCCGAATTCTGCCATCGGTGGCTCGAAGAAAACTCTTTGACTGCAAAACTGTCTCATGACCCAACCTCCCGACGTCGTTTGCCTCTACTTACTTCGCTGCATGAATGTGATCGCGATGTGCAATCAGTAAAAAATCACTGATATATTTCCAAGGGCCTTCGCTCCTGGTCCATGGTCCAAACAACTGTATTGGATAGCCGTAAGGCTGCGACCAGCGACCATAGAGTTGTAGTGCTTTGTACAAACGCCAACCCAGGTTCTCTTTACGTTCGTTTTCCAAAATCTCTCGGTGTGCTTTCTGATCCGACACACTCCGAGCTCGGCAAAGGGCTGCGTCCCAATGTTTCTTCCAAAGATCGATTCCTAAACCGCCAACGGCATAAATGTCTGCTGCTCGTCCGACTTTGTGGTGGCCGAATATTCCGGGCCGTAGGAAGATTCCCACCTTATTTCGCTCATCAAACGATGCGCCGCGCGCAAACTTTTCAAATACATTCTGAAGCTCGTTAGCCAGCTTCATCGTTACCATTCCATTCTCAGGCGGAGAATCGATTCGAAACGCCGTGCCTGATGAGACTGGAACAAGAGACTCAGCTGCGGAGCTTAACCACATCGCCGTACGCTGCGTTGTACCAGAATCGGCCCACGAGTCTTCCTCCAACCGATGCCACTCTTTGATTCGCAGAAATCGAGGAATCAATTCCGCGTACTACAAACTCAATGATCGAGTCTTCGTCCAACCTGATGTTCACAGGAAAGCTGCCGTAACCCCACGGATTCACAATGTGACGCAAAGAGAAGTAGGGGAACATCGCCTGGCCGTTTGTCAGGATTCTCCATTCGAGATCTGGAGTTCCAACTTGAGAGAAGTCTTTACCAAACCGATCGGTGAACTGGGAGAAGTACTGCAGCACGCCACAGTACTGTGCCGGCAATTCAAAACGCGCCAGCAGTAGCTCTTCACCCAGGGCCGGCGCATCCTGAACCGACGAAACATCGAAGTACTGGGAATCTAATGGCACACCGCAGGCTGCGCATAACCCAGTGGTAGTTTCAGTTTCCAATGCGATGCTGCTACTCATTTGACTAACGACGCCTCGTACGCCGAGTTACTGCCGTCGGAGAGTTTGGTTCACCGAGGACTTTGTAACCGTGCAGCGCGACGTTTAGCTCTCCTTTGAAATCAGACACTTCAGTTATCTCCATGCGGATAGTTGAACGTGGCCTGAAAACTATTGGCTGCGCAAAGTACCGAAATGGTCGCTCACCATTTGCAGAACCCAGACCGGCGATGTTCAAGATAGGTTCGCTTTGAAATTCTCTGCCGGAAGCCTCATCGAAAAGTGCATACTTGAACTGAATCAGATCTGAGGGTGAGCCGACGACCTGAAATAATCTTCCCAGGATGTCAGGATTCAACGCCTTATTGCCCCTATCCTGGAGCGCAAATTCAACTACATCCGGATTGAGTTTTATACCGTTGCGAAACACGGCTTCAGGTCCGGTTTCTCCACTCAATGCTTGAGAGGTCGCACGCAGTTGCTGATCGAGTGCAGCGATGATTGACTGAAGCGTAATCGAGCCCAGTGACACAGAAGGTACTCCTCGCCCAATAACGAGTGGCGGCGGTGGTGGTCCAAAGATGATCGGCTGTACTTTTGGAATGACACCATAGCCAATGGATACAGCAGTGAAGCTGGCTTCCACACTGATTGTGACTATCTGATTTGCTACTTTGCCTGGCTGACCTACTAAGTCGAATCGAAACGCATAATCGAATGGAGTCGGACGGAGGCCAACTTCTGTCGCCGTTGTTACTGCACGTCGTTGAGCTAAATCGCGCGCTGCAATCATCGTCGCCTCGATCTGACTCCTGCCGGTAGCCCGGTGCCGGGGATTGTTCCACCAAGAATTTTGTAGCCCTGAAACACGATGAAGAGTGTTCCCTTACCAAATCGTTCTTCGACGTTCACTCGGATTGTGGAGCGCGGAAGAAACAACATTGGCTTGGGCAATTTTTTGAAGGGCCGATCTCCGTCGGCAATTCCTAAACCAGCGATGTTATTAATCGGTTGATTTTGTAGTTCACGACCACTCCCGGTCTCCGCGATTGAATACCGGAAGGAAACGTCTTCCGGACGATTCAAACGTTCGAAAACACGATCAAGTGCATCGACTGGAAAATTTGGCTCGAGCAGACCGTTGTTGAAGGCGATCCTGACAAAATTGGGGCGGATGCGAATGCCTTCCCGCAACGCGCTTGCCGTGACGTTCACCAACGGCACGTTGCCCAGCGGTGTTGTAGAGGGACCAGGGGGATTGGTTGGAGCTGTGATCGTAAGATTGTCGCGACTAACGATAACGTTGAGAGTCTCGACAGCTAATCCGTAACCAATCGAAGTAGCTATGAATCCGCCCTCGACGTTGATCGGAACTTCGTCTTCGATCTGTTTGCCGGGTGTGCCGCTCAGCAGAAATTTAGAAACATAATCGAACGGAATTATGCGGCCTGAAGCCTGTCCTATGTCGATCCCTGGCGTCCTCAATGTCGGCTGCGCGTAAGATCCGGCACCTAAGATCTTGTAACCATAAAGGACGATAAACAGTGTGCCTTGTACGCCTTCAGATCGTTCGACGATTTGTAGTCTGATTGTTGATCGCGGCTGAAAGGTCAGGGGTTGGGCCAACTGGCGGAAGGGTCGTTCGCCGTTGCTCTTTCCCAACGAAGCCAGGTTATGAATAGGTTCATCCTGCAGTTCACGCCCACTTGCGCTGTCAACAATGCTAAAGAGAAATGAAATCTCTTCCGCCGGCTTTATTCGCTCGATAATGTTCGTCCCGAATGAACCATCTACAGCGACCGTTGAAAATCTGGGCTCTCTTGGTGCGACTCGCCCAACGACTCCGATTGAATCCTCGAACACCAAACGTTCGAAATTAGGATTCAACCGAAACCCTTCAATTAACGCGGGGGTGGGGATTTGCGATAGGAGTACATTACCCGGAACAAAACTCGCGTTCGGCGCCTGGTTAATCGGCGCTGGTCGCGCACGATCCTCTTCGAACCCATAACCAATCGCGACAGCCACAAACGTACCGTCGCTGCTCACATTGATCACGTCCTGGATGATGTTACCGGGAATGCCGCGCAACTCGAACGTGGCGGCATGGTCAAACGGGAGCACAGATCCCGAAGAACTTCCCGGAGCATTGAAGCCTCGGGAAGTTCTTCGGATCGCACCGCGCGCGCGTGCTTGTTGTGCCGGCATCATGGTGGTTTCCTCAAAGACCGCGAACTCGATCGTTACTGGACGTCGCGAGTCATGTAGCCATCAAGGACCACCCACATACTGAGTGGGCCGTAGATTCTTTGGATCTCTTTCAACGTATCGGTGTCGGGAATCTCGATCTCGACGCGAAAGTTTTGCTGCTTATCGATGAAGATCGGCTCCGCAAAACGAAACGTTGCTGTGGGCGACGGCTCACCGTGAGTGGTGATGCCGGCCTTCTCAGAATACGGACCGGCGCCGGCGGGAAAGAACCAGGTCGGCATTTGGATCATGATCTTCTCGCCGACATACAGCGTGGTTACTGTGTTGTAGATCAATTTGCCGATGATGGTGCCGGAGCCATTGTTGGGTCGTACTTGCTCTTTTGGCGGGCATTCCTTAGGCGAAGGTTCATCGGTACTACCGAGGAGTGCTCCTTCGATATCTGGAACCGTAAGTACAAAGTCTCTGCCTCCAGAATCAACTTCTTCAACTGGATCCGAAGCGTTGGCCGGTGTATTCACCTGCACGACGGCTTCGCCGTTGTCATCGTCGCGCGCCTCTTCCAACAATTCCATAGCCCGACCTACGTCGGTGCTTAGTGTGGCCGGCGTAAGCGTCGGATTGGTGGCAGGCGCAACGGGCGCTGTCCGAATGTTGCCATCGAGGTCGATTTCCGCGTCAGAGAATTCGGGTGGCAGATCACTGATCACAACTCGCATCGCCCGCGCCTCAAACGTGTTGTAATGAGGGAGTAGTGACGCTGACTGCAGATTCGTCTCGAGCTTTGTCTTCTTCTGAACGTCGACAAAGAATTTCAAGGTGCTCGACGGTTCTGCATCCCTCAGTTGCTTCCTTGGTTCGACTATCAGAGAGTCGTAGATTGGCAAATGAACTTTCTCTCTAATGCCTTGTACGATAGCCATTGCGAAATCCTCCTACCTTTGCGTTATCGAAACGAATTGTGAATCTTCTTCGTGTTTACCAGAGAGGTTTGAAAGTTTCAGGTGGCGAAGGTGAACTCCCTGGCTGCGAGGTCATTTGATCGCAGGTTGGGTTAACAGTCGCTGGCGTCGCATAGCCCGCGTATCCATCAACATCGTCGAATCCGCTGAGATTCGTAGGCAACGGACAGCCAGCGTTGAACGCAGGCGGGACGTCTCGAACATATCCACCATAACTGCCAAACTCCGGCTCACCATATTCAGTCTCACCGTACCCAACCATTTCCGGAGTCTGACCGTAGTAACCAATATGTTGATAAGGATCCTCACCGTAATAGCCCATAGGATCCTCTGCATATCCGGCAAGTGGTAACTCCTCACCGTAATAACCAACCGGAAAGTCTTCGGCGAAATAGCCAACCGGCTCGACCTCTCCATAAGCGTCAGGTTCGCCCCAAGCGCCTAAAGTGCTGTAGCCGTAGTAACCGAGTGGATCGACTTCGCCGTAGTAACCAAGTGGGTCCACTTCACCGTAATAGCCAAACGCCGGATCCACCTGGCCGTAATAACCGTAGGCCGGATCGACTTCACCGTAAGGCGAGTACTGAGACATGTACGGGTCCTCGGCAAAGTAGCCGTAGTTCTCCATCGGTTCTCCGTAATAGCCAAACTCTGGTTCGGCGTAACCACCCACGTCAGACGGAAACACGTTGTGAAATCTCATAAGCCTCACTCTCTGAGTTGTGTCCGATCCAGGTTGACCGGGGTTCACTATCATTACTTCGTCAAAGCGGCGTTTAGTTTTCATAGAACCGATAAATCAAAAGCGGCAAGCTACTCATTTACTAACCGTCAATACCTCGCGAGGTCACGCGATAGTTTCCGCCAATGACGAACAATTGCTTACCCTCCGGATCACAAGCCAGGCGAGGCGGCGTTTCCATAAAGTGGATATACGTTTGCGGTCGCCCTGGATGCCACTTGTCAGACCTGTAGATCAATCCTCGCAGTTCGCCCAGATTTACAAGAACGTCCGGCATCACTCTGTTGCATGGCTCCATAACTAGCTCCGGTGGCGCGAAACAATGAAACTGCCTGAATAACCTCTTTGCGCTCCGAAGTCTCCGACAGCAATGTTTTGCCGTCGCCGGTCGCAACTCATTCCGTACGAGATACCCCACGCCATGCATTCCTCTCACGGCTGGTCTATCAAATCCGGAGTTGACGGTCTTACCGCCGTCTACGCCGTCGCCTCCTCATGCCCATTGCAGCTGCGGTTTGCGCTGCGGCCGCAGCAGCTGTCTGAGCCGGTAATGCAGCTGCTTGAGCGGCGGATAATGGCACGAGTCCTCGTGGACCAGGCCACACAGCACATCGCATATAAAGTCTCTTTGGACCAAGGCCTGTATATGGAAGTGGTGGAGTGACCCAACCAGCTGGCCAGGGTGGCCGAAAAGGTCTTGGAATAAGTGACCCGATTGCTGCTCCAGCTGCGGCGGGCAGTGCGGCTCCGATCGATGGCAGTCCCGGCAGTTGAGGAAGTGGCGGAATCGGAGGCGCTCCACCGCCAAACAAGCCGCCAACAATGTTGCCTACTTTTGGAAGCAGTGAAGAAGCGAGCGAAGCAATCTTGGGAATGAAAGGAAGGAACCCCACCGGATTGCCAAGACCATCGAAGACTGGCTCACCCATCTGGTAAGGATATTCGCCGAAATCGGACTCGTAGAGTTGGCCATCAGGCGCTTCGTGCAACGCTCCTGTTAGCGCGTCTTGATAGAGCATCTATTTGTCTCCTTATCTATTTCACAAACCCGTTTCCACAACGCCGGTGGAGCCCAGCCGATTGGTTTATTAACTGTCGCATCGAGTGCTACCCAACGACCGCTCACACGAACCTCCGGATAAATGTGACTGTAAGCATGTGGTTTCTTCTTTCTAAATCCCGCGAGCACTAGTCGCACCGGGTGTCCCGTCGACATCAACATCGATCCGAGTAGGATTGTCATGTCGTCGCAATCGCCCGCCCGCAACTCCAACATGCGACGCGCGGAATGCAACAACTCAACCCGAAAGATGTCTCGCGTATACCGAATGTTCCGCTTGACGAAATCAAAGAGCGCACAAACTTCACCGAATCTGTTCTTAGGGCGGACGCCGTAGGCCCTGAAGACTTCGATGGCTTTCTGCCGCACGTAAAAATCCTTCGCTCCTTCTCGAATGAGCCTGGCAATGATTCCAGCTGTTGCGATTGTGCCTCTCGTGCCCGTAGGCACGCGGATGATCCGAATGCGAGGAACAACATAACGGCTGGATAGTTGAATCATTCACAAATGCTAAGGATCCTTTCGAGCGGTACTATCACTTGAACCTGTAGACCAGGGACTTTGACTTCAACAAACGAATCATTCAGCAAGCCAGCGTCTGAAACATCGACAACCTGTCCTTGCAAAATATCGTTGCCATGAAGTTGAAATAGGATCTGTTCGAACTCGGGATAGAAGATGTCGCAGATTCGGAAATTCACCGTATGGTTCTTCAAATCCACGGTCGTTCCATCTCAAACCTTTACACTCTTCAACTTCCGGCAAACCGCGATCGATGATGGCAATGAACATGCCAGTAACGGCCTACTAACAATCGAGAGTCTTAACGTGTTGATTGGTAAGAAGCTTGGTGGAAAGTGGCGCGTCAGCGACGAGGTGGGGTTGAAATAAGTTGCCGGAAAGATCTTGCCGAGATTAGAAAACCAGTTCCGCTTCTACATAAGAGTTGGTCTAATGAATGAATTGTCACTAAACATTCAATTTGTGCTTGTGCAATTTGTTATATACGCTGCGAGCACTGATACCGGTCAAACGAGCAGCTCGCGATTGATTACCTTCAGCTGATTGTAGGACACACTCCAATAACAATCTTTCACAATGCTCCAGTGATCTTGGTAGATTCCAACTGTTCTCGTCCAGAATGTTTCGAAAGTGTATGTGAGCATCAGAGTTGGAACTAGAAGATTCGGTTGGACCATTCCCTTCACGCTCGATGTCCGAAATCCTTTGCCACACCGCAGGTGTCAGATCACTGAGACCTAGCGGTAAGTCATCTGTTTTATTAAGTACGGCCGCCCGAATTATGTTTTCAAGTTGACGCACATTGCCAGGCATTCCGAGATGCATTAGCGCCTCAATGAATTCCGACCCAACTCCCGAATTCTGGTTCTGTTTTAGAAAGCAGTACTTTTTCAAAAAATGTTCAATCAGCGGTCGCAAGTCGTCGAGGCGTTCGCGTAATGGCGGAACGTTTACGGAGAGCACATTCAATCTGTGATACAAGTCCTGGCGAAAACTTCCAGCTCGTATCATCTCTTCCAGATTTCTATTGGTTGCCGCGACGACACGCACATCAATCGCGACTTCTTGATCGAACCCGACGCCAAGCACTCGCTTCTCTTGAAGAACTCGCAATAATTTCACTTGCAACGACTCGTTAAGTTCGCTGATTTCATCGAGAAAGAGAATGCCGCCATGTGCGGCGCGAAATAACCCTGGCCGTTCGTTGTCTGCCCCAGTAAATGCACCCCGACGATGGCCAAAGAACTCACTCTCAGCTACACCAGCACTGATCGCTCCACAGTTGGCAACCACAAAAGGACCACTACAACGCTTCGCATCCAGTCGGTGCAACGAATTGGCAATCAGTTCCTTACCAGTGCCCGTCTCCCCGCTAATCAAAACCGGAAAGTCGCTGAGAGTGCTCACTCGCATGACCCAACGCAGAACCGACATCATCGGCAAGCTCTCGCCCACAATTCCGAGCTCCGTCATTCGATCACGGATTTCATTTTCCTCCGAACGTTCCTTAACCTGCGCTTCCAATGCGTCGCTCAAAGCTTTCTGTAGATCTGCTGAGAAGGAACTCGAAGAGCTGTCAAACAACAATGAAGCACCACTTAACAATGCACGACATCGCAGACCTATCGGCCATTCGAGAACTGCCGCGGCATACGAAATCACTTTGAATCCGTTGTATTTCAGTGCGCGAATCAGGTCTAAACTGGCCGACACATCAAACTGAGATTTACCCAGCGCAACCAAAGCGATTTTGGTTTGATCTGGTTGAATTGTCGCATTAATTTGCGCATTGTCTCGGATCTCTTTGGCCGTCGATCCACAGGTACGGACGAGCTCGGCGACGTTAGTCAAGCGACTTGCGTCAGTATCCCAAAGCAGCACCGTTGTGTTCGCAAACGAATCCATTGCGCGGATCGATGCCGGAATTCGGCCGGCATATCAGGCGCCGTCTATCTCGTTCAGGCGTTCAGCTAATTGAGTAATTCAGGACTACCATTGTCACAAGCTAGTATGGAAGGACATCCATCCCGCCAATACGCGTCAAGTACAAGCGAGGAAGAAAGTGTGCGAGGAGTTACGAAACTTGAGCCTATATCGTTCTGAGTTTTTGGCAGGCGGGACAATATTCACAACTGGTGAGAAAGTCAATGCGAACAGGGGAGGGGCGGGAGGTCATTTCGAAACCCTCTGCAGATGTCGTCTCTGGAATCGACATTCCATGCGCAATCGTCACTAGTCTGAGGATCATTATCAAGCCGGGGAGTTAAAACTAATCTGTCGGCGCAGATGGCGCGAATATCCAATCTTCGACCTCCGCATAATCAGCGCGGCGCTGATACTCTCAAATGGGTGCTGATGAAACTTCGCACACGGTTTTTATTCGGCTTTTCGCGCAGTCGCTGAGCGGAAAGGGTCGTGCTGGTCCAATTACTTGTCCTTTGCGACGCCAAAACTACCTCAACGAGAATTGTGGTTTGATTTGACTAATCGTTGTAAGTAACTGGAAAGAGGAAGAAGTTTACTGGTGGAGCAGAGGGGGATCGAACCCCTGACCTCCGCATATCGCGAGCACGATAGACTTCACGCGAGCACGATAGACTTCACCGATTCGGCCCGCGCGGCCCGTTATCCTCGACTTCTCGTATACTTAGTTGCCCGAGGGTTTCATTAACTGTCGCAAGGAATCCGCCAATAATTCATTGAAGCGGGCCGGATCCTCGAGCATCGGATAGTGGCCGCTGCCTTTAATAATTACGACCTCGAACTGCGGTGCGTACTTGCGATTGATTTCCAGGTTAGTGGGATTCATGTCCGCGTTAATCGCGTGAATCGGTACTTTGACTTCTTTCAGTGCTGGAACTGAATCGTAGGCAAAGATTCCTTCGAGAATTGCAATCGCAAGCTCGGGTGGACGCGAGGTTACTTCGGAGGTAATGCGAGTCTTTACCGCGGCAGGCGTGCTGGGAGAGAACAACATTTGATTCAAGAAACCCGTCACGGCGCCTTTGTAGTCTGCCCGAAGCTGCTTGAACACCGCGTCGAGTTGTTCTTGAGGCACCTTGTTTTCTACGTTATGCAGAGTATCAACCGGAACAATTGCGACCACGCGCTCCGGCATTCGCCGAGTCGCCTCCAGCGCGATCGGTCCACCCATTGAGCTACCGACAAGTATCACGCGTTTGAGTTTGAGTTTCGTGATAACGGTATTGACGTCGTCGGCAAAACTTTCGACTGACCAGTTCTTCCGGCCCTGGCCAGACTCGCCATGACCGGGTAGGTCAATGGTGACGACTTTATGGTTTTTGGCAAATACGGAAACCTGGTTATCCCAGAGGTGCCGGTTGCAGCTCCAACAGTGAATGAAGAACAAGGCAGGCTCGCCCTTGCCTTGGACGGAATAATGAATCGGAACGCCGTCCGCGGCTGGCACAACGGTAGTGTCACCACTAAACGAACCAAAATGAACAGCGAGAGTTAAGAACCAAAAAAGCAGACCTATAAACATGCCACACCTCACCCTTCAAAACGTTAAGAGATCTGAACATTGAACCTCGCCCAAACAAATTACAGGATACTTAAGCAGAAGTCGTGAAAGTCGCGTTGAATAATTGTTAAATCGCGTACTGGTGATGGCCAAAAGAAATAATTCCGAACCAGCGAATTCACTTCGCGACGAAATCGGTGGTCCAAGGGAATATAAGAAACATCGCGCAGCAGCGATATTTTTACGACATTCCTGAAAAGCTATTCCGCCTGACTAACAGGGGACAATGGACCGGCAAGTGATAGAGCAAACACTCAGTGCTCTTGAGTCGGACTTTAACTATGTTCCAGACAAGATGCTTCTTGATATAGGAATGACCTTGAAAGCTACTTCTTCAAGTCCGCCATCCAGTTCACGATGACGTTAATCTGCTGACGCTCCGGTGCTTCCGGCAAAGAAGATACGAGGAAGCGTTTGCCGTCGTGCGTTACCGTGTAATATCCGTTGCCAGGGAAGCTCTGCTCGATCGAGGCGACACGAATCTCGAAAAGTGGTCGGGCTTCTCCGACTTTAAATGTCGGGCCATCCCCGTTCACTTCCACCGCCACTAGTTTTCTGTCAGGGCCGTAGTAATAAAGCTCTCGCCCATCTGCACGCCATTGAGGTTGTGACCCACCACCGATTGAGATCGCCACTTTGGCGCCGGTAGCTGGAAAGCTGTCGACGTAAACCTGAAACTGCTCCGTCTCGTTCGATATATACGCGATCCATCGCTCGTTTGGCGACAACCGCGGCTGAGCTTCAATAAAACTAGTTTGCAGCCAACTCGTCGATTTTTTCTCGCCGGACAAGGAGAGCAAGTACAGATCAACGTTCGTTTTTGGGTTGAGTTGAGCGTAGATGATGGATTGCCCATCGGGCGCCCACTGAGGGTTGAACTTCAGCTCTGCGGAGGAAACAAGCGGCTCCTCCGGCGAGGCGGCGTTCGATAGCTTTTGATAAATGCTCGTCACCCCGTTGCGCGTCGAGACCCAGGTGACGCGATCGCCATTGGGCGACCAGGAAGGGTACAAATCGCTGCTAGGATCAGTGGTTAGCCGTATCTGACTGCCGCGCTCAAGATCTATCAACCAGATGTCAGAGGGTGTTCCAGTTTGTAGGTCTAGTCGGCTGACCGCGACCTTCTTCTCATCGGGTGATAAGGCCGGCGCGTTGTAGGCGCCCGGCGGCGTGAGAACACTGAGTTGTTTACCCGACCGGTCAAGCCAGACGAGTTGGTTGTTAGTCATGCCGCCGCCTGCGCGAAAGACGAGTACACCGTTTTCGGAGACGGAGAACATAGCGCGACCGCTAATAGAGTTCTGTACAGTGTGTTCGGCGACGGGAAACGCGTCGCCTTTGAGTTGGAGCGTGTCGGCGTCAAAACCTTGCGCCATAAGGGTGCTCTCACGAACGAAGAGCAGGTAGCCCGGCGACGCGTACGCCATGCTTGAATGCGCTTGCAGTAGCCGCGTGGTCTCCTTGGAGTCGAGTGTGCCGACGTAAATGGCACTGTTCTCCGGCTGCGCGTTCCTCGCTAAGAAAAGAAAGTGGCGACCATCTGGCAGAAAATACGGCCAGATGTGCTCGATCTCATTGCGGGATGCATCAACCGTTGTTAGTTGGATCGGCGTCCCTCCGGTGGCCGGCACACGGTAAAGTCCGCTCGCAACTCCCCGCGAGAAAATAATCGTCCCATCGTGACTCCATGCACCGCTGTAATTCGAAGGTGCGTCGCAGACTGTTTGCACCGATCCGCCCGAAACGTCGATCCATTTGAGCTTACCTTTGGCGAAAAACCCTACCGCGCGACTGTCAGGCGACCAGAATGGCTGAAATCCGCCATCGGTTCCGACTAGAGGGCGCGCTTCCAAAGATCCGAGCGCACGCATCCAGAGAAGCTCTTTGCCGTCGTCAGTGTTGACCCTCAAGACCACGTACCGGCCGTCCGGGGAGATCGAAGGAAGACCGGGAATTGGCGCCTTCTCGGGGGTCGGGATGATGAAACGCATGGCCTCGATCGGCCTCGCATCCGTAAGCTCACGGCGAAAGTATGTCCAGGCGAGAGTAATTGCGGCTATCAGAAGCCCTATTGCTGCCAGCGCCCACGGCAACCACTGGCGGAAAGCGGGGGGAACAAATGACTGAGCGGTCGTTGTCTCGTTTGCGACAGCGGAAGAGCCCGAGAGTGCTTCCAGAGCAAACGCGACGTCGCGCGCTGAATGAAAACGTGCTTCCGGGTTCTTCTCCAGACAATGATTCACCAAACGTTCCAACGCCGGCGAAACAGTCCTGTTTGTATCAGACAGCTCCGGCGGATCTTCTTTTAAGATCGCGCTCATCGTCTCTGCCGCCGACTCTCCATGAAAGGCGCGTCTTCCGGAAAGCATCTCATAAAGAATTGCGCCAAAGGAGAAGATGTCCGAACGTTGATCGACCGCACGTCCCTTTAATTGTTCGGGCGACATGTAACCGACAGTTCCCATTACCACCCCCGGATCTGTATCGACTCGACGAGTAGGGATATCTGTTTGGACCTGGCTTCCATCTAGTTGTGTGAGCTTCGCCAAACCAAAATCGAGAATCTTCACTCGTCCGTCGTTGGTGACGAAGATGTTGTCGGGTTTGAGATCTCGATGGATGATTCCCTTCTCGTGTGCTGCTGCCAGACCGTTTGCGATCTGCAATGCGTAATCAACAGCGCGTCGTTGGCCCAGAGGAGTTCCACTTATTCGCTTGCGTAGTGTTTCACCTTCTAGTAACTCCGACACCACATAAGGAGCGCCATCATGGGCGCCGATGTCGTGAACCACAAGTATGTTTGGATGGTTGAGTGCGCTCGCGGCACAGGCTTCCTGTTCGAATCGGCGTAAGCGATCGGGGTCGGTAGAAACCGTAGTCGGCAGAACCTTCACCGCAACGTCGCGGCCCAATTGAGTATCGCGACCTTGATAGACTTCTCCCATTCCACCCGCACCGAGCTTCGAGCGGATTTCATAGCGACCAAGTTTTGTGCCTGCCTCCATCGTCATCGCGTCTTAGCGGAAGTCTCTAATAAGGATCACATCGCTTGTCTGGGTGCCGCGCGAGATGGCGAGTTGTTTACCGTCGCGCGAAACGTCGAACCAAAAAATTCGGTCAGTCTTGAAGTCAGTCAACTGTTTCGGCGCGCCGCCGTCCAAGGGTACCGACCAAATGTTAGAGACTCCGTTGATTATGCCTATGTAGGTGAGAGCGCGCCCATCTGGCATCCAGCGCAGGAGGGGGCTGTTGGCGCTGGGTGGCATGTCGATCAACTTGACTGGGTCGCCGCCGGCAAACGGAATGAGGGCGACCCTGCCGGTCATACATGCGATCACGCTGCCGTCCGGTGAGACGGTCGGGTGCAATGTGAGTTTATCGGTTAGCCTCACGGGCTCGCCCCCGTCAATTGAAACCTTCCAGACGTTTTGTAAGCCAGAGCGCCGGGAAACGAAAACGACCCAACGACTGTCGGGCGAAGATTGGGGGGAGTCATCCACCGGACCATCGGTCAGTTGTTTGGGATTGCCGCCGTCCGCGTCCATGCGCCAGATGCTCCTTGACCTACCTGTTCGTGTGGACTCGAAGATAATGTAGCGGCCGTCGAGCGTCGCCGAAGGGTGGATGTTAGACCTCGCATGGGCCGTCAACTGCTGCTGATTCCTTCCGTCCTGGTCCATAGTAAAGATGTCATCAAGGCCGCTCCCTCGCGAGGCGTAAACTATTTTGCCGCTCGGCATCCAGGACGCTCCCTGGAACCCGTCATACCTTCCGGAAGAGATCTGCCTGGCGCGGCTCGCCTCTGCCGGCGGCACAATCCAGAGGTTGGCAGTGACCTCAGTCTGGACTGTAACCAGCGTGCTTGAATCAGCCGTCAAGCTCAGCCGAGTGTAATTATTCAAATCGTTTGTGATCTTACGCACCTCACCACTTGGGTAAGAGATGTGCCAGATCTGGAGAGCGGAGGCCCCCTCGTCGAGTGCTACTAAGAGGAGGGCGCTTCCGTCAGCGAGCCAGGCGACCGGTCCGCCGCTTGGGCCCCATGTCTGAGAAGTGAGCTGCCTTTCCGCTCCGTCTTCGACCTGCGTGGCAAATACCGTCAACGCCGTCGTGCCGCTGACTGGATCATAAACATTAACGCCCGCCGCGATCAGTTTCCCGTCAGGGGACCAGGACGGTTGGCCACCGCTGAAGTTGTTGGGCAACTTCCGCACTTTGAGCTGCCTTTCACCCGTTCCGTCCGCGTTCGCTACGACTAACGCGCTCTCTCCGCCGCCTAACGTACTGCGAATAAACGTCAGTTGGGTTCCATCCGGCGACAGTGAGACGGGAGAGGAGACATTTTCGATCACCTTGCGAGAAGCGCCGCCGAGGATCGGCACCTGGTAGAGCGCGCCTCCAGAGCTGTTAGGCTCCAACCGCGAGTAATAGACGTAGTCGCCGTCTTTTGAGAAGGTGATCCCGATATAGTTCTGTGTTGATGGCGGGACGATCTGCGTGTCGCTCGTGGTCGCAACCTGCCTGAGCCACAGGCTCTGCTGCCCCGCGGCACTCTTCACGTGCGCGACATATTTTCCATCGGGCGAGATGGCAGCCTGCGACGCCCTGCCCGAAGTCGTCAATCGCTGAAGCTTAATCGCTGGCGATGACACGCCAGTTTTCTTCTTATATAGCCAGATTCCAATCGCCACGACTCCCAGAATCAACAGACCACTGACGATTGCCACCGGCACTCGATGCTGTTTGATTCCGCTGACGATGTATTCGGCGCTTGATGGATATGTCGAAGGAGCAGGCGGCGAAAGACTCGTCGGCGCACTTCCGCGTGATTGATCCCGATCATCGACTGTCAAAGAGCTGGTTGGAGCTGTACTGTCGATTCCAACGCCGGCTTCTAACTCACGCCGCACCTCTTTGAGCTCAATTGCTACGTCCTTGATCGATTGGTATCTATCTTCGGGATCTTTTGCGAGACATCGCCGCACGACCTTTTGCAGATCGGACGCCACATCAGGAATGAGACTAGCGATTGTAGTTGGCTGTTCGCGAATGATCTTGTTGAGCGAATCAATCGCGTCCTCTCCTTCGAACGCTTTGCGTCGCGTGATTGCTTCATAAAGAATGCAGCCGAACGAAAAGATGTCCGAGCGATGATCGATTTCATTGACCCGTCCCTGCGCCTGTTCCGGAGACATGTAACCAACCGTTCCCATCACTGTGCCTGGGGCTGACTGTGGTTGCATTAAGGCTGTTGCGACTTCGCTCCCGCCCTGACCGTCGCTTTGTAACATGTTCTGTTCGATCAATTTGGCAAGGCCAAAGTCCAAGATCTTGGCGTGACCTTCGCGCGAGACCATGATGTTGTCGGGCTTTAGATCACGATGAACAATTCCAGCAGCGTGTGCTTTCGCGAGTGCTTCGGCAACGTGCTGTAGATAACGCAGAAGTTTTGCGAGCTCCGGCTGCTTCTCGTGAATGAGTTGACGAAAGGTGAAGCCATCGACGAACTCCATCGCGATGAAGTTAGTTCCGTTTGTCTCACCGATCTCGTAAATATGTGCGATGTTCGGATGGTTCAGTGCGGCAGCGGCGGTTGCTTCCTGTTTGAATCGCCGCATTCGATCGTTAGTGGCGACATCGGAAGGCAAGATTTTCAATGCCACCTTCCGATGAAGTTCGCTATCTTCCGCCAAGTACACCTCACCCATTCCGCCTGCTCCAAGCTTCGAGCGGATTTCATAACGGCCGAGTTTTGTACCGCCGTTAATCGTCATTTCCGGAACTCACTTCAGAGTATCCACGCCTTGCTGTCCGACCCTTCTCGGAAATCTCCTGCGCGATCTCCTCCCGCACTGCAAATGCGGAAGAGTTCCTCGATAATCATTAGAGACACTTCGAATATACACACGCCGGAGGTTTCTGTTAACAGCGACATGAGAGGTTTTCAACAGTAGGCGTTGGCCCAACGCTCAAGTCTACAGACGTAGCGTTGCATCGGGATCTTATCGGTGATCGATTCTGAATCGAATCAGGACCTCCACATTGCATCGCGGCGACCACGTGGCGACCGGTTCTAAATTATCCAACTGACATAGTTATCGAAAGTTCGTAACGGAGGAACGGTATTCACAGGTGTCAACGTGCTCGACCCTGTCTGCTAAAGAAGTCGTATCAGTAGCGAATTTAGGCCGGTTTGAGCACGTGTTGATAAGGAGTGCATGTCGGTTAAGTAGATTTTTCAGAACGCAACGTCACAACGCCGTCACAAGCAAAAAAGAGGGCTATTGATCTTGCTGCTGTAGACTATTTGAAGTAGGTAGGTTTATTGGTGGAGCAGAGGGGGATCGAACCCCTGGCCTCCGCATTGCGAATTAGACGCTCGGCAAAAACGTAAGTGCTTGCCTTTTCGACAGTTGCAGCCACCGAAGAAAAATCGAGGCTTTCCGCTTCTTTCCCATTTCTTACCATCCCGTATACGTCGCGTGCTGTTATTTTTGGTCACGTATTGGCCACTTGGAAATTGAAGTCACAGGACTTCGTCTCGGATACATTTGCCTGTGGGGGGTTACGCCGGCTCCCACTTCGACTAGCCCACGCAGGCTGCCGGCGCCGGGATCCCGGTTTGTCTTACGGCTTTCCTTTACCTTTGCCTTTTCCGCCTTTGTCATGACCCTGCCCACTTGGCTGAGCCAGAGATCCCTTCTTCGGTTCCTGTTTTGACGTCGCTTGAGACCGTTGCTTCGCCGGGTGGCCAACTCGTTCTCCCTGCGGTTGCTGTTGAGCTTTGGGCTGGGACTTATCCTGAGCACGCGTCTCCTTTGTTTGTTGCTGCTCAAGCTGACGCACCTGCCGCTGAGCTTCTTTATTCCCTCGTTTGGCTTCGGCGCTAAGCCTGTCTATTTCTTGTTTGCGCGCGTGCTGCACCTGCTGCGATTCCTGCCGCTCGTCCTTAACCTTGAACTTTTGATTCCTGGCCGTGTCGGAAACACGTTCCACGCGCATCGACTTCGCCACGTCCTTCCTAAACCGCGACTCCCTAATATCGCCGCCGACAAAAACGCGGGTACCCTCGAGTTTCTTCGCAATGCCAGGCGGCAGATCAATCTTGCCACGTCCCCAGGCCGAGTTGATGACTGCGTTTCGAAGCGGAGTCAGTGTCAAAGGATCGAGTGTCGGCCTCACTGATGCCAACAACTGCGGATCAATCCTTCTGAGACTGCGCGGATCGATAGCGCGACCGAAAGCATCCAGTGACACAACGGTGACTGCGCCAGGTATACCAAAATTGATAAGCTGCCCAGGCACTACAGTCGCGTGTGTGAGATAACGCGGCTGCCAGTTAGAGTCATAATAACGCGGCGCATAACTGTCGCCCGGCCCAAGCGGAAACCAGCCGATTTGGTTGGAGTCGTTTAGCGGAACGAAGGCAACGAGGGCCGGGGCATACGCCTGCGTCGTGTTCACCGCATCAGGAATCCAGTACCACTGGTTACCCACGTTGGCCCAACGTCCATAGTGATAAGGCGCATAGCCCCATGGCTCACTTGAAACCCAGGTCGGCCCATACGGATAGTCGTTGGTCCACTGACCCTGCTGATAAGGAACCCAGCCGGAATCGACCCGCGGTCTCCAGGCATAGCCATAACCGTCAACATTCTGCCAGTCGCCGTAGTAATCGAGGTCGTTGATTCCCGGAATGGTTGAACTCGCATACTGATAACTTACGTTGCGCCGGTAAGGATCGTAATAGTAAGGATCACTAAGATAGGCGTCGTAGTTGTTGTAACGACCGTCGTAAGAATTCGGATATTGATATCGGTAATAATCGTCCACGAGATATCCAGCATCTTGGCCATTCAAACGCGAAAGCGCAACTTCGGTCACAGTCTGGCCCACGAGCGTCAGCATTTCACCTTTACTAATTTCCCCAGAACCCGCGAGCCCAACTACCCGCGCCAGTCCGCTCAGCACTGAGACAACAACACCGCCGTTATTGTCGAAACCGAGGTTGTAAAGCCCGGGCTGATTAAAGTTCACCGCGCCGTGGGGAGTGGCAACTTCAAAGACTTCGTTTGGTGCTAAATACCCGACGTCGAACATTGCCGAGCCGTCGCGGAGCGCGAGCTGAGTGCGGCGGTCTTCAAGCGACACTACGTCAAGTGAAGTGTTTGGTCCGAGCCGCGCGAAATTACGTCCGCTAAACGCCAACGAGGTGCGCGAGTTATCACGCGTGTAGATCCGATCTCCTGCTGAGAAGGGTTGATTCGGAGTAGCGGCTACCCACCCGGCATTCGCATCATTGGCGTCAGTGTTGGGGAGGCTATCGCTGAAGGCGACCTCACCATCCACTCGTTGTATGCGGGCAGCGTAGGGCAGCTCCTCAGCGGATGCGGTCGGCTCTTGCTTCATCCAGAAGGCCACGCCTAAGCCAGCGATGAGCGCAACTACCACTGCTATGATCGTAATGTGCGGCCATACTTTGATCTTGTTCATAAGATTCTCCTTCTTCAAATCCAAGCGAATCGTCTTCGCGAAACCCCTTCTTATAGGTGATGGCATCGTCAGCTGTCTGTGGGTTAGCACACACAGTGCACATCCAAATCAGGCTTCTCTGATTGGTCCATCACTCTGGTCCCTTTACTTGTAATCCCGCCTGGGGCTTGTAACTGTCTTTTCAGTGTTTTGAAGTGTCTTTCAGGGATGTTGTGTCGCAAGAACCATGCCCGCGGCCGGGCCAAACCAAAGATTCGAGTTAGGCCACGGTCTTCGTCGCCTCGACACTCCCAACTCGCTAGGCCTTAGGCATCACGTACGTGTCACAAATTTATCACATACAGGATATGCTGTATAAGAAATATATTCTGTACTTGCTATATATGCCTGTCCGGTGTAAGGTACTTGAGAATCGAGTCCAGCTTAACTCTCTTCTCAGCCCTTCTGGAATCATCTGGAATATCTGAAGTCAACAGCTCAACTTCCAAGGAGATTACACGATGGGATTATTTGACAAGATGTTCGGACACGGTGCCCAATCAGCCAGCCAACAGCCCGATGCGGAGAAACGCTTTAGCGAGTTGAAACAGAAGTACCAGACCGTGCTGACGACCGCCGATCAGCAGCACGTTCAATTCCAGAACCTGCATGTGCAGGACAACAAGCTTTTCATCAAAGGCACGGCGCCCACAGCAGAGGCCAAGAATAAGTTCTGGGATCAGGTGAAGCTAGTGAGCCCGACTCAGGATGACATAACGGCGGATATCACGGTTGATTCGAGCCGCGCTTTGGGAGCAGCAGTCGGCGGTGTTAGTAGCGGTCAGACCTATACAGTCAAACCCGGCGATACGCTTTCGAAGATCAGCAAGGAACTCTATGGCGACTCTAACGAATACATGGGTATCTTTTACGCCAACCGCGACAAGTTAAAAGACCCTGACAAGATTCAGGTGGGACAGCAGTTGACCATTCCCGCTAAATCCTGAGAACTAAAGCAGGAGAATGGCACTCAACGCTCTTGGAGCAGGTGGAGGTCTCCTCCACCGCTCCCATCACTTAAGCTACTTTCACGTTCAGAGTTTTTGCAGCACTAACAACCGGAGGTCAAACCAGATGGATTGGATGAATCCGCTCAGTGGGGTCTTGCAGCAATGCACTAGCGCCGCAGCGCCACCAGCTCGGTCTAATGTTAAAGATGATTTTGATCAGATCGCACAGAGCGCGCCGCCGTCAGAGTTAGCTGGCGGCCTAACTGCCGCTTTTCGCTCAGATAAGACACCCGACTTCGGTCAGATGGCCGGCCAGTTGTTCAGCAACTCTAGCGGTCAGGAGCGTGGTGTATCTCAGATTGTTAGGCGGCAAACAGATGGTCATCAGCCCGCGTCTCTGGACGGTCGAGCCCACCCCAAAGCAGAAGCTTTAAGCGCCCCCCGTAAACTTTTCCAAGAGGTTGTGGACGTGGCAAACAGAGCTGGCATCGACCCGTCATACGTGTTTGAGCCGCACCTTGCGGAGGCCAAAACTCAAGATGTCGTAATCGAGGGTCAGGAAAATCTAATGTGGTGCTGTGTGCCCGTCATAATTGATAACGACACTACCGAGCTGTTCGAGATGTCGAAACCCAATGATAACCCTGAACAGAATCCCGTTTTTGTTGTGACTCAATCGACTGCGAATTTAGTGCAACAGGATTTCGAGAGGTATAGGCCTTCCCTGGAACGTATGGTAGAGGATTGGCGGGAAGCTAAAGAGCCTCTTTCCTCTGTGAATACAAGTCAGAAGTGGTGAGTACAACTGGCTATACCCTTCAATGGTTTGTTGGGTCCGTCAAACACCGTTAGACCGCGAACGATTTACACTTAGCGTGCCTCGTAAAAGTTGCAGTATGAGTGAAGACGTGGAACCGAAATTGGTCAAGTCCTAACCTCATGTCGTCCACATCATGCCTTTTGCCGGATTTGCGTTTGACGAAACACCTCAAGGTAATGTTCGGTTCAAGGTATTCAGCATAGCGAATTCCTAACTTGGCTGCTCAAGCGCGATTGGATCGTCACCCTTCTTGTCCGGCGCGAGAAGTTCGTCACCACGTTCAGACCCAATCTGTTGAGCGAGCACTGTTTCGGCAGCGTCGGCCAGACGTTCCTGCAAAACCTCACTTGGAGCTTCGGCTGAAGTGATGTCTCCGGCGTGATAAAAATATGAGCCCGTGTAGAGTTCTCGGAGAAACTTCAAGAAGACTTTGGCGATGGCGATCGTAGGAACTGCAAGGATGATGCCGAGTAGACCGAAAAGTTTCCCTCCGATCAGTAGACCAAGAAAAACAGCCATCGGATGTAAACTCAAACGGTGGCCGAGAATACGCGGCGTTAAAACGTAGCCTTCTATACTTTGGACCACCACAAACACGCCGAGGATCCCTCCTATGCGCCAGAGCCCACCTCCGTCGGCCAGCGTAAAAGCTGTGGCGAGTCCGAGACCCAGAATAGTGCCGACGTAAGGAATCGCGTTCAGAAGTCCCGCCAGCGCCGCGAGGCCCGCCCAGGCTGGAACTCCAAACGCGTAAAAGCCGATGGCGTAAAGTACGGCCATACAAAGTGCAATAAGGAGTTGACCACGAACATAGGCTGCGAGGATGCGCCCAACCTCATCGAAGAGACGGCTAAAGGTGTCGCGAAAGCGAGGCGGAATCAAATCCTCCATCGAGTCTCGCCAGGTACCGAAGTCGATCAAGATGTAAAAAACGAAGAAAGGCACTATCAGCAAGTCCAACGAAGCGACGGCAGTCGAGAGAAAGCCTGATAGACCACCGGCGGCCAGAAGAGCCGGCGAGCCGATCGCCTCGGCAGGGTTGCGCAGGATCTGTTCGATCCAGCCGCCCGCCATGCGATCAAGGGCGGGCGAATAACGGCGTAATGTTTCACGCTTCCTGGCAGCGCTTTCCGGCGTAAAATTGCGCAAGATCTTCTGAACGGCGTTGGTGCTTTGCTCCCAGAGATCTGGAATGACAAACAAAAGAAAGGCAACTACGGCGACCGTAACAAGCAGCAGAGCAAGGGCAGTCGCAATAGGACGCGAAAGCCCATATTTCTCTCCCTGGCTGACGACGGGGTTTAGTAGGTAAGCAAGTGCGAACGACGCAAGGACGGGCACTAAGGCGACGCTCCCGAGGACGTACAGAAAATAAAGGATGAGTAGGGTGAGGACGACGGTCGGAATCCATCGAAACCACCAAATTGCGGACCGTTCTTCGGGCGGACCTGGGGCGGAAAGCTTAGCTCTCATCGAAGTCTGATGAACGCCACGGCCGGGACTCTATTGCGGTACAAGCAACGGTGAGCCAGGAACCAATTCCCAGAGATGCCTAGTTGTAACCAGACCCTCAATACCGCCAATGTTTCATGCTCTGGAACGTGGTTGCTTCACCCGTCTCGCCAGCAGGTCTTGAAGTTTCTGCGGATCAACTGGCTTGACTAAGTGATGCTCGCAGCCCGCTTCTTGCGAGCGTTGGCGGTCGGAGTCCTGCCCGTAGCCGGAACATTTGCAGCATCATGACAAGCATATCAGCCGCATCCATGTTGTCATCAACTACCAGCACCCGCGATGGTTGCGCGGATTGTTTGGTTGTTTCAACGGGGGCGATTGGATCTCCTGCCGAAGACATTGCCGGCAGACGCACAATGAACTCGCTTCCTTGCCCCAATCCCGCACTGTGAGCCTCGACTGTCCCTCCGTGCAATTCCACAAGTCTTTGAACCAGGCTCAAGCCGATGCCCAAGCCACCTTGCGAGCGATCAAGCGTTCGATCAGCCTGCGTGAAGAGATCGAATATGCGCGGCAGTAGTTCGGGAGCGATGCCGACGCCGGTGTCCCACACGCGAAGCACAACCTCACCGCGCTCTTGTTCAACGGTGATCCAGATCTGCCCGCCTTCGTCGGTGTACTTGGCGGCGTTGTTGAGCAGGTTCACCACGACTTGTTCCAATCGTGTTGAATCGCCCTGTAACCAGATAGGTTCAGCCGGAAGCGACACCGATAGCTCATGCTTGCGTTGCTCAATCAGAGAGCGAGCAGATTCTAGAGCACGTTCCACGATGCCCCTCATCTCCAGGCGTTCCCGATGAAGTTGAATCCTGCCGGTGATAACGCGGGACACTTCCAGCAGATCATCAATGAGATGCGCCAGTTGCCCCACTTGACGCTCCAGAACGATTTTGGCTTTCTGTTGAATCGGGTTCTCGGCGTCTTGGAAACGAAGGATATGCAGGGCGTTGAAGATCGCAGACAGGGGATTGCGTAGTTCATGGGAAAGCATCGCCAGGAATTCATCCTTGCGATGGTGAAGGTCTGCCAACGCTTCCACCTGCTCGTGCGTCTGCCGCTCCAGGCGACTGCGTTCGGTAATGTCCCGAATGTTGCACTGTATGACTTGGCGCTGATCCACCTGGTAGACGTTGCTGACAAATTCGACGTCGATCCGTTGTCCTTGCTTGGTTTCGAGCGGCAGATTTTCGTACCGAATATAACCTTGCGCTTGCAGCTCCCCGAAAGCGGCCCGGCTCTCTACCTGATCTCGGAAGAGACCGATCTGCCAGAGTTCCTTGCCGACGAGCTCTTCTTGCGAATAGCCCAACATCTCTTTGATGAACGGATTGGCGTCGAAGATTTTCCCGGTCTTGGCATCGAGGATGAGGATGGCATCCTGGGCGGTTTCGAAGAGCCGGCGATAGCGAGCCTCGGAAACTTCCAAGTTGTACGCCGCTTGCTTGCGCTCGGTAATATCGCGAATGTTGGCCTGGATGACCGACTGGCTGTCTTCCGCGTAAAGGTTGGCTACCACTTCGACATCACGGCGCTGGCCCTTTTTGGACTGGAGCGGCAAATCGTCGTAGCGGATGAACTGTTTCTCTCGCAATTGCCGAAACGCGGCCTGGCTAGCGCCTTCGTCCTTAAGCAATCCGATTTCAAACAACTCCTTGCCGATCATCTCTTCGTGCGTGTAGCCGAGCAACTGCGCTATGAAGGGATTGGCGTCGGTGATTTGGCGCGTGTCGGGATCGAGAATTAGTATTCCATCCTTGGCGGCTTCAAAGAGACGGCGGTAAGAATCTCGGAAACTTTCAATGCATATGCCGCCTGCCGCCGTTCGGTATCGTCCCGAAATACAACGACGACTCCCGTTATCTTCTCGCCCTCTCGAATTGGTGAGGAGCTATAGACAACGTCGAAGAACGTTCCATCCTTGCGGATGAAAACATCCTCGTGGTTGATTAGCGGTCTTCCTTCTCGCAGGACTTCCAGACCGGAGCAATCTTCGGCGGGATATGGTGTGCCGTCGGCATGCTTGTAGTGCGTTACGTCATGCATTTTTCTCCCACGTATTTCGTCGAGCGTCCAGCCAAACAGTTTTTCCTCGGTGGGATTCATGCCAGTCACCAACCCTTGGTCGTTCACGGTATAAAGCCCCTCGCCCATGTTCGAGGTGACCGCTTCGTGAGACTCCAGCGCGCGTCGCAATGCATCCTGCGCCTGCCGACGTTCGGTGATGTCCTCGATCGCGAGGAGAATCAAATCCGATTGGTGTCCTGGCTCGCGGACGCGGCGAGCATTGAGCCGCATCAATTTGTGCCCGATGGCCTCGAAGTCGAATTCCACTTCGTAATCTTGGATGGGGTGGTTGTTGCTCAGGACTTCTTTCAGTGACTCCCGCAATCGGGGAATGTCCCACTGCCGATTGCCGAGGTCATAGATAAACTGGTTCTCTGTGCTTGACGGCGAGACAACGAAGGTCTCGTAGAAACTCCGGTTCGCCATCCTGACCCGCAGGTTCTTGTCGAGAACGAGGAATGGCTCACGTAAAGTCGCAATGATGTTCTCGCAATAGTCGAGGCTATCTTGCACCAAACGCTCTTGCCGTCTGCGTTCGCTTACGTCGCGGAACACCAGCACCACTCCGGTGACTTCACCGTTTGCATGGCGAATCGGAGCGGCGCTGTCGTCAATCGGGCGTTCCGTGCCGTCTTTGGCGATGAGCAGCGTGTGGTTTGCCAGACCGATGACAACGCCTTCGCGCAAGGCACGGGTCGCGGGGGTCTCGACCGTCCGACGAGTTTCTTCATTGACGATCTTGAAAACGCTTTCGAGGCGAACGCCTGTCGCTTCTTCCTGCGTCCAACCGGTCAATGTCTCAGCCACGGGGTTAAGAAAAGTGACGCGGCCTTTGGTGTCGGTGGTAATTACCGCATCACCAATACTTGAGAGAGTGAGACGAAGCAACTCACGTTGCTCCTGCGATGCTTTCGCTGTCTGTCTTGACTCCGACTGCTCTCCGTCAGTGTCCATGTAAGACC
>DATBSH010000097.1:0-42441 GCA_036559885.1 Pyrinomonadaceae bacterium
AGCGCTCATAGGCGATCGACATGGCAATCTCCTGGTACAACCACGAGAGGTAGTTCCAGAGCAATGCGCCGACTACCAGAGTCAAGGTCAGTTGATAGTCGTTCGCTGCCACACCAATCAATGCGACTGTCGCCGAAGTTACTACCGCGTAGAAGTTGAACACGATCACCCAGGAGATGTAGCGACGCGTCAGATGATAGCCCCGGAACAAGAACGCCCAGGTCTGTCTCATTACAGTTTCCATAATTAACCCTCCACAGCGACGACCTCTTCATCATCAGCCAACTCTTCTCCTGTTAACTTAATGAAGGCGTCATCAAGTGTTTTCGCCTGGGCACGCCTCATCAGTTCACTGGTAGTTCCTTCAGCAACTAACTTTCCGTGCGCAAGAAACCCAATGCGCGCACAAAGCCGTTCAGCCTCAGCCATATCGTGAGTTGTCAGCAGAATTGTTGTGCCCTCGCGCGTCCGAAGCTCTTCAAGGAAGCTCTGCACGTCGCGTCTGCTTTTCGGGTCAAGTCCAGTGGTTGGCTCGTCCAACAACAGCAGTGGCGGATTGACAACCAGAGCTCGTGCGATGCTGATTTTCTGTTGCATCCCACGACTCATTTCCTCGAGTGGCGTGGAGAACTTCGTCCCCTCCAGACCAAGGCGATCGAGAATCTCCAGAGCGCGAACTTCCGCATCCCTCGCTTTTTGTCCGTACAGCAATGCGGTGTAAAGCAGGTTCTCGCGTGCCGATAACTTCTTATAGAACGCTGCATCGACGCTGACCCGCCCGATGATCTGACGCACCTTTCCCTGGTGCTCAGGCAACGAATACCCGAGCAGCTTCACAGTGCCACTGTCAGCGATGAGCAATGTCGACAGGATGCGAATGAGACTCGATTTGCCAGAGCCGTTTGGACCTAACAAGCCATACGTCTCACCTTCTGCGACGCTGAACGACACGTCATCAATGGCCCATAAACGCGAAGATTTCAAGAAGCCGTCACGCTTGCGGAAACTCTTTCGGAGATTGCGTACTT
The DNA here is from genome assembly GCA_036559885.1 of Pyrinomonadaceae bacterium. Lineage (GTDB taxonomy): Bacteria > Acidobacteriota > Blastocatellia > Pyrinomonadales > Pyrinomonadaceae > PSRF01. The sequence continues at coordinate 1,029 of DATBSH010000097.1, forward strand.
CAATCGCTTGCTGTTGCATGATCACCTCGGCGGCAAATGCATATCGATCCGCCTGGAAAAAATAAGTTTGAATGTTTGGAAAGTGAGAAAGGACTGAGTCCGGCCTCAACTCCCCCGCGAGAACACGGGGGCATAAGGCACATTCCATACGGTCGTTCAGCGAACGAACATATTGGAGCTGTGCCTACGGCAACTCAGAATCGTAGAAGGAGTAATACGCTTTTCATGTGGATCACCTTGCCCGCAGACTAACGAAACTTCCGTACGTTTGCAAGTTTTGATTAGTTTCCAGTTTCAGGTTTCAAGATTGAGTAGACAGCTCAATCCTCAGCCAAATTGCAGGTATAGGGAAGGGTGGTTTATCCCCGCCAGATGTCCGACAAGCTTTAGAGGCTCTTGCAAAACTCAGATCTCTGGCATGGAGTCAGGACCACCTCGCGGTAGCGTTCGTGTGAATTCGTGGATCTTTTATTCGGGCAGAAGGACGATCCACGAAACCACACGAAATAAACACAAAAGCACTCTTGGTCTACTTCGTGTCAGTTCGTGTGAATTCGTGGATCGGAGTGGGTGCGAAGCCTCTCAAGGCCTCTTAGATGAGCGGACCTGAGTTTTGCAAGAGGCTCTGAAGCTTGTGGGGAGGTGCGCTAGACTCAACTGCTTTCCGAAGGCGTACCCTAAGTCTGAAAGAAGTTGAATGTACCGCACCACAACGACAAGCTAAAAAAGCGTATCGGACATCTGGCGGGGGTAAACCACCCACCTGCAATTTTCCGCAAGTCGAATTTTGTCTTCGCAACCCCCTGCTGCTGGGAGGTACTGAGCTTATGACACTGGAGTTATCTTCTTCCGTGAGCGATTCTGACAGCCTCAGGTAGTCCACGCAGTCTAAGCATCGAAATGACCCCAAATAGTGGACCAGGTGCGAGGATCATGAACGCGTAGTGCCATCCAATACGGTTTACCAGTGGCGGAATCAGTTGAATGGAAATCGTCGTGAGTAAGAAGCCGATGCACATCTGCAGTGTCAGCGCTGTCCCGATGTACTGCGGATCGCCGAGCTCCGTAACACATGATGAGAACTGTGCGGAATCGGCAACTATTGTCGCACCCCAAATGGCTGCAACCAACAACAACAGCGCCGGACTCGCACCGAACAGAGATCCAACAATCAAGCAACAGCTTCCACTAATTGCCATAGCCCACGAAGTTACTACTGTTCGACCAACGCGGTCAGCGATAGCGCCGGCGATACCACAACCAATCGCTCCTGCTCCAATCACGATGAAAGATCCCACTTCCGCAAGTTTTGGAGAAACGCCGCTCGTGGCAAAGCTCGCGCGCAGCATCAAAGGCATCCAAGTCCACATCGCGTAGAGTTCCCACATGTGTCCGAAGTAACCGAAATTGGCGAGCCTTACGCCGCGATTACGAAAGATCTTCAGCACCTGTCGCCAATCGAACTGCGCCCGTGGGAGGCTATATGGACCTTCAACAACGAACAGCGCCACAAACACGCCGCCAAGTGCAGCCAGCACTGAAACGGCAAGCAGATTATTTCGCCACTGCGCACTTCCGACCGCGTTGATTAAATATGGTGAGGCTTTGCCTAGCGTCAGCGCACCGACAAGTACTCCCAAAGCGAGTCCACGCGAGCGTTGGAACCAAGTAGCCATCAACTTCATCGCCGGTGGATACACACCTGCCAGAAAAACGCCGGTGAAAAAACGGAACATGATGGCGCTCGTTGGACCCTCAGAAAAGAGCGCGAACAATGTGTTGACGCCGGCGCCAGCAAGGGCGGATATCGCCATTAGTTGGCGCGGCCGGAAGATATCAGGCAGGTTGAGTATCGCACTCAATAACGTGCCGAACACAAATCCAAGTTGTACGGCGATTGTCAACCAACTGGTTTGTGAATCGGTGAGGCGCCACTCCAGACGCAATGCGGGCACAACGGCAGACGCGCTGAACCACAAAGACATGCCGAGCAACTCAGCCGTAGACAAAAGTACCAACATTCGCCATCTGCCGGGCGCGACTGCTGGTAACGTGTCGGTTAGATGTGCCGAAGACGTGTCCATTCAACTCGATAACACTCAGCTACGGAACGGGAGCGCAGCGACCGATCTAAACTTACGCACTGCTATTCAGCAATGCTGCAGCCGTCATAGTTTGTCGCTCTTACGGCAAGTCGAACAGAAGGATTTCTGCAGGTTCTTGCGCGACGATCTCTAAATCCGACTCCCCAACGATTACAGCTCCATCACCCTGCCGTGCAAGTTCACCGTTTACGTCGACGGAGCCACGCGCTACTTGCAGCCAACCATAACGAGTAGCCTTGGTTGAATGCCGGACCTTTGCTCCGGATTCGAGTATTGACGCATACAGACTGACATCTTGATGAACGGTGACGGAGCCATTCGAACTATCGCTTGAAGCAATCAGACGGAGTTTGTTCTGTCGCTCGTCCTCTGTGAAATTCTTTTGCTCGTAACCTGGTTTAAGACCGACTGTGTTAGGAAGGATCCAGATTTGTAGGAGGTGCACAGGTTCAGTTTGTGAGGCGTTGTGTTCACTATGACGTACGCCCGTGCCTGCAGTCATCCTTTGGACCTCTCCGGGATGAATCACGGAGCCGTTGCCCATGCTGTCCTGATGTTGTAATGCTCCCTCAAGAACGTAAGTAATGATTTCCATGTCGCGGTGCCCGTGAGTTGGAAAGCCGCGACCGGGGGCCACGTAGTCTTCATTGATCACACGCAGCGTGCGGAACCCCATGTATCTCGGGTCGTAGTATTGATCGAATGAGAATGTGTGATAGGTATTCAGCCACCCGTGATCGAAGTGACCCCGTTCACTCGCCTTACGGACCGTAATCATTGTTCAGATCAATCGTCCTCCCGCCAGCCCTCACATGCTTCAACAAAGATGGTCATAAGCTCGTTCAAGCCTTCCGCGTCCTGCTCGTCAAACCTGGTCAACACGGGGCTGTCGAGGTCCAGCACACCTAACAATCGCTGCCCGTCAAACACAGGAACGACGATTTCGGAATTTGATGCCTCGTCGCACGCGATGTGGCCGGGAAACTCGTGAACATTCGGAACGATTATGGTGTCACACTGAGACGCTGAAAGACCGCACACACCCTTACCTATCTCTATTCGAACACAGGCTGGTTTTCCCTGGAACGGTCCAAGCACGAGCTCTGTACCGTAACGGAAATAGAAGCCGGCCCAATTAATATCCGGAAGCGTGTGGTACACAAGTGCCGCGAAATTAGCAGCGTTAGCGATCAGGTTGCGCTCACCCTCCAACAACGCGCGCAGTTGGAGTGCCAGGCTGGCATAGAGTTCTGATTTGGAAGTTGTAGGTTGCTGGGAAACTTGAGACGTCATGCAAAGAATCCTTCTGAAAGGCTATTCAGGCCGTCGGGCCAGCCGACGTCAGTACATATTGCCTTGTCGGTGGTGCGTTATTCTGCCACGGGGCGGACGTTGATGACCACTGATTTCGAGGTTGGAGTATTGCTCTTTTCTGCGACACTGCGAATTGGAACCAGAACATTTGATTCAGGGAAATAGGTAGCTGCACACCGGCGCGGGATATCGTATGGCACCACAGAAAACGATCGCGCAATGCGTTCCTCACCCTCAAAATAGCTTATCAGGTCGACCTTTTGTTGCGCTTTCAGGTTCGCCTGCAACATGTCCTCCCTATTTAGAAAAACCACGCGCCTGCCGTTACTGATTCCTCGATAGCGATCGTTGCCACTGTAGATTGATGTGTTGAACTGGTCGTGACTTCTGATCGTCATCATCACGAATTGATCCGGCTCCAGCTTGAGTGAGGGTAATGGATGCAAGGTGAAGTTAGCTTTGCTGTTCGGTGTGTTGAAAACTCGCTGGCGAGCAGCGTTTGGAAGAATAAAACCACCTGCCTTCCTGACGCGCGCGTTGTAATCATCAAAACCGGGTACCACTCGTTGTATATGCTCACGTATCCTGTCGTAGTCGTTCGCCAGCGCCTCCCAATCGACTGTCGTCCGGTCATGCAGAGTGGCTCGCGCCAAACGTGCGACTATTTGCGTTTCACTTAGCAAGAACGGCGACGCAGGCTCAAGAGATCCGATTGACAACTGCACTACACCCATTGAGTTTTCGGTCGTGACAAACTGAGGAACGCCATTTTGCAGATCGATGTCTGTACGACCTAAACACGGAAGGATTAACGCTAGTTGGCCAGTCACCAAATGTGCGCGATTCAACTTCGTCGACACCTGAGCAGTCAGCCGGCATCGCGTTAGTGCCTCCGCCGTGAATTCGGTATCAGGTGTCGCAGACAGGAAGTTTCCGCCCAGACCAAGAAAGGCTTTTGCTGCGCCTGCATGCATCGCCTGAATGGCGCGGACGGTGTCGTGACCGTGTTTTCTCGGTGGCTCGAAGCTAAACTCCACACCCAGACGATCCAGAAAAGCCGCGGTGGGCCTTTCCCAGATCCCCATCGTGCGATCGCCCTGCACGTTGCTGTGACCACGAACGGGACATAAGCCTGCGCCTGGTTTCCCGACCTGGCCCCGCAGCAACATCAAATTCACAATCTCTTGAATATTCGAGACTGCATTGCGATGTTGCGTCAGACCCATAGCCCAACAAAAGATTATCCGATCCGACTCAATGAACACTTTTGCGGCAGCTTCTATGTCATTTTGAGGGATACCACTTTGCGTAACGATGTCGTCCCAGCTGGTAGCGTTGAGTGCGTCGGCAAATTCTTTGAAACCGGTAGTGTGATGTGAGATGAAGTCATGATCGAGCACTTTGCCCGGATGCTGTCGCTCTTGCTCTAACACGGTTTTGCTGAGGCCCTTCAGAAGAGCGACATCGCCGTTGATTCTGACTTGGAGAAACAGATCCGCGAGTGCAGTTCCACTTCCGATCAGGCCAAGTACCTCTTGCGGGTGTTTGAAACGAGTCATGCCGACCTCTGGAAGCGGATTGATGTGCACCAATTTGCATCCATTTCGTTTTGCACGTAGCAGTGAGGTCAACATCCGCGGATGATTTGTACCGGGATTCTGACCAATTACAAAGATGGCTTGTGCGCCGTCGAAATCGTCGAGCAACACAGTTCCTTTGCCTACCCCGATCGTTTCGCTTAGCGCGGCGCCGCTCGATTCGTGACACATGTTGGAACAGTCGGGCAGGTTGTTTGTGCCAAACTGCCTGACAAAGAGTTGATACAAGAAAGCTGCCTCATTGCTCGTCCTGCCCGACGTATAAAAGATCGCCTGGTCCGGATGGTTCAGAGAGTTGAGTTCGCCGGCGATAAGATTGAATGCGTCGTCCCAATTAATTGGTTCGTAATGCGTGGCGCTGCGTCGAAGCAACATAGGATGCGTGATACGTCCCTGAGCTTCCAACCACTGATCGGATTGCAGGGAGAGATCAGCCACACTATGAGTGGCAAAAAACTCCGGTGTGACTCTCTTCTTTGTAGCTTCTTGTGCAAGATGCTTCGCGCCATTCTCACAAAATTCGAAATGCGAACGCTCGCTGTCGGGGTCTGGCCAGGCACATCCAGGACAGTCGACGCCGCCGGCCTGATTCATCTTCAGAAGCGTGCGCGCACCTCGGATTAGGCCCATTTCGGTCCCGACACTCTTAACCGCAGAGATAATCGCTGGCAGTCCGCCAGCCACTCTCTTTGGTTCCCGGACTTCCGGTAGTGATGTTTCCTGCGGCGGCTGGGCTGATACGTTGGTGTGGGTGTTCTCGCGTTTTGACATTAATGTTTAGCGTCGTTGCAGTCAACGGCGACGTCCATGGTACCAGAACAATTCAAGCTCAGTTAAATTGCTAGTTGGATAGTGTTGTAATCGTGAATTCCAACAGCGATTAGGTCGGCTAAGAAAGTTTCCCCGCAAAGACGCAAAGGCGCAAAGAAAAGAGGCTCTTGCTCGCTTTAAGGATATAGCTTGGCAGGAACAATTGGAATCTTCTGACGGTGCAGCTACAACCGGCCCCCTTAGAGAAGTCGCAGATTGGGGCGAACCATCGGAATCCGAATTTCTACAAGCCGTCAGAGCGATAGAAAGGTACTATCTCGAAAATATGTGATTGTGCTTGTGGACTGGGTCACATGCTCAAAATGGACTGACAAACAAAAGGTCTGCACGGTGTCTCAACAAGTAGGCTTGACGTCTTCGTTTTTGCGTCTCTGCGTCTTTGCGGGAAAGGAAGTCTTGCGCTCTATTGTTCGCCCAAATCTAACTATTTGACTTCCGATCGAGGTTTAGCTTAAAAGCTTGTTCTCCTCTGAAACGAAATTAAGTCAGGCAATTTCCGGATCTACCAGGGCTCCAACGCGGAGCTCACCATTTGAACCGATCTACAACAATTCCGAGGACTCCATGATGAACCCGTCGCTTCGCATCTATTTGTTCGTCTTACTCAGCCTTTTTTTCGCAGCCTCAGCCGTACCGACAGTCGCTCAGATCAAGCCCGGTCGTGACCCCAACCAAGCGATCGATCAGGACTATACAAACAAGATTCGCGAATACACGACTGCACCTTACTTCAACTCGCCTTTGACCGACTACCTACCGGCGTCACCGAACGTTCCAACTCCCAAAGCAGTTCTCGGAGACGTAGCAGGCGCGCCCGGAAAACTTCCGTATGCTGAAGACGTCTACAAATACATGCGGATGCTCGAACGTGCGACGCCACGAGTGAAGGTTTATTCGATAGGCACAACAGAAGAAGGCCGAGAAATGATTGCGGTCGCCGTCGCGTCTGAGAAGTTGTTGGAAAAACTTGAGGAGAATCGCGCGCGACTGACGAAGCTGGCGGATCCTCGCACAATCAACATGGATGACGCTGAAGCTGATCGGTTGGTGGCTGCTTCATTTCCGGTGTACTACATCACAGGAACCATCCACTCACCAGAAACAGGCGCGCCCACGGCACTGATGGAATTAGCCTACCGTCTCGCCGTCGACGACAGTTCGTATGTAAAGTTCATTCGCGATAACGTCGTTACCTTGATCACGCCCGTTGTAGAAGTCGACGGACGGAATCGAATGGTCGATGTTTACAATTGGCACTTGGCCCATCCAAACGAGAATTGGCCGTGGCTAGTTTATTGGGGGCATTATGTAGCGCACGACAACAATCGCGACGCAATAGGACTCTCCTTAAAACTCACGCGAAACGTCCTAAATACTTATCTCGCCTGGAAGCCTCAGGTGCTGCACGATCTGCACGAATCTGTTCCCTATCTTTACGACAACACGATCGGAGACGGACCTTACAACGCGTGGGTCGATCCGATTCTTACAGATGAATGGCAGATGATTGGTTGGAACAACGTTTCCGAAATGACGAAGTTTGGCATGCCCGGCGTCTTTGCTCACGGAAATTTTGACACTTGGTCGCCTGGATATCTGATGTTCATGGCCGCAACCCATAATGGCATCAGCCGGCTGTATGAAACATTTGGAAACGGTGGCGCCGATACTCTGGATCGAACACTTTCGCCGAGCGAATACGAACGCACCTGGTACAAACAGAATCCGCCGCTTCCGAAAGCGAAATGGTCACAGCGTAATAACAATAACTATGAGCAAACGGCGCTGCTTACTTCGCTTTACTACTTCGGCAACAACAGCAAGTTGTTTCTCAAGAATTTTTATCTGAAGAGCAAACGATCGGTTGATAAGCCAAAGAATGAAGGACCGGCGGCGTATGTCTTGCCGGGTGACGAGTCGCGTGTTGGCAATCAGGCCGAACTACTCAGAACTTTGCAGGCTCAAGGAGTTGAGATTAGTCGCGCGACCGCACCTTTCACCGTCGCGGTCAAAGCAAAAAGAGCTGCAACTCCAACGCCATCTCCATCGCCTGCTGCGTCACCTTCTGCATCGCCCGCGGCATCGCCTGCTCGCCGCAAGGACACTGAAGATCGCACGTTTCCGGCAGGCAGTTACATTGTTCGGATGGACCAGCCCTACAGTCGCATTGCAGATGCCTTACTTGATTACCAGTACTGGGCGCCGAACGATCCCCAAACAGCGATCTACGACGACACTGCGTGGACGATGGGTGAGTTGGCAAACGTAGAAGTTCTGCGAGTTGTCGATACTAGAGTTTTGCAGGCGCAGATGGATCGAGTCACGGCTGAAGTACGCTCGAGCGGGGGCATCGGAAACACAGGATCCGTATACGTGGTGAATCACAACGCCGACAACAACCTCGTTACGCTTCGTTATCGTTTGAAAGACGTCGACATGGAAGCGGCTGAGGAACCCTTCGAAGCGGCGGGTCGCAAGTTCAATCGCGGCTCATTCATTATTCGAAGAGCGTCCGAAACAGACTTGCGCAACATCGCCAACGAATTAGGCATCCAGGTCTACGCTGTTGCTGATGCTCCATCGGTGAAGACTCATCCGGTTCGTGCGCCGCGGGTCGCAATCATGCATACGTGGCTCTCGACTCAGGACGAAGGTTGGTATCGCATCGGATTCGATCAATTGCAGGTACCTTTCGCTTACATCAGCACTCAGGATGTAGCCAAGGAACCAAATCTTAAGAGCAAATACGATGTAGTGGTGTTTGCCCCTGTCAGTCGTAGTACATTGAACATCATCAATGGCCTGCCGATGTATGGCAATCCCATTCCCTGGAAGAACACATCACTAACGCCGAACCTTGGCCGTATTGACGAAACGGATGACATGCGGCCAGGACTTGGTTGGAACGGTCTGCAGAACCTGATTAAGTTTGTAAAAGACGGCGGGTTATTTATTACAGTTGACGACACGACCGATTTCGCGGTCCAACTCGGCTTCACGGCTGGCGTAACACTCACGCGATCAACGCGTCTGCGTGCAGTGGGTGATATTTTGCGAACTAAGACGGTCGACGCCACAAGTCCGATAGCTTACGGATACGGTGATTCTCTCGCGATGTATTGCTCCAACGGTCCAATCTTCGGAGTTAATAACGGAGTCGGCGGTGGTGGAAGAAGACCCGGAGGAACTCAGCGTTCAACAGGACGAGGCACCCCTGACGATCCAGACGTTCCCCAAGGGCGACCTATGGCCGAGATTCCCGAACCTCCACCACGCGCTGAGGCGTGGCAAGCACCTCCCGTCACGGAGGAACAACGGCGAAATGCGATCGGTCTAATTCCTCCCGCACTGCGACCGCGCGTGGTTTTGCGTTACGCCGATAGTCGCGATCTATTTGTCTCAGGACTGTTAGACGGTGGTGACGAAATAGCTCAACGTCCGGCAGTCATCGACGTGCCATCAGGTAACGGTCACGTGTTGCTGTTTTCCACGAATCCATTCTGGCGCGGACAGACCAAGGGCAGTTATATGCTCGTGTTCAACGCGATCATGAATTGGGATAACTTAAACGCAGGCCGCAAGCTCGACGAGAAATAAAAAGAACATCCACAGATTACACAGATTAAGAGCCTGAGACAGCTGAGTTGAGGGGTTTAGCTCCCTTCAACTCGCTAAGGGAGGCCCGAACGCTCAACTAAGCTGCCTCAGGCTCTTAATCTGTGTAATCTGAGTAATCTGTGGATAGTCTCTTTTTATCGTTCCCAGTCTCGCAAACCTTCTACCAAACGAAGCACGTCACTTCGCTTCTTCTCGAATACCGCAAACATGAAGATGATCGTCGCTCCAGTGATAATGCCCGCGACGTACCAGAGCCACGTCCAACCGAGATTGGCTGATGCGTACCATATCATCGTGATGATGGCGAACAGCAAGAACGTCGATCCCAGCAACAACATGCCGCGAATCCTCAATAGAATTCCACCAAAGATCCCGGCAAGGGAGAAAGCACCGAGAATCAAAGGCAACCACGGCGAAGTCGCGACGCCGTTGATCACGATGTCTGCGGTTGATGATAAATAAATCGTGACTAGCGACAGATATCTCGTCGACGTCAACTGATCTTCCGTGAAGTCGTCTTCATTGAGGTGAGTGGCAATTAGGACGCAAAGAGCAACCGGGATCAGCCACAACTGCGGATGCTGTAGGAACTGATAATCCTGAGTGCGTTGCAGGAAGTACCAGAGTGCACCGTTCGCGCAGACTGCGGCTATGACTCCATACGGAAATGAACGTCGTAAGAGCGATAGCAGTCCGTAAAGTCCGCCGACAATAAACAACACTGACGAATAATCGACCTCCGATTCAACAATCCAAAACCCCAGCACAGGAAGAAGCGGAAGAAAGGCTCCGGTGCTTTCGATTGGACGTGCGAGGACAGTGAACTCCTGACGGCGGAGTGATTCACTGACAAGGACACCCGTGTATGCGATCGCCATTACGATGAAGGGCCAGTAGCGTTCGAATGATCCGAATAGCCACGGCATAGTTAGGCGAACGTGTACAAAGAGAAGCACTACCATTATTTCAGCGGCATACACGTACGCCATTCGGCCTCGTTCAGAGAGACGCAACGGATCCTTAGCCGGTGAAACAGCCCCCAAGATCAACAAAACGGCAGCGGCAACGAACGTTGCCGTTATCACGAAAAATGTTGCTGTCGGAGTGCTCAAAGCGCCAAACCTAAGGTAGTCGAATATCTCAATGTTTAGGCATGCCAACATTCCAACAGCTGCCGTGGCGATGGTCCACGGTAAGCAACGGCGCGCCGCTTCTGACCAGTCAGACAGCCATTCGCGGTTGCCGGCAAGCCATATGCTCAACAATGTCACAGCCGCAAACATTTCCGAGGTCAGAATTGAACTACGATTCAATATGCGCGTTGTGCTGAGTGGTTGTAGCCACGCCCAACCAAAAAGAACCGCGCCGATCAGAAACATACAAATAGTTACACATTGCCAGCGCCGTCGGTCGTCGCCTTCCGCGAAGAATCCGAATGTAGCCGCTTGTGCAGTTATTGCCACCGCGGCCGTAAGCCGCAACGCTAAGTTCTCCGCACTGAAGATCGTGATTAATGCGAGATAGCCTGCGCCAGCGACGAGCGTGCTATTAAGGACGGTCAACCATCCTGGCGGCATAGTTGAATCTTTGACGAACGCGGGAATTCCGATCCGTCTGCCAATGTCGATGAGATTTACTCGGCCCCGCCACAGACATGAAGCAACAAGCGTCAGCGTCGACAAAAGCATTGTCGCCAACCAAACGCGCTCCGTTGAAGGAAGCAACGTCTGTTGAATAATCAATCCGATGGCAAATAATGAGGTGATGTATAGGCCTACTATCGCGTGCTGACACCGTTGATCGTAGAGGCTTGCTACGAATAAGCATGCGATAGACAGCAACGCTATCCAAGGGAGAGTTGGGAAATAGAGAAGCGGTGACGTGCCTGAAGGAGCTAACAGGCCCGCGATTACGAGCGCAGACATAATCACCACAGACAGACCGGCTGCCAAATAAGAAACCGCGAATGTGCGCACACCGACTTCTTCAACTGGCCGCGGCGATCGCAATTCTAGTATCAGACAAATGATTCCAGAGAGAGCCAAAATGATCGTTGTTCCTTGAAGGTAAGCGGTCGCTCCGTCGAACCATTTGCTTGCGTACGACAGCCACCAAATTGCTCCGGCGATATTGAAGAGCAGCAATGCGATCAATAAATACGCGCGCTTCCAAGTCTGACTATGGATTACCGCGAACAGTCCACTGAGCGCGACAAGCGAAACGATGGCCCACCAGTCGCTAGATGGATCGCTAAGGCCTGGCCGAAGGGCCATTACAAACGCGCAGGCTGCGGCGACGACAGAGTAATCCCTGGTTTCACTTCTCCAGTTCGTCAAATGGTCGGGTTGGATCGGCCGCTTTGTAATCCATTGAAAATAATCAGCGCTAATCGTTGACGCTCCAAACAACAGCCAACCGATCGCAATCATTCCGACAGTTAGACTGTGCAAGCCCGTCATGACCTCAGGGTTGATTCCAGACAGGTCGAACGAAAGCATGCAAACAAAACTTGCAAGCAAACAGAACAAGTTCGACGGCGTCAGATCCCTTCGACGCTGTAAAGACAGGAACGCGAGAATTGCAGTAAACCACGCGAGCCATCCAAGGGGACTTCCGACTGCTTGAACTCCGACTCCGAGTTCAGTGGGCCAAAGCATTAACACCGCGACCGCTGGAGTTAACAACAGTCCGTTGAGAATCACAGGTAGCGAGACTTGAATCCGCATCGCTGTGCTTGCGATCTGTTTTTCCTTGTCATCCAGGACTAATTCCCACCGGTGACGATATATGAGCCAGGCAAGGGCGAAGAGACTGCTCGTGACCGCATTCAATTGAGTCAGGCGCACCAACACAACGCGATCCATCAAACCGCCCGCCTCTACGACACTCAGAAGATAGGCAATGGTTACAGCGGCGTTAAGAAACGATCCGCCAGTAAGCGCAAAGACTCCTGAGCGTTCGCGCACGGCAAAGCCGATGAATACAAGAGCAACGATTACAAACGGAAGGCTGTAAGAGACGTCGATACTGAGTATTGAAAAGATTCCGGACGCAGCGCCTCTTACCGGAAGGTAATAGATAGCTCTCACTGAAGGGTATAGAGTCAGCAAGACAAGCGGAACAAGTGTTACAGCAACCATGATGCGCCGCATTCGGGTTGCAATCGATTGGCTATTATCAAGCGGCTGTGGCCACCCAATGGCCTTGAGTCTCACAGCAATATTTGAGCGATACCAGAGACAGATGGATCCCCCTGCCAAATAAATCGCGGCAAGCCAACGCCAAGCTGACGCCACCGCAATCTGTGGTTCGAACAGCCCGGCAATCAAAGGGACAACGGCTCCAGAAATTACGATTGCTCCAAGCAGATATTCATCACGACGTCGTTCTACCGCGTGCGCCAACAACGTCACCAGTAAAAGACCAAATACAATCCACGAATCGACACCTAGAACTTCTTGTCGCGGAAAACCAGCGAGGTTGTAGCCGTTGTAATCACTACCGTATGCGGCCAGTTCTTGGGTTACGCCCGACGCAACCGCGTAAAGGATCAATATTAGAAAGCTGCCGAGCAGCGTCCAGGAGATAGCGCGATCAATCGATAGTTTCGAATTCAGTAATCTCCAAGCATCATTGGTCCAATGATCCGTGTGCTTTTGGGCGATAGACCGGCAAACGATTCGCACAGCAATCCACGCAAGACCAACAAACAGCAACACCGTTCCCTGTATGAGTAGACCTGTGGGATGTAGAAACGCGTGTGGCAAGTAGGCATACCAGTCACAGGCTTGCAAGGCAGCCTTCACCGTTAGAATAACGCCGGCAGTTGTGGCGATCTGGAATGCGACGAACAGTAATTGTTTGCGGTTAAGCCAGAGGAGTACTAACCATGTCCCCGCGATCCACAACACCCGCTCTGCTTGCATTGCGGTGACCTGCCATGGATTTGCCTGGAATAAGCAGACGATAGCAGTTGCCGAGGAAAGGAATCCGGAAAAATAAAGAACCTTCCAGATTGCGCCTTTTTGATCGCGCTGGCGTATCACTACGGCACCAAGCGCCGCCGCGGCTCCATGCAGCAGGAAGGCCGTTTGCCAGGGAAACGGAAAGTCAAATAAGTTTGCGAAGGCTTGCCACAACGCGAACAGGAGCAATGCCGATCCCGCCCAACTAAAAGCCGCCACGCCACGACGCCACGCGATGCAAAAAGTCCCCATCGCATAAAGCAGGTAAACCAGCCACGCATGGTGAACCTCAAGCTTCCAAACGCCAAAGATCGTTACAAGTAGAAGACTGACTACTGCGACGCTCAGGCCGGCAACAAGATAGTAGACGCTCTCCAGATTTGTTCGACGTTTTCTGAGCCATTCGGATGCAGCGAGAAAAGACAGGGAGATTGCCACCAATACATCGCCTGTCGACGCCGAAAGCGATGCATCAAGAAGCGAGAAGACACGCAAGTTGGTCCAAGGTACGTGGCCGGCAGTTACGTGGTATGTGACGACATAGGCGACAGCCAAACAAAGAGCAGCCAAAAGATGCGCAATTGGCAATTCGAGCGTTACAGCGATGGCCGTGAAGACGAAGAAACTAATCAATGCCGAGGGAACGATGCTAGCAGGGTTAGGCCACGAAAGAAGAACTCCGGTAAGGGCAATCGTTGCACCGAGAAGAGCCACCGCCGCTGCAGACGTTCGTGTCGCAACCTTGCTGCGTTCATGAACTTTACGCCAGACGACAACACCAGTGATAAGCAACGGCAATCCCCACATAGTGACAGTTGGGGCGAGATACATCATCGTCATTCCCAACGGTCCGGCTTTGTAGACCAGGAGTCCGAATGGCAAAGCGGATGCGAAACTCATCGTCCCCAACATCGTGAATAACGTTCGCACTTCAGTCTCATTCAACTCCGGCTTCGCCAACACTGATTTCAACGATAAGCCAACCGCAGCGATGAAACACATGATTGGAATCGCACCAAGAACTACCAGCTTTAGGCCAGTGACGTCCGGAGTCGCGAAGTGTCGCACGAGCAGCTGACCAATGGATGAAAGCAATATCCCAAGCGACAGAAAACGTGCGCAGCCTGGAGTGATGACACGGCCGGCGTAATAGACGAGCGATAGGAAGATTGCCGGCGCAATCATTTCGCTTGCAAGTATCAAGCTGCCCGACGCGGCGCTGGACGAGACAGCCGCGATGGCAAGAAAGTTCAAGGGCACCAACAGCGTGGCAATTGTCAGTATTCCAAGACTAGTGTTCGGAAGCTTCCACCGGTGCTCCGTGTAAAGACCGATGCCGAAAAGGACTGCCGTGACTGTGGTAAAGATTAAGAATTTGAGGACCGGAATCTGCGAAATCTGCGCCCATAAACTCACAACGAGTGCAGTCGAACATCCAATTATCAGCAGACCTCCAACTATTTCTCCCCAGCGGATGTTGCTCTCCTCCATGAAGGAGTTGAGCATGTCGCTAAATCGGCGCCGAGGCTTAATAACTCTCGTTTCGGTGGGTGCAGTGTCGTCAGAGTCAGATGTCTGAGGATGAGTGATTAAAACGAATGCGGGCGGTGCTTCAATGTCGTCGACTGAATCGGCGATGGCGAAACTGCTGTGGGCAGGTGCAGGAATCGAAACAGAAGCATCTTGCCACCTTTTATCGTTCGACGTCTCCGGAAAAGACGAAACATGATCGGCGTTACTTGATCCGGATGTGAATGGTGCCGAATAGGTTTGTAGGCCATTAGTCAGCGAGACGTATTCTGTTTCGAGAACAGACTTAACCTCGACGTACGCCGCTTCACTAATTCTCGCTGCATGATGCAGCCGCGCTAACGTGCGTTGTGTTGCTGCAAGATCAGCTAGTCGCTCATGAACTAACAGACATCCGCAGTGGTAACAGTACTCCGTTTCGGAGTTCGTCACTGCATTGCAATTATGACAACGACTTTCTGGTTCGACAGAGGATGACGTTGGAGCGTTCGAATCAAATATTGCGTGAACGATGCCTGCTCCTACCAGCCAGAGGATGTGACCGACGAGAGCGAAAACAAAAACGACGACGGCAACAAAGAACAGAATCGAAATAAGTTCGAGCATGAGGTCTCCGTGGTGAATGTGAAAGATCTAACTGTTCTCGAAGGGTTCGCACGAACCGACTGTTTTACTCAGTTGTCCTGTTCCAGTGTCGGTCCGCCCCGCTAACCATGCCGGAATGGGCAAGAGCTGTTCCCGCGACTAAACAGCGGCGCGAAATGAATGTCCGCGAAGCTTTGATGCAAAAGGCCGGTTATAGGCAACGCCGTTACCCAGTTCTGCAATATTTTACGGGCAGGTGAGGGAAAAAGACTGCAGGAAAGAGTATCCACAGATTACAGTTCAGGGGCAGGAGCAGTAAGCAGGAGCGGCTTTGCCTCAAAAGTCGATTTCGGTGGTAACGAGTTTCGTGTTTAGTTCGTGTGACTTCGTGGATCGTTCCTTTTGTCCAGAAAACCAAAGACGATCCACGAAGTCACACTAACCAACACGAACCAAAACACTCCTGCCTCGAGCTAGATCCGACTTTTGAGGCAAAGCTAGCAGGAGCAGGAAACTGCGATTCCTAGATTAACTTCCTGCTCCTGCTTACTGCTCCTGCCCCTGAACTGTAGTCTGTGTAATCTGTGGATACTCTTTCTTTTCTCGCACTTCTTTCAATCGTCGCTCAAGAAACCGCCGTTCGCTTTCATTGGTCGCCAACTCTAGCGCGCGGTTGTAACTCTTCCCTGCTTCATCGAATGTTCCCAGACGACGCAAAAGATCAGCCTTAGCTGCGTGAAAGAGGTGATAGTTATCCAAGTCCCCTGTTGTTTCCAGCGATTCGATAATCTCTAAACCCGCATCGGCTCCATCGGCCATTGCTACCGCCACTGCCCGGTTCAATGCGACAACGGGTGTGGGCATTAGTTGGTGTAGCAAATCATACAGACGAACGATCTGTTGCCAATCCGTATCTTCGGAACGCCGCGCGCGACAATGCACGGCGGCTATCGCAGCTTCGACAGTAAATGGTCCTACCTCACCGCGAAGTGCCTCATCAACGAGCGCTGTGGCTTCAGTGATCTGCTCGGCATTCCATCGGTTCCGATCCTGTTCCTCGAGCGTCACAAGATCGTCATCGTCATTTAAACGTGCGTCGCGTCGCGAGTCATGTAGCAGCATCAACGCCAGCAGGCCGTTGACTTCAGCGGGCGCTCGCGGTCCAAGCAATTGGCGCACTAGCCGAGCGAGTCTAATCGCCTCACTGCAGAGATCGCCTCGTACGAGGGGCCGTCCTCTGGTAGCGGCGTAGCCTTCATTGAAGATCAAATAGATCGCCGTGAGTACTGCGTCCAAACGCTCCGGCATATCGTTTACATCGGGCACTTTGTAGGGGATGCGGGCATCGCGAATCTTTCTCTTTGCACGAACAAGCCGCTGCGCCATTGTCGGCGTCGGCACGAGAAAAGCACGGGCAATCTCGTCTGTTTCAAGACCACCCAGGGTTCTCAGCGTTAGCGCCACTTGTGCCTCCAGTGCCAGCGCCGGGTGACAGCAGGTGAATATCAAGCGAAGCCGATCGTCTGGAATCTCCTCCGTGTCGTAGCGCGGCTCCTCGACGGTTTCAATCAGTTGCCCGTAAGATTCCAACTTCTCGCTAAAACGCGTTTGCCGGCGAAGTCGATCAATAGCTTTGTGCTTGGCGGTTTGAATAATCCAGGCGCGGGGAAACTCGGGCACTCCGTCTTTGGCCCACGCATCAACAGCCACCGCGAATGCTTCCTGGGCAGCTTCCTCCGCAACGTCGAAGTCGCCGTACAAGCGAATCAGCGTAGCGAGAATGCGTCCCCATTCGGCACGATAGAGCGTGTCAACGGCGAAATAAGGATTGGGTAGCATAATTTTTATGTCCGATACGCTTCAGCTTGTCGTGCGTCGCGCCAGATTCAAGGTCTTTCAGGAATCAGTGCCGCTCAAATGGACATATGAGTTCCTGAAAGAAGTTAAATCTGGCGCGACGCATGACAAGCTGAAGCGTTCGGACATTAAGGACACTGTAAAATTTTTCGACTTGAATGTCGATCCGCGTATTTTTCATTCGATTAACTATTGGAGGCAGGCAGAAATGAAATACATGATGCTGGTTTATCTTGATGAACAGTGTTTGAGTGAGGAGGAGCGCGAACACTGCTACGTTGAATCCGCGCAACTCACTCAGGACCTGAACGCAGAAGGTAAGTACATCCATGCGAGTCCATTACATCCCACGGCCACCGCTACCAGTGTTCGACTTCGTGAAGGTAAACGGCTGGTTACCGACGGACCGTTCGCAGAAACTCGCGAGCAACTTGGTGGGTTCTATCTGATAGACGCTGCGGATCTGGACGAAGCGATTAGGATTGCCGAGCGGATACCGGTCGCAAAAGTCGGCACCATCGAAATACGCCCAGTGTTAGAAATCTCAGGTCTGCCTTCGAACTGAACACTGAACATTGTGGATCGCAGAGAGTCGCTAAAGGAGAAGAAGTCATGGAAGCAGTTGGACAGTACCCCACCTCCACCGGTCGAATCTGGGCAGGCAGAATCTTGACAGTCTTACCAGCATTATTTCTGTTGCTCGATGGAGTCATGAAACTCATTCGACCCGCCGTGGTGGTGAATACGACTGTTGAATTGGGTTATCCAGCAAATGTGATTCTGCCGTTAGGCATAGTTCTGACCGGGAGCACGATTCTCTTCTTGATTCCCCGTACATCAGTGCTGGGAGCGATTCTGTTAACCGGTTATCTCGGTGGAGCGGTGGCCACACACGTTCGCGTCGGCGCCGGTGTTTTCCCAATCGTGTTTCCGATCGTGTTTGGAATCCTGCTTTGGGGTGGACTGTATTTTCAGGATGATCGTGTTAGCTCGATATTGCCTTGGCGCCAAAGGGACACTCACCACTGACCATTAACTACCACAACTTAAGGAGAGCAAGACAACATGTACGTAGATGGTTTTCTGTTACCCGTACCGGAAAAGAATCTCAAGGCCTATCGCACGATGTCTCAAAAAGCCGGGAAGGTTTGGCGCGATCATGGAGCGTTGCAGTATGTCGAGGCTGTCGCTGATGATCTTGACAACAATTTCGGCGCGTCTTTCAGCAAAACGATCAAGGTAAAGCCAGGTGAGACGGTCGTGTTTTCTTTTATCGTCTTCAAGTCAAGAGCACACCGAGACCAGGTGAACAAAAAAGTAATGGCAGACCCACGCCTCCAGAAGATGATGAAGAAAGGTGAACCTATGCCTTTTGAGGTTAAGCGAATGGCATACGGTGGATTCAAATATATTGTGAATGTCTAGTAAGGTGCGGAGCAGGAAATCATTGGTCAATTATCATTTGACATTTCTCATTTGTCATTTGGCCCAGATTCAAGTCGCGGTTCACAGATGATAAATCAGAAATGTCAAATGATAATTGACCAATGATTTTGTTCCTGCTCCTGCCTGCTGCTCCTGCTCCTGAATGTGTAATCTGTGGATACTCTTATTCGTGACCACCAGCGGCTTCGATCAGCTTTATTGCGGGCTCACTGACAAAAACCTTCGCGTGGAATCCTCTGCCCCAACCAATGGGCGTAACGTCGCGGTACTCGTATGTATTTTCGACGTCGTACCTCGGACCGTAGCCGGGATGCAATTTCTTTCGCAGCGACGCACGCGCGTTTGGATCTGCTCCGTGCTTTAACAGTAACTCTGTAAATGGCGCTACCTGCTCCCGTCTGCCGTAGTTCATCCAGAAGTTTGGTTGCGAAACAACGGTTGCAAACAAAGCAGTGTGACCACCGAACCCGTCTTTATCTACCGCAGCCTTCGCATCTACATCCATGCCCTTTTCCAATAACCAATGCGCGAACTTCAGCTCATCGTAGTCAGCGCACAGGTGAAGGAGTGTTGTACCTTTGAGCGGTGTTCCCTGAGTCGCGAGAGTTTCGTCATGACATCCGAGTTCGGGCGGATAAATCTCTTCGTGCGTAAAGGTGCGTTTCAATAGCAGCGGATCACGCCGCAGATGTTCCTCGAGCAAATCGATACGACCTCGGTGTAATGCCATTGTCGGCGTGTCAGGCAATTCGACACCATGCTGCACGTACATCTCGAGGATCTGATGCTTGGCCTCCGGATTACGGCTGTCAGTCTCAAGAACTACATCAACTGGCGCCAGACTCTTTCCGTCCTCGTCTATGACGCTTCCACCAAACTCAAGCACGGCCGCTGTACCAGAGGCGCTCAAGGTGTAGGCTGGTCCACCTAACGCACCGACTGGAACCGGAGGCGAACCGGCTAGCTTATACAGCATGCGAGCTGTGCCAATCTTGCTTTGCAGCAGTGCGCGACCGATTGCCGATTCCAGGTCCCTTGCTCCGAGTTCATAAAGCATCAGGATAATCTCGTCGCGACCAAGATTCGCAGCGTACGTCAGAGGTGGACCCCAGTTGCTATTCCGTCGGATCAACGCATCTTCGTGGAGCAGCTTTGGATTGCTTTTTACGAGTTCGCGTACGACAGTTATGTCGTCACGCCAGATTGCGTCGACCAGCTGGCATGCCTGAACCAGTCTGGGCCAACTTGATGCCTCGTAAGCGCGCGCAAGAGCAAGCTGCGCATCTGCGAGCTTCGCTTCTGCTGGAGCGACGTCTGCTGGATGGTAGCGACGGAATTCTTCTAGAGCGACCGGATCGCCGCTACGAATACCTCGCAGTAGATCCTTTGCCTGTTGTTTAAGTTGATTAAGGTTGGGACGGACGGGAAGGTGACGATTGGACATAACGAGCCTCCTTTGTTTCCGGCCCGGTGTCCGCTGTGTTCGGGCGAAAGGAGGTTCGCAATGAACCTGCTGATAAAGTCGATCAGGTGGACTCAGTCCTGCCCGCAGACGGGAGGCGGCCTGTTACGCCGGCGAGAGGATAACATGACCCGTCTGATACTTGCCATCTGCGATCGGGCGCCGAGCGCTCTACGTTCTCTTCCGAATCGTCTGTCTGTGCGGCCTGTCTTTGTGTTGTTCTGTAAAAACTCGGCTCGCCTTATTCCATATGGTTTATCTCCTGAATCAAATCGTCTTTGATCTCTGTTAACCGATCCCTTTTTCTCGCCGATTGCCGAGTTGGAACACCAGTTGCCGATACTCAGGCGTAAACGTACGTTTCCCCACACCTCCCCAGCGATTAACAACAGGGAAAGGCATTCAATGACATACGGTTTTCTCAAGCAGGCACTCGTTTCGTTGACATTATCGACCGCAATCTTGGGACTCGCCGACGTAGCCGCTGCGCAGGGCAGGCGTGGCCGCGGTGATGAGCGAAGTGAGCAGAATCAAGCTGAACGCGAGCGCCACCAACAGGAAAGGCAAGCAGAACGAGAGCAGCGCCGAACTCAGCAACAAGCTGAACAACCGCAACGCGACCAAGTTCGGGTGCAGGAGCAGCAGCAACGACAACAACGCTGGGAACAACAGCGGCAGGATCAGAGTCGCAATTCACAGGACCAAAGGCAGGAGCAACTGCGAAGTCGCGAAAACCAGGACCAGCAGCGGCGTTACGAGCAACAGCGTCAGGATCAGATTCGTCAGTCTCAGGAGCGACAGCAACGCTACGCGCAACAGAGGCAGGATCAAATCCGCCAATCGCAAGAGCGTGACCGGCGTTGGCAGCAACAGCGACAACAGCAAGTTGGCGAACAACGACGCTTGGATCAGGAACAACGCCGAGCATGGGAACAACGTCAACAGCAAGGGACGTGGAACCAATCGAATCGCGGTCGTGATTGGAATCGAAATGACGACTCTCGTAGGCAAGAGTGGCAACGGCTCCAGCAACAGCGTATAGAACGTTATCGTTACGCTGAGCAACGTCGTCAGGACGACTGGCTGCAACGGCAACGAATTCTTGAACAGCAGCGGCGCCGAGCACAGTTGCGTTACCAGCAACAATATCTCGAAAGGTTACGTCGCGATCAGCTGCATCTCCAGCAGTGGCGTTACAACGATTACAGTCCCTACAACTATCGTTATCGCCGCGGCGGCGCCTACTACGAAACAAATCAATATGGTGCGGAGATGTTACGGCGCGCCATCAACGACGGGTACGACCAGGGATATCGAGCGGGGCAGGCTGATCGCGAAGACGGCTGGGGCTTCAATCCACAAGACGAGTATGCCTACGACGACGCGAGCTACGGATATGATGGCTATTACGTTGATCTAAGCGAGTATCAGTACTACTTCCGTGAGGGTTTTCGGCGTGGCTACGAAGATGGTTACTACAGCACTTCGCGGTATGGCCGATACAACAACGGTACATTTAGTATCCTGGGTGCAATCCTCAATGGGATACTTGGACTGCAGCTGTTGAACTAAGACCAGAATCAGCCGCAGACTTCTCGCAGGATCACAGACGCTTTCTTTCTGTGTTTATCTGTCGAAATCTGCGGCTGAAAATTTCTCTTTAGTTCGATCCGGCCGCAGACTGCTTCTGCTTATCGGAAATCTGCTGACGCAGCCGTTCTTCTTGTTCGCGAACTTCCGGCTTTAGGTTATCGCCGAAATCTTCTGCCTCAAACACCGGGCGAATTTCGATCTCACTCTCCCCCCGCATCGGATTGGGACACCGCTTCACCCACTCAATTGCTTCTTCCATTGACTTCACTTGCCATAACCAAAATCCGGCGATCAGTTCTTTCGTTTCCGCAAACGGACCATCAGTCACAATGCGGTTGGGACCCGAGAATTTCACCCGTACGCCTTTCGAACTAGCATGAAGACCTTCGCCTGCCAGCATGACGCCGGCTTTAACTAACTGCTCGTTGAAATTACCCATGTCGGCAAGCAGTTTTGGGTCAGGCAGAACGCCCGCTTCCGATTCCTTCGTAGCTTTAACAATCACCATCACTCGCATCTTGTATCTCCTCAGTATTGAAATTTCCTCTTCCACTTGGCTTTGCCTCAAAAGTCGATTTCGGTGGTAACGAGTTTCGTGTTTAGTTCGTGTGACTTCGTGGATCGTTCCTTTTGTCCAGAAAACTAAAGACGATCCACGAAGTCACACTAACCAACACGAACCAAAAAACACTCCTGCCTCGAGCTAGATCCGACTTTTGAGGCAAAGCTCTTCCACTTATAAGTCGAACAACTCAGCCGCAGTTCGACAATCTTAGAAAACTTTCGTTCAGTTCACACATTCAGCACCGAAATCATTGCTCAATTGTCATTGGACATTTCTTAATTATTATTTTTTGTTGTGTCAGGCCGCTCAGGGTTACCACGTGCTAGCTGATGTGTAAATGATAATTGATCAATGTCCAACGATAATTGACCAAAGATTCTTTCCTGCTCCTGCCTGGTGCCCCTGCTCCTGGGTGTGTAATCTGTGTAATCTGTGGACAGTCTTATCGTTCATCTCATTGACGGCACGTACGAACTCTTTCGCCATTTTTACGGCATCCGGCGGTTTAAGAAAACAGACCCACCCTTGGGGGCCGTAGCCGGTGTTCTTATGACGACGGTCCGTATGCTGGAGGAAGGAGCGACGCATATTGGTGTGGCGACCGATCACATCATTGAGTCGTTTAGGAACAATCTTTGGCCCGGTTACAAAACGAGCGCTGGTATCGATCGCGTTCTGCTCGCGCAGTTTCAACCGCTTGAAGAGGCACTGCTCGCGATGGGCGTGGTAGTTTGGCCGATGGTAGAACTCGAAGCTGATGATGCACTCGCATCTGCTGCACATCTTTCAGCCTTGGACGATCGTGTTGAGAAGGTTTGTATCTGGACCCCAGATAAGGATCTGGCGCAATGCGTTGTCGGCGATCATGTTGTCCAAGTGGACGGGAGGCGGAACGTCATTCGTAACGAGATGGGTGTGCGTGAAAAGTTCGGCGTTGCTCCCAAGTTCATCCCGGATTATCTCGCGCTTGTTGGAGATGCGGCCGACGGATATCCCGGCATTCAAGGCTGCGGACCGAGAGGCGCCGCGCGTTTAATCGATCTGTATGGACCAATCGAGAAGTTCCCACCGGATGTACTAGGCGAGAAGCAGGGGCTTGCATTGTTATTTAAAGACTTGGCGACGTTACGAACTAACGCGCCGTTGTTTGATGATGTGGATGAACTGCGTTGGCAAGGTTCCAAACCAGAGTTCAGATCATTTGCTGAAAAGATCGGCGATGAGCGCCTGGTTAGGCGAGTGCGCGCGCTTGAAACCAAATTGGCTGGATAAAAAAGAGTATCCACAGATTACACAGATTACACAGATTAGGAGCTTAGTCAGCAAAGTTGAATGGTTTAGTTGCAGTCTGGATATGCTTTTCCGCTTGCCAACTTCAGCCACCTTTTCGCATGATCCATCGGACCTGACTTTCCCCAATGTCGAACGTTTCCACCCAAACTGCGCCCGTAGTCGTTGAGTCGGCAACGGAACCCGTCATCCAAGAGGCGGCTTCTCCGAAACGTCGCTATGATCGCTCGATTGTCGAAGGCCCTTTACAACCAGCCGTCTGGAAACTCGCCTGGCCAGCGATGCTTACGAATGTAGTCGGCGGCCTGCAGGGAATGGTCGATCACGTACTCGTCGGAAATCTCATCGGCTATCGCGCAAATGCGGCAATCGGCGTTAGCTGGCAAATCATCATCGTTGTCATCGTCTTCATCTCTTCAGTGTTTACCGGCATGAGCGTGCTCGTATCTCGGTTCGCAGGCGCAAACGAGGAGGAGAAAGTTAACCGCACGGTTTATCAAGCTTTCCTCATCGCGCTGATCATCTCGGTCGCGATAATGGCGCCAATTGGCTACTTCGCTTCGCCCGCTCTGCTCGATCTCGTGAATGCTGCACCAGAAGTGAAAACTGAAGCGCTGCCGTTTCTGCGCATCATGTTTCTGTTCAGTTTCGGGATGTTCATCTTCTTCATGTTGAGTACGGCTCTGCGCTCAGCCGGAGATGCACGCACCCCCATGATCCTCGGCCTCGCAATGACGATTCTGAATCTTGGTCTGAACCTTATTCTAATCAGGGGGCTCGGACCAATCCCTGCGTTCGGCACGGCGGGCGCTGCAATGGGAACGGTAATCGCTTCAGGACTGATAGCCATCTATTCGCTGTGGAGACTTTGGACCGGTACGTGGGTCATTTCTTTTCCGCGCGTTACTGGTCTTGGGCTCGACTGGGGAATCATTAAATCGCTATTCAAGTTTGGATTACCGACCGGCATTCAGGGTATTGCGATGAACATTGGCGGGGTGCTAATGCTTTCGTTCATCGGCTCGCTTGCACAAAGCGCCGCCGCACAGGCGGCATTTGCCGTTTCGTACACCGAACTCTTCTCACTCGTTACCTGGACTGCAATCGGACTTATGGGTGCTGCCGCCGCTGTTGCTGGGCAGAATCTTGGTGCAGGTCATCCGGATCGAGCTGACGCTGCAGTCCACGTCGCCGCGCGGTTCGGTTTCGTCCTGGCTATGATTGTAGGTACCTTCTTCCTATTCTTTCCGCGGCAACTGCTTAGTATCTTCGGCATGCAAGATCCAGCAGTAGTTCACATTGGTGTGCAGTTACTACGCGTCCTTAGTGTTTCGGGATTATTAATCGCCGTGGCCCTGACCTACACAGGAGGTCTACAAGGAACCGGAGACACGAAGAGTCCTCTTTACATCTCAATCATCTCCCAAATCGTTGTGCCCCTTGGAATCTGTTTTGTGATCAAACAAACCAGCAAACTCGATCCGATTGACATTTGGATTGCAATTCTTTGCGGCCATGCTGCCAGGTGCGCACTCAGCGTCATTCGTTTCAAGCAGGGGAAATGGCGCACAATCAAAGTTGACATTGCACCAAAAGCAACGGCCAACGGCTAACAAAATATCACCCTGGAAAGGTACCGAGCATGAGAACCAAATGCGTATTCTTTGCGCTTTGCATCCTCGTAATTGCTGTCACGTCTTGCAAGCTTGGTAAAAAGAGCGGGCCAGCTACGAACTCGAGCACATCAGCCGATACCAATACGGTTCCGCAAGTTGAAAAGGTGAAGCCGGCGCCAGGAACCGGAAATGTCCAGGGCAAAGTTCTATACAACAGCAAACCCGTCGAGAACATCGAGGTGAAACTCTGCCAAACCTTCAATCGGTTCTTTGGTGGTTGCAGTGGTAAGACTTTTACGGCGCGCACCGATAAAGACGGCGATTACGTCATTGCAAATGTTCCACCGGGGACTTACGAAAGTCTGCTCGCGCGCGTCTTTGACACTGAGTCATTTGTTTTCGCAACTACGGGAATCGCTGGGCTAAACGCAGAAAAATACGAAATAGCGGCCGATAAAACATTATTCATCCGATCGACTAGTCTCTTTAAAGGCGATCTTAAACTTCTCAATCCAAAACCAGGAGCGACAGTAGGCCAGAATGTCGAACTTCAATGGCAACCGTATCCAGATGCGGCGTACTACAAGTTCAGTCTGTACGCGGAGGAACACGGTGTTGTATCGCCTTATATAAACGAACGCGCCGAGGCAGCTTCATTTAAGCTGGTGAAGCCAATGCCTAAAGGTACTTATCGCATCGAAATAGAGGCTTTCAACGGTGACGATCGCAAGCTTTCGGAGACGAGCAACGACCTGAAGATGACGGTCACCGAAGGTTCTTAATCATGAATCTGTTCGACGCAATCTTCAGTCGGGATCGCCAAATACCGGCAATTCTCTACCAGGGCCAAGAGATTACGTATCCGGATCTTCGCGCTGAAACCTTGGAGATGGCGACGGTGATCGCTTCAGTTGGAACGCGGCCCAGGGATCGTGTCGCGCTCTTGCTGAATGATTCTCCCGAGTTCGTCGAAGCGTTTATTGCCGGCTGCTCGATGGGCGCGATCGTTGTACCTATCAATACGGCGTTGCGGCTTGAAGACCAGAGAGCGATCCTCCACAACTCTCGCGCGAGCCTGGCCATTGCCGAGGCTGATTTTGTCGAAATGCTGCTTAATGAGGCTCCAACCGATTTGCACTTCCCTCAGCAACTAATCACCGTTGATCGAAGCGTCAAAAAGCATGAGCAGGAATGCGGTAACGATTTCTATGTAACTGAGATGGTGCGTCGTCAGCCGCGCACCCGCATAAACACTCTGCGATATCTGAAGGAGCAAACTGGTTCGGCTGAACCGCCTCCGTTCCTGAAGACCAACGAAGACGAAACGTCTTTCATTCTTTACACCTCTGGCAGTACCGGAGAACCAAAGGGTGCAATGCATAGTCAAGCGGACATCTTCTACACGAATGGTGCGTTTTGTCGGGAAGTGTTGCAGCTGACGCAATCGGATCGTCTGTTTTCGTCCTCACGCTTACCTTTTGCTTACGGATTGGGAAACAGTCTTTCCTTTCCGCTTTTAAATGGTGCGACTTCAGTCCTGTGCTGCGACAAACCGACACCTGCCATCATCAGTCGTATCTTTCGCGAACTGCGGCCAACGATCTTCTTCGCAGTTCCAGTTGTTTATAACCTGCTGCTGGAGTATCACCGCAGTAAAGAACCGTTAGATTGCTCAAGCTTGCGCATGTGCGTTTCAGCGGGAGAAGCCCTGCCTGCGCATCTTGGCGAGCAATGGGAACAGACCTTTGACGTGCCGGTGCTCGACGGAATCGGCTCAACAGAAATGCTCCACATGTTCATGTCGAATCACTTAAACGATGTGTGCTATGGCAGTAGCGGGACAGTTCTGAACGGTTACGAGGCAAAGCTATTGGACGAACACGGCGACCCAGCAGCGATTGGATCGGAAGGCCACTTGTGGATCAAGGGCGATAGCGCAGCCTCAGGTTATTGGGAGCGCCCGGAGGAAACGGCTCGGACATTCGTCGATGGTTGGGTTCGCACAGGTGATCTTTACCGATGCGACGAAAAGGGTCACTGGTTTCACATGGGGCGCAGTGATGACTGTTTTAAATCAAGCGGTCAATGGGTCTCGCCTGTGGAAGTTGAAGGCATTCTATTGAAGCATGCGAAGGTCGCACGCGCCGCAGTAGTAGAAGACTTCGATGAACATCATCTTCCGTGTCCTTGCGCGTTTGTTGTCGCCGGAGATTCTGAAAAAAACCAACACAATTTGCTTGAGACTGAGCTGCGAGAGTTAGCAGCGAAGTTGCTGCCGCGATTCAAACAGCCGCGCAAGTATGTCTTCGTTTCCGAACTACCGTACACCGCGACGGGAAAGATCCAGAGATTCAGGTTGCGACAGGAGCTGCGCAATAAGGAGCGCAGCGCGACCAGTTAGAACCACCTTCTCGAGACGTGTCATTAAACCTGATCTCAGTGGCATGAAGTCAGTACCACCTCGCGGTAGCGGGTGGGTGCGAAGCCAAGACTCTGGCGGCTTCATTTATTCGATTCGGCTTCGCACCCACCCGCTATCGCGAGGTGGTACTGACTTCATGCCACTACGCTACGTTTATTTGTGCAGTCTCTTTAGGTCGGTGTACTTTAACTTCAGCTAAGAAGTGGACGGGTTTACAATCCGGTTTAGTTTGAAATTGCATTACGCGCGCATGAGTCGGTGGTCTCTCAGGGCATGACAGACAAGAGTCTCCAGGAAACGTACGCTCCCAATAACGCCTGCTTCGGCTGCGGACCCGCGAACCCTAAGGGACTTCACATCCGCAGTTTTCCCCAAGGCGCACAAGTCGTAGCTGAATGGCAACCGAGCGAACAATACGAAGCGTTCCCCGGAGTCTTGAATGGCGGCATTATCGGAACTCTGCTTGACTGTCACTGTAACTGGGCCGGTGCGTGGCACCTAATGAAGCAATCTGGTGCATCAAAAGCACCGTGCACGGTGACGGCCGAATACTCAATTAGGCTTTTGCGCCCAACTCCCACTGATAAACCAGTTAAGCTGGTGGCGCGCGTTGTCGAATCATCCGACGATCGCGCCGTGGTTGAGGGTGAACTCATTGCTCATGATAAAGTGTGCGCCACTTGTCGTGGCACGTTTGTCGCCGTGCAACCGGGCCATCCTGCGTATCACAGGTGGTAGAAGAGTAGAACTTTGTCTTTGTATTTTGTTGTTGGTTAGTCCATGCTCAAGGACAAAGGACAGAGTAACTAAGAAATAAATAGAGGCGGTTGTTTATTATGCCCTTTCCTACTCACCGTCCCCGCCGCTTGCGACGAACTGATGCATTTCGATCGATGGTTCGCGAAGCCAGGCTCTCACGAGATGACTTCGTCCTTCCCCTCTTCGTTTGCTCCGGTACAAACATCCGCCGTGAAGTGTCGTCCATGCCAGGCGTTTACAATCTTTCGGTCGACAAAACCGCAGAGGAAGTATCTCGTGCGTTCGACATCGGTGTTCGGAGCGTCATTGTCTTTGGCTTGCCTGAGACGAAAGACGAACTCGCATCAGGTGCTTATGCTGAAGACGGAGTCGTGCAAAAAGCACTCCGAGCGATTAAGCGGTCAACGCCAGATGTAATAGCGATGGCCGACACTTGTCTTTGCGAATACACATCTCATGGACACTGCGGTGTCGTTCGCAACGGCGACGTACAGAACGATGAGTCGCTCGAGCTACTTGCTCGCACCGCGGCGAGTCAGGCTGAAGCAGGCGCGGATGTTGTAGCGCCGTCCGCTATGATGGATGGACAAGTCGCAGCTATTCGCTCTGAACTCGATGCATCCGGTTTTCAACACATTCCGATCATGGCTTATGCAGTTAAATATGCTTCGGCGTTCTATGGTCCTTTTCGCGAAGCTGCCGACAGCGCTCCGGCGTTTGGGGATCGTCGCGCTTATCAGATGGACCCACCAAACGCTCGCGAAGCAATGCGTGAAGCTGAGCTCGATTACGCTGAAGGCGCAGACATTTTGATGGTGAAGCCCGCGACGGTTTATCTCGACGTGCTCAAAATGATACGGGAGCGGTTTGATGTGCCACTAGCTGCTTATCATGTTTCCGGTGAGTACGCGTTGATAAAAGCTGCCGCGCAGAAGGGCTGGATCGATGAAGAGCGCGTGATGCTGGAAACACTCACGAGCATCAAGCGCGCCGGAGCTGACATAATCCTGACGTACTACGCAAGAGAAGCGATCAAGCTGGTGCGAACCAGTTGAGATTTTTGAAGAAACTGGCACGCAACCCGTCAGAGACTGGAAGCTTCTAAGGCAAAGCTAGCGACAAAAAGGGGTGAGAATGTTACGAATCCCCGACATTCCGCGAACATACCGGTTAGCCGCTCTGGCCATGCTAAGTCTGCTGGTCTTTGAGCCTCGAGCGTTCTCACAATCCGGGAGACGCCCTAAACCGGCGACTCCAACACCAACCCCAGCCAACACCGAAGGCCCGACAACCAATCCAGACACGAGAGAATTGTCTAACACCGTGTCGGTTGTAATTGGCTGCCAATTCACTTCCCGTCGCATGCTGAGCGAGGAGACGATATTCTCCAATTTCGCATCTCGGCTGAATGAATTTAAGAACGTGAACGTTGTGACTGTCGGCGATCTCAATCGTGAGCGAGCCAGGAAACGTGCAAAGCAAGAAGCTGAATCAATTGTTTTGCTGCTGCAGTTTGATATCGACAGCTTTCAAAAGGGCACGTACATTCTTAACTCACCCGATCTCGATGTGCGCGTGTTGGCGTTTGCACCGACGACAGGACAGGAGAAGTTTAAGGGCCATGTCTACTACAAAGCGCAGGAAGGCCCGATGGTGCGAAGAGACAACTGGCCTGGAGGGACACCGATAAAAATCACTGCTGAAGCCGTCGGTGTCGAAGCGGCCGAACAAGTTCACGATTGGCTCTTGCTGGAAGCGTTGCGAAAGAAGCAGAAGTAAAAAAAGAATATCTTTTTCCTATTTCCCAAGTTCATCCAACGCTGAACCTAATCGCTCCAAACCTTCTTGGAGCGTTTCGGTATCTCCTGCAAAACCCACTCGAAAATGTTCCGGCAAATCGAAGAACCTCCCCGGCACCACCGAGGTTTCATATTTCTCTCGCAGCAAACTACAGAGATCATCAGCATTTCCCCGTCGCAATCGCGGAAACATCGTCGTTCCGAACTCCGGGCGCACCGCGTCAAGATCGTCCCGCGAATCAAGAAACTCCTCTAACGTTTTGCGGTTGACACTCAGCAGTTGTTTCGAACGTGCAGCGATCTCTTCAATCTGTTCAAATGCCAGTACGCTTAAGCGTTCGCCAGTGTGGACCGGCGTTGAAGCAAAAAGATCATTCAGCCGCCACATCTTCCTGGCAAGTTGAGGTTCAGCAAAAATCCAACCGCAACGCAGACCACTTAAACCAAACGTTTTCGTCAAACTGCTTGTAACCACGAACTGCGGACCCAAGTGAAACGAAGTTCGGGGCGGTGTTTCAAACAGCGTCTCCATATACACCTCATCGACAAGAACTTTTGCTCCGCACCTTTCGGCAATCCGTCCGACGGCCGCAAGAGTTTCATCGACGGTTAGAACCCCGCTCGGATTATGGAGGTTCGTTAGCACTATTAAGCGAGTGTTCGGCCGCAACCGGTCCTCAATGAGTTCGGGCAAAACTTGAAACCCGCTTTCGAATCGTCGCGCGAAGGGTCTAATTTTGGCACCAAGAAATTGGGCCGTTGCTAACATTGGCTCATACGCAGGCGTTTCGAACAGAACGTCGTCACCCGGATCAATCAAAGCTGCAATCGCGAGGTGATTTGCGAAGGACGTACCCGCCGCTGTTACGATCGATTCTCTTCCCACGCCATAACGGCCGCCAATCGCCGACAACAGCGGCTCATAGCCATACCCGCCGTCAGTGATCTCCAACTGGTCCAGCGACACACGCAGACGATGTAAAGGCAAGTTTGCTAAACCACTTGTCGCGAGGTTGAATTTTGCCTGTGAACTCGTCTTAGCCCAATGCATGTAAGACGAACTCATCGCGCCTCGTGGCTCACTCATCTTGTTTTCTCCATTGCCAAAAAAGATAAGCAGGAATTCCCGCGATCAGAATGGCTACTCCAATCAATGTGTTGCGTGGATTGTGGTAAATCGTATTGATAACTACAAGCCAGGATACTGCGATAAAAATCGCGGTGGTAAGTGGGTGTCCCGGCACACGAGTTATCTGTTTTCGATCAGCCGTTCCCTCGCGGCTGCGAAAGACGAAGACACAGCACGCGGTAAGACCGAAGAATATGAAATCCATCGAGACTACATAATTGAGAATGTCTTCATACCGGCCCCAGAGTGCGATGAGAATCGCCAAAGCTCCCTGCACAGCAATCGCCACCACCGGTGCTCGAGTCTTCGGGTGCACAGTAGCTACGCTCTTGAAAAACAGCCGGTCACTCGCCATTGCAAAATAGACTCGAGGAGCAGTCAACATGCTTTGACTTAAGAACCCGACCGTCGAAATCGCGATACCGGCGGCAATAGCTCTCGCGCCTACACTTCCAAAAGCGCGACGCATTACTTCCGACGCCGGTGCGGTAGTCGCCGCCAAGCCAACCGGTCCAAGCACATGCAGGTAAACGAAGTTCGCTGCAAGATAGAGCACCACCACCCCAACGACACCAAAGATCAGTCCGCGAGCCAAGTTCTTTTCTGGTTCTTTAATTTCGGCAGCTACGAAGGTGGCAGTTTGCCAGCCGCCATATGCGAAGAGAACCGGAACCATTGCTGCGCCAATCGCTGTCAACAGATTCATGTTTTCCGCAGCCGTTGCCGAAGATGGCGAATGTCTGCCACCAAAGAATAATCCAGAGACGACCAAGGCGATGATCGCCACGATCTTAAGAACCATGAAAATGCTCTGCACTGTGCTGCCCGCTCGGACACCAAGGCAGTTGATGATTGTTAAGATCGAAAGAACAACGGCTGCAAGCCACGCGTCAGATAGCGGCAGCGGCGCCATGTCCAGGAAGTAACGGGAGAAGGTGACCGCTACCGCGGCCATCCCGCCCGTTTGAATTACTAGCAGCAGAACCCATCCGTAAAGAAAGGCGACAGCCGGATGAAATGCTTCGCGAAGATAAGCGTACTGACCGCCAACATCAGGACGACGTGACGCCAGTTCAGCCCAAATAAAGGCCGCGGCCAGAGCCAGCAAACCACCTAGCGCCCACACACCAAGAATCAAGAATTGAGTGTGAACCTGGCGGGCAACGACGTAAGGGTTGATAAAGATTCCCGAACCGATGATGCCGCCCATCACGATCATGGTGGCATCAAACAATCCGAGCCGACGGGCTAATTGAGTTTCATGAGAAACCGCATGGTTAGCAACGGGCATCTATGTTCAGCAGTTAAGACTTTGTGCTTTGAACTTTGTGCGTGGTCGTCGTTGGATACTACAGCCATTCGGCATTAGGACAAAGTGCAAAGATCAAAGTACAAAGTACCATCAGCCATGTTCACCAACTCGAACTTGATCCTCTGGCTATCGCTTTTTCCGCTGACCTACATTGCACACCTGGCTGAGGAGTATTGGGCGGGTGGCGGGTATTCGAATTACTTATTTAGACGATATTCCGTTGAACTGTCGCCGCGCTGGTTTATGGCGCTCCAGTCGGTTGGACTGTTTTTGATGATAGCAGGAGCAGCTTTAGCAATATTGCTGCGATTTCCTGTAACAATGCTAGCGATGCTCAGCGCGATCGTGCTTGGCAACTCACTCATTCATATAGTTCGAAGCGTTAGTGACCGCACTTACACACCCGGACTGGTAACCGCAGTAACGCTCTGGCTTCCGTTAGTCATCCTAACGCTGAAAGAAATTTGGCCAGCCTCGTCCACCGGGAAACTGCTATTTGCATTGTCCGTCGGTTTGATAGCTAACTACGTTGTGGAGTTAATCACTTTCCGGAGTACCAGTCGTACGAATGTCTCCCGTCGCTATCCCTAAGTGCGGCAAAAGCAACCCTAGTGCGATCAGGAGAAAACCTCCAACCACCAGCGCTCGCTGGTCACGATACCGGTAGTCATGTTCGACGACAGCGCTCCGTCGATCGCGCGCGATACTTTCGGGGATTGGCATTCCCACGCTGAAACAAAAGTCGCCGAAGCTCTTGGCTTTTCCGCGAGCTGCGACCGCTGACCAGCTCACCCAATAAAATCCTTTCGGTAAATTAGGATCCAACGCAACGCTGAGGATACGGCCATGTCCAGCGCTTGGACCTGCCGCCGTATAACGTTTTCCGTCTCCATAAACTTCCTGACCCTCGGCCGACAGCGTAATAGTCGAGGCGACCGCGAGCGTCGATTCACGATCAAGCGGATCGCTGAATTCAAGGGAAACTGTGGTGGGCATAGTTGTAAGAACAGAATTAGGACTTGGGGTGGAGCTCAAATAACGCGGACGAGGGACCAACCAGTTCCAGGCGGCGAACAGAAGCAGAACACTGCCTATAACGAGCAGTATTAATCGGGCAGGTTTGGCGTTCATTCTTTTTTGCTTACGCGCCCGATATAAAAGCCTGCCCCAAAAATCATGGTCAGCAGGAAGAAAACGGGCAGAAGCATGACAAAGGTATCCCAGACTTGACCCAACATTGCACGATCCTCCTTCTTTCTTAAGCGAAAGACTGATTTGTAAAGATTAGCCGGGTTTTGTGAGGCTGGGGTTCAAGTCTTTAATCTAATTCAGTCGGCGTGTATTGCGCAAGAATTTCCTTTCAGCCGCTTCTCCTGATTTGTAGGGGCGCCCTCCGAAGACCAAATCAGGACACTACCGGTTTAAGCACCGTGAGCAGTTACCCTTGCGGCACCTTCCCCGTTCGTCGCATCACTCCATCCCACCTCGCCACTACATCGATGTGGATATCGAATTGATCAAGTGTGCGTTGGACGACGTGATTGACGATGTCGTCGATGGTGCGAGGATGATTGTAAAAAGCGGGCACCGGCGGCAGGATTACCACTCCCATTCTCGAGAGCTTCAGCATGTTTTCAATATGAATGTCGTTGAACGGGGCTTCGCGGATCAACAGCACCAGCTTCCTGCGCTCTTTGAGCGTAACATCAGCTGCTCGCGTAATAAGATTATCGCCGACACCACTTGCAATCGCGCCGAGTGTTCTCATGCTGCATGGAGCTATCACCATGCCTTTGGTGAGAAATGAGCCACTTGAAATAGGAGCTCCCTGATTATTGATGCGGTGAAAACACGTCGCCATTTGCTCGACTTCTTCGGCTGTATAGGGAGTTTCGTGAGTGAGCGTTCGTTGTGCCCACTTGCTCATCACGAGGTGTGTTTCGAGACCGCTGCCTTCGAGTATCTGAAGGAGTCGGACACCGAAGATGGTCCCGGTCGCGCCCGTGATGCCGACTATTAGTTTTCCATTTAACTTCTCAACCATGACCAGCTACGACGAGACTCTAGCGAAGCCGTTAATCCCATATTGCCACATGAGATAGATACCAAACCCGAGACTTACAACGCCAACTGCAGCCTGTAAGACTTTACCAAACAAACTTAGCCGCCGGCCCACCAGTAAAAACGGCAAACTGATTATGCTGCTCATCACAAACATACCACCGATTGAGCCTACTCCGAACACTGCAATGTAAATCATCCCTACGACTGCTGACGGAATTGTCGCTAGGACCAGGATCATGAGACCAGCGCTGCCCGCTAAGCCGTGCACCATTCCGACAATGAACGGTCGCATACCAACGCCGAGAAAATGCCGGTGTCGATGAATGTCTGCCTCGCCTGGCCGGTGCACGTGAAGGTGTACGTGTTTCTGTCCATCATGCTCATGTGTGTGCGCATGCAACTTCCAACCTCTTATTGCGTTGACCACCGCTTTTATTCCGAGAACTACGAGCATCAAAGCAACCGCGAATTCCATCCATGCCGCAACGCGTTCGGAAAGGTTCAACTTAAATGAGACAACCGCCACTCCGACGAGTAAGAGCGATAATGTGTGGCCCAGTCCCCAGAAGGTACCCACAAGCGACGAGCGGCGAAAGCTCTTGCACTCACTCACAATTGTCGATACAGCAACGATGTGATCTGGATCCAGCGCGTGCCGCAGACCAAGAACAAAACCTACCGCGAGTGCCGTTAATATCATTCCATCAAACATTTTGCTTCTCTCACCGACCGCGTCTTGTAGGGCCCCACAGTGGTTTAGTCAGGGTGTTGTTCCACTGTCGCCACGCCTCCCCCAGTTCCCTCACCTTCTCAGGATACCTTGATGCCAGATTCTCATGTTCTCCAATATCTTTCACAAGATTGTACAGTTCCGCTCCCGTGAGATCGTTTAATGTGGAGGCATCGATCAGCTGCAGAGGTTCCTCGTTGGTCTTAACGAGTTTCCAATCGCCCTTGCGAATAGCTAGGTTCACGCCCAATCGCCAATAGAGTGCTTCATGCGGTGCTCCTTTTTGTTTGCCCGTCACGAAAGGCATTAGGTCGACACCGTCGAGGCGCCATTCTTGTTTTGGTTTGACACCTGCGGCAGCCAGAGCGGTTGGAAAAATATCCAGTTGGATTACAGGTTGATCGTACCTCGTTTTCTCGGGCAAGTGTCCTTTCCAACGAATCACGTAGATGACTCGAATACCGCCCTCGTAAGTTTGGCGCTTGGATCCTCGCAAAGGATTATTGCTGGCACCGTTGATTGTGGTGCCAATCATTGTTGGCCCACCATTGTCGTTAAAGAAGAACACAATAGTATTTTCATCTAAGCCAGCGTCATGAAGTGCAGCCAGTGTCCTTCCGATGCCGTCATCCATAGCAGACAACATGGCTGCATATTTCCGCCTGCGTTCGTCCGTGATGTTTGGGAATCTATCGAGGTACTTCTGCGTTACCTCCATCGGAGTATGAACCGCATTGAAAGCGAGATACATGAAGAAAGGTTGCGACTTTTGTCGTTTGATGAAATCTACGGCCCGCTCCACAAACGCATCAGTCAGGTAATCAGTTTTCTCAACTATTTTTCTTCCATCAAGCAGCGGATTTCGAGACGCGGCTTGTGGGTCGATATACGAGTGATCCGCCCCCAGAAAGCCGAAGAACTCATCAAACCCTCGTGACATCGGGTGAAATCTTTCGGCCAGCCCAAGATGCCACTTCCCAAATACGGCGGTATGGTAACCAGCGGCGTGTAAACGATCTGCCAAGGTCGTTTCAGTCAGAGGCAGACCTAGCTCGCTGTGAGCTGCAGAAACGTCCAAATTGAATTCATGCCCGAAGCGTTGAGGATAACGTCCCGTTAAAAGTCCCGCTCGTGTCGGGCTACAGTATGGACCACTCACGTAGGCGTTAGTGAATCTGATCCCACTTTGAGAAAGCGCATCAATATTCGGCGTAGGAATGTCCTTGCACCCGTGAACTCCAATGTCGGCATAACCCATATCGTCCGTGACAATCACAACGATATTCGGTGGGCGGCGCTGGGCGAAGATCTGAGAGGGCAATAAGCAAATCAACGCCAGCGCGAACATGATGCCTGCAAGTCTTCGTTTTGCTAGTTTCACGATAAACTCGTACTTTCTCTGGCACTACTTATTCTTAGCATCAACGATCGCCGTGCTTATCACTAAAGCGGCGATAACAATTGCGCCAGCGAGAATCAGTGTTCGTCCAGTTTCCGGCTCTTGTCTCACGGCCATCATGAAACCGAGCCCCACCGCCAGGAGTGCGAATACTCCTGCGACAACTCTAGCCGGATTCATTTTTATCGCTTCCTTTCGACAAGCTTGCGAAGCATTAAAAACACTGCCAGGGATGAGAGTGGAAATGCAATCAGTAGAACTAACAAGAACGTATTGCTAAGTCCGCCCGCAACCATGCTTATTCCGCCGGATCCGGCATGCGTAGCCGAAGCGAAGATTGCGATGATTAACGCAAGGCCTGTTACGACAGCGGAAAGTAATAGTGACAGCAAAAGCAATGGCGTGGTTCTCATATCATCCTGGCATCCGTCTCTTCCGCTTCGCCCGCCAATCTTCAGCGATAATTGCCCAGCGCTCGTGATCGCGCCAGCGCCCGCAAATCTTGAGATACCGTTTGGAGAAACCTTCGCGAACGAAATCAGCGTCTCGGACAATTGCAATTGACTTGCGGTTTGTAGGCTGAATGTTCGCTTCAAGCCTGTGCAGCCGCAGTTTTTCAAAAGCATACCTCAGCGTGAGCTGCACCGCTTCGCTAATAAAACCCCGGCCTGCAAATTCTGCTCCCACATAATACCCGAGGTAGGCACTCTGAAACGGCCCACGATAAATCTGGTTCAAGTTAATCGAACCAACAATTGCATCATCGTCGAGATGGCAAATAACGAGACAACAGGACTCACCCCTGCGACTGCGCTCGAGTGTCGCGTTGAACTGGTCCGGCCGCGTTGGAGGTGAGACAAAGCCCCGGTGCAGGCGTTTGCTACGACGATTCAGACTCGTGAGTTCCTGGAGGTCTGACTGTTCGAGCTGACGCAGGTAGATTTGCTTCCCCACAATCTCCGCTTTCCTCGGTTTCTTTTTCGACATGATAGAGCAATCAGGCCCGTCGTTTGGGAACCGTTACAAAACGGACACTAAGGCTGGGTCATTTCGCTTAACCTCTGGTCGACGTTTCAGTCTATTTCGGTTGGCGTTTGTTCTGGGTTTTCGGAGTTGTCGCCGCAGGCGTTCGTTTCGGAAGCGACTCTTGGATCGCCTTTGTCTCCTCCTCAACTATCTCTTTTATCAGCGGCTCCAGCCGCGGCTGCAATCGTTCGTTCGTCTTCGCCATTGATTCTGCAAATAAGTCGGGCATGATCCTGATCGTCTTCTGGCCAACGGGTGTTTTGTAGAAGGCGATTAGATCCCTCAGCTCGTCCAGGGTGTAGTACTTGTCATAAACCTCATAACAGACCTCTTCCACGAGCTGCGGATAATTCACGCGTTCGGAAAACAACCGATTGAATCGTTCACGGGATTTCCGCGCATTCTCGCCTACTTTTTGTTGCAATTCCTCCCGTTCCTGCTTAGTTAATTTTGTGTCCTGCCCGATGATGCGATTCAGCATTGCAGAGACATCTTTTTCTATTTGAACGGACAGGGCATTTCGAATTGCATCCGCGTTTTTCTTAATGTCCATTATGACGAGCAGTTCACGTATCAGAGTCTTTTTATCCGCCCCGAGATCTTGACTGGCAGCGGAGGTCGAAAGAAGAAGAAGGATACTGACACTAAGGCAAAGAAAGGGCTTTTTCATAGTCGACTATTCTTTCGGATATTTTTCGTCACAAAAGACGTTGTACGGTGTTCTTCTTTTGAGGGAAAGAATCTAAGTCGAGGACAAGTTTATGTCAAAGAATGTGCGGCTTTCGAGCATTTGTGGCCTGGTAATCGCCATAATCCTTTTGTTCACAGTGTCAGGCACCAGTCATTCGCAGCAGACGTTTACTGGAACGTGGACTGCCAACATTGAAGACTCTGGGAGGCTTAATTTGCATTTGGAACGCAGGTCGGACAGAGGCGGCAGAAATCAGATGGGGCAAACGTTTGATTTCAGTGAGCTGCAAGGGCTAACGTACGAACAAGCCAAAGCTGGGGGGCCCGTTAAGTTCAGCCTTGTGCGCGAAGCCGGCAGGATTGATTGCGAAGGAACTTTTCAAAACGGCAAAGGCTCCGGCACATTTGTCTTCACAGGCAATCAAGCATTTGTTTCCGCCATGAAGTCTCGCGGTTTCGACTTCGAGAAGAATGGGGGAGATCACGGAGCAGAGCCGGAAGAGCGCCTATTCGCCGCGACAGCTCTGAATGTGACCACGGCACTCGCCGACGACTTACGTTCTTCTGGATTTGCGAACCTGAACGTCGACGATCTCTTCAAAGCCGCGATTTTCAAAATTGATTCGAACTTCATGCGTGAAATGAAAGCGAGTGGCTTTGATTTGGATATGGAAGACCTCGTCAAAGCGCGCATCTTCAAGATCGATCCCGCGTTCGTAGCGAAGGTCCATCAAATGGGTTTCGAGAACGAGTCGTTCGACAGTCTGGTTAAGATGCAGATCTTCAAAGTGACTCCTGAGTTCATCAGCGAAGTGCG
Organism: Pyrinomonadaceae bacterium; assembly: GCA_036559885.1. Classification (GTDB taxonomy): domain Bacteria; phylum Acidobacteriota; class Blastocatellia; order Pyrinomonadales; family Pyrinomonadaceae; genus PSRF01. The sequence goes on from DATBSH010000097.1 coordinate 40,551, forward strand.
AGACGAAGGATTGACGAATCTTTCTGTTGAAGAACTCGTTAAGCTGCGCATCTTCAAGATCGACAGAGATTTCATTCGTCAAGCCAAGGCAGATGGTGTGCCCCTTGAAGTCGAACGACTCGTTCAGCGACGCATCGGTGTCGCCCGAATCCGCTAAACCTCCGCAGATTACGGAGATTACACAGATTAAGAACTTAGTTAGCTAAGTTGAGTATTGAATGGACGTCGGAGACCGTACCACTCAACTTGGCTGAGAAGCTCTTAATCTGCGTAATCTGAGTAATCTGCGGATGGTTTTTCTTTTTCGTTTTTCTTTTCGTTGACAACCTCCACGACCCGTCATATCTTCTCCCGCACATCATGGCCGAACTTCAATTGGCTGCGTGCCCAAAGCGTAGCCGCCTCGTAAGAAGTTCGGGTTGATCGACCGCAAAAAAGATTCTTATCGCGCATTCGCCCATTGCGCACCTATCTTTCTATTTGTCGATAGACTCAAAGGAGATCCCAATGAAACTACGTTCCCTTACGTCCCCTCGTCCCTTTATCTCGCGTTCGTCTCATAAACGTCGCCAATTGCGTTTGCCATTCTTCCTAACCTTAATTATTGGGTTGCTTGTTTGCGTAGTCGGCGCGTCCGCAGCTTGCACCTTCGTTCTCAAGTGGGGAAGCGAGGGTGTGGGCAACGGCCAGTTCGAAGCTCCCAGAGGAATTGCGGTCGACAACGCAGGCAACGTTTACGTTGCAGACTCCAGCAACACTCCTGGCCAAATTCAAAAATTCGACGCAAACGGCAACTTTCTTTTCAGATTCGGTACTAATTCCGACACCGCGGGTGGATTCATTAACGCTTACCGCGTCGCGGTCGATGCTAGTGGCAACATCTATGTCACGGACGCGGCGCCTGACCGCACAAGTAGGCTGGTGCAAAAATTCAACTCAAGTGGAGTGTTTCAGCTCGCCTGGGGTACGCAGGGTAGCGGCAATGGTCAGTTTTTCGGCGCGGCCGGAGTAGCCGTCGACTCTACAAGCAACGTTTACGTGGTCGACTCGGGCAATCATCGGGTGCAAAAGTTCACCTCCGCCGGCACTTTCGTCTCTGCCTTTGGCTCCAACGGCAGCGGTAACGGCCAATTCAGCGGGCCCAAAGGTATCGCCATTGATTCAACTGACAACGTTTATGTGGCCGATACGGGGAACAATCGTATTCAGAAATTGACCACGGCTGGCGGCTTCATCGCCCAGTGGGGTACAAACGGCACAGGCAATGGTGAGTTCAACCTACCAGAAGGTGTCGGCGTTGATAATGCTGGTCATGTTTATGTGGCTGACATTGGAAACAACCGGGTCCAACTTTTTTCCTCGACTGGAACATTCATGGAAGTGTGTGGAAGCGCCGGCACGGCAGATGGGCAGTTCAGTGCTCCGATAGACGTTGCGTCCAACACGGCTGGTACCTTCTTCTACGTAGCAGACAGGGATAACTTTCGAATTCAGAAATTCGGAACGGCGGTGACTTCCCCGACTGCAAATGCCGGAACCGATCAAACAGTTGAATGCGCTGGTGGAACCACGGCGGTGAACCTCGATGGATCAGCATCCACTGCGGGAAGTGGAACCATTAACTCTTACTCGTGGGCTGAGGGCATGACTTCTCTCGGCACAGGCGCAATGTTAACGGTTAACTTACCGCTCGGTACACACACCATCACATTAACCGTGACCGATACAGGAGGCGGATCTGATACCGATGACGTTGTAGTAACCGTGCAAGACACATTAGCTCCGAACATCTCTTGTCCGTCTGATGTCGTGGTCAGCCTACCGATGAATTCCACTGCAACTTCGATGACTGTTACCTATCCAGCGGTGACAGCGACTGACAGCTGTTCGT